>JAISMJ010000004.1 GCA_031276815.1 Treponema sp.
CGCCGGAGCGAACTTTACGGTTATCTTGTGGATAACGTCTTTGAGAGTGAAATCTAACGCCATAAAGCGCCTCCTCTAATAATAATACGGGAAATACGGGGAATTCTCATACGAAAGGGGAAGACCGCCGCGTTTCTCTAGCAACGATCATAAAACAGAGTAGGGCGCTTGTCAAGGAAAAAACTGTATGAATGGGGGCGTTATACCCGCGCGAGGCGAGTATACTGTATAGACCTATAAAAAAGGGGGATTCCTCTCTCCATAACGCCGGCGGTACCGCGGTATGCGATACCGCCGTTAGCGCGCAATCACCGGTATTTTAGTGTATGTAAAGGTTGGAGGTTTAACACTATAAGGATTATGTCCAGCATGATTCTCATCTGTAATCGTAAGGCATACGCGCTGATTGGACATGGATTTTGTTCACAAAGCTCCGCGTGATTATCCGTAAGGATCATAGAAAAGAAGAACCCCCCGTTATGCATGATTTCCGTCCCTCATATCCGTGAAAGGATCGTATCGGGATCAATGTCGACTGCCGCCGTCATGTTCACGGCGGCGATGCGCTCTTCAAGCGCGTCTTTCTCTTTTTTTAGATTCGCAAGCGCGGACGTCATCTTCTTCTGATCAAGGAGCGGCTCTTTCGCAACCCGCCGCGGCTCTCCCTGCTCATCACTCTCGAATTCGTACGGTTTAACCCTGCGGCACTTCTGCGTTATTATATTATAAAACGCTATCTTCGCCTTGATGGTTTCCAGCTCAATGAGTAAGGGGCGGTTGACCTGATTGGCGTTCTCAATGCGGGCGTTCAAGTCCCGAAGGAGGCTCATAAGCGCGTCAACCTCGCGCACCGCTTCATCAAGCGTCTTCCCATCGCATTGATTGGTGTTTTCTTCCGTTCCCGCAGTCTTGCTGAACCCCGCAGACGTAATCGCGTCCGTGAGCGTACTGATCCGCTCTTTGAGTTTATTCCGCAACCGAAAAGAACTCGCTAATGTTACCATGTATTTCCTCCTTCATAGGTATGGCATAGAGTATAGCTATAGTTCGCTTGTTTTGTCAAGCGATTACTACAGCGCGGCAACGCGGTACGCTTTGCAAACGGCGAATCCGCGCCCGTTTCGCGCATGAAGCGAACACTCTCAACGGACTGTAACCGTTACGGAACCGGCGCCTGTCATGGCGGGGAGGACGCGGGACAGCGTTCAAAACGCGCCCTCACGGGCATATCAAGCGAGCGGCTAGAGCGGACGTATCTCAGACCGGCGTTCCGGTCTCACGCCGCGCGGAACGGGAGCGGCGGCTGGAGGCGGGGAACGTCAAGCGGGACGGTATGCGGCGATGACGGCATTGAACGCGGCGGCGAACCGCGGAGGAGCCCGTGAACGGAGCGGGGCGAAGGAGCGGGAGAAACAAGGACGCGCGGCGGAGAAGCGCCGGTCGGCGGAGCCTGATGCAAGGAGCGGTTCGAGCGCGGGCGCGGGCGGGAGTATCCGTACCGCTCCTGTTCGTGCCGGCGCGGCGGCATGGCGGTTAGGGCAGGGTTCCGATGAGTTTCACCACTTTCTCAATATCAGCGCCCGTAAGCCGGGGGTAGAGCGGGAAAATCACCGTTCTCATTGAGAGAGAATAACTCTCAGGACACTGCTCGCGTCCGGCAACATGACCGCTTCCCAGCGCCGTATTACCAAACGGGTTTTCCACCGCTATATCCTTCTTTTTCGCGTAGGCTTTCACGTCCTTCATACCGCTCTCAAGGATCAGCGGGAATGTGTAGTCGTTGTACTCAACGCCGTCACGGGATATAAACCGTTTATGGCGGGTGCGGAGGCTCGCTTGCGCGTACGCGTTGGCAATCTCTTTCACCTTAGCGCGGTTTCTGTGCGCTTCTCTGAGCTGCACGATAGCCATCGCCGCGTTCATGTCCGGCAGCGCGTATTCATCCGGCAGTGTTCCGAGGTTCCGCAGCGCCGTTCCATTCCGGCGGTTCATGGCAAAAAGCAACGCGCCCCCGCCCGCCGTCAGCATATCCCGTTCTTCCAAGCCTATGAGGGTAAATACTCCGGCGGACGGCAGCAACGCATCGCCGTCCGCCCGCGTACCAAAACTCTGGGAGCAGTCTTCAATCACCGGCAGCCCCAGTTCCGCGATGGACGCGGTATCCGGCGTGAACCCTAGCGTGTGGCGGAGGACGATTGCTTGTGTGCGCGGTGAAAGGAGGGTTTGAATATGCTCTTTGTCAATAACGGCGCAGGAAGGAGCCGTATCACAAAAAACCGGTGTGAGCCGCAGGGCTTCAATGATATGGATATAATACACAGGCGACAAAGCGGAGACAATTACCTCTTTGCCGTCTTCAATAGCAAGCGCTTTCAGCGCGATATACAGCGCGATAGCGGGACTACGCACAGCGATGCAGTAATCGAAGCCCAGATATTCCTTTGCGTTCTGAATCAACATCTCCGACCGTTCTCCGGGACCGATCTTATCCTCGACCAATGCCGTCAATACGGCGTCCATTTCCTTACGCCGGATAGTTGGAGAATAGATTTCTATCATGTACTACATTTACCGCTTGAGTTCCGCTATTTTCTGCAGTTCTTTAGGATTAAACAGCTCGCGTATACTCAAAATGATGAGATAACCGCCATGTTCCTGACGCACGACCCCGTGAATATACTCGCTGCCTATACCGCCCCCCATTTGAGGCGGGGGCTGCACTTGCCCCTGACTTATAGTAATGACTCTTGAGACGCGATCGATGATTATTCCCAGCTTCATCCCGTCAATATCCAGAATGATAAAGCCTGACAACAACTCATCTTCTTCAGACGCCGCGAGTTTCTTAAGATGAAAGCGTTTATGTAAATTGATGATGGGTATGATTTCACTCCGCAAGTGGAAAATGCCTTCCACATACGGCGGCGTATCCGGAATACCCCGAATATCCTGTACCCTGACGATCTCTTTCACATCCATAATATTTATGCCATACAACTCTTCACCTAATTGAAACGTAACCAACTGCTGGTTCTGATCAGCCATAGCGTCCCCCTTCTGTTTAACTACCGTATCATACAATTACCTGTGAACCGCCTCCCTAACGCGCGCGCTTTAGCGTTGGGCTTAGTTCGCCACGTAAGTCTGAAGTTTCCACGCGCATTGGATTCACGCGCTCGCATGAATTGTAGATTCTTTTTAGAGTATAATTATAGGTATAGTTCTTGTCAAGCGTTATTTCACATAATATTGTTACGTATTTTTAGCGTTGCAGTGTATATTCACAAGCCTAACGGCTTGGAATGGACGCCGCCCAAGGAACCGCGGAGGCAGCGGCATGTATAGAAAACGCGCTTTCGCGGTACTTCACGCGAGCCGCTCCCTCTTGACTACGCTCCGCAAAACCGCATAATGAAACGGTATATGAATCCTCTCTTTCAGCGCCTTGCGCTTTTGATCGGACAGAAAGCGGTTGACCTGCTTGCGCGGACGCGGGTTATTGTCTTTGGGATTGGCGGCGTGGGGAGTTGGGCTGCCGAAGCTCTGGTACGCTCCGGCGTGGGATATATGACCGTTGTTGACTCGGACACGGTGTGCGTTACCAATATAAACAGGCAAGTACAGGCAATGCCCTCAACCATAGGAAAGCCGAAAGCCGAAGCATTGCGGGACAGACTGCTCGCCATCAACCCGCATTGTTCCGTAACCGCGTTTGAGCGGGTGTTTTCAAAGGATACCGCGGAACTGTTTGCCATAGAACGTGCCGGTTACGTTATTGACGCCATCGACAGCCTTACCTACAAACTCGACTTGATAGAAATCTGCGCTCAAAAAGGGGCGCCCATCTTCTCTTCAATGGGCATGGCGCAAAAACTCGATCCAACGCGCCTCGAAACAGGCGATATCTGGGATACGCGCGGATGCCCCCTTGCGCGGCTTGTACGGCAGGGACTGCGGAAACGCGGCTTTGACGGGCATTTCACCGTTGTGTTCAGCAGTGAACGTATCCCCCTCCGCGCCGAAATACCGGTTGCGTGCGGAAGCGGACGCTGCCTCTGCCCCGTGAAGCGCGGGGCTGCCGGCGCTGCCGCTCATGGCGCGGATGAAGCGCCGGATACGCCGGAGTGGTGCGCTTCAAAGAAGGTGATTAACGGGAGCAGCGTTACGGTAACGGCAAGCGCGGGCATGATGCTGGCGGGGCTTGTGGTGCGGGACGTGTATGCCCAAGCGGGGAACCATGCGCGCGGCGCGGAGTAATATCGTCCAAAAACTCGTCATCAAAGCCGTCATGGAGCGGAACCTCATAGAAGACGGCGACCGCGTCCTCATAGCGGCGTCCGGCGGCAAAGACTCCACCGTCATGGCGTGGGCGCTTTCCGGCGCCCGTCCGGCAATAAAGAGAACGTATGAACTTGCGGCTCTGCATATATCAAGCGATTTCTGCGCGTGCTGCAAAAAATCTCCGCTTGAGCGGCGCCTTGCTGAATGGGGAATACCCTTTACAGACGTATTCGTCCCCATCACCGGCCGGCTCAAGCCCGGACGCGCGATGAACTGTTATTGGTGTTCAACGCAGAGACGCGCGGAACTGCTGAAATACGCGGTTGACCGGGGCTTCAACAAGATTGCGCTTGGTCATCATCTTGACGATATTATCGAAACGTTTTTTATGAATATGACGGCAAAAGGCGAACTCTCCGCCATGCCGATCCGCCTTACGTACCGCGCCTATCCGGTATCCCTCATACGCCCCCTTGGACTCGCCGAGGAGCGGCAGATTATAGCCTGCGCGGAAGAACAAGGCATACTCAAAACGTCCTGTACCTGCCCTTTCGGTTTGAATTCAAACCGAAAAGCCGTACGCGCGCGGATAGCGGACTTTACCGGCAATTCCGGCGCCGTAAAACGGCGGATATTACATGCCGTTGATGCGGCGGGGCTGCTTACCAAATAACCGCCTCCCTATCACGCGCCGTAGCGGAGAGAGACGGGACGTACAGGCTGAACAACCGAAGACGAAACGGTCCGCGTGACGAATAACACTCCGGTCGTTGGGGCGAAGGGGCGGGGAACGGGCAGTGTCTACGCTACAGTCATGCTACCCGCAGCGGACGCGCCGCGCCTTGCAATTGAAGCGGATGCGGCGTAGTTAGAACTTAATCGAACATGGTTATTATGGAAGCTCACCGGCTAAAGCTTTGAACCGCCATTAACCGGCAAAGGTCGCGTTTTCCCCTTGCAATATCTTTCTTTCATGTGCATAATACAAGAAATGACTCTTAAACCATTAGCAATAGTGAAGCTTTCTTTTATCAGAGCCGGCGCGTCAATGCTCCAGCGCGTATGGATAACCCTCCAGTACTTCGGCGGCAACGGGCTTGCAAATCATGCGGCAGCCGGCGCGTACGGGTTCCTGCTCTCCCTCATGCCGGCGCTGCTCATTGTCGCCTATTTTATATCGGTCTTATTCGCTTCTTCATCCCAAGAAGCGGCGCGGATCATCCTCGGCATTGGATTTTTGGGCGGCGCGTTTGACATCGGCGGCACGGTAGAGCGGTTTCTGGATACGTTTAATCCGGGATTGACCGGCATTACCTCCCTTATCAGCATGTTGTGGGCTGCCATCGTGTTCGCTTTCTCCATGCAGCGGGGGCTTAACTCCATCTTTTTTAGCGCAAAAGCGTCAAACCCCATAAAAAGCTATCTCATTCCGCTGGGGCTGGAAGTAACGGTCATTGTCTTTGTGTTTATTACCGTGATGGGCGCGCATCTTTCCGCGCTGTTATTCGGTACGGAGATGGAGCAAGGCATAGTGCGTACCGTGTTTATGGTCATTCCGTTTTTAGGATTGGGGCTGCTTACCTTTGGGGCGTACCGAATCGTGCCAAACGGACGTCCAAACGGGAACTCCGCGAGAGCGGGCGCGGTACTGTGCATCGCCATATACGCTATTCTCTCCGCATTATTTAGCGTGTTTATAAATCCGGAGCGGTACCATGTCATATACGGAACATTAGGCGATCTTATCCTTCTTTTGGCAAAAGTGTACTTCTTCTTCATGTTTTTCTTTATCGGCGCGCAGTTCGCCTTTGTCGTTGAATATTTTGACGCGCTTCTTTTCATCAAATTACGGATGGCGCGTTCCAATCCCGCATCCTTTTTCATCGACAAACTCCTCTTTTCCTCTATCAAAAACGGGCGGCTGCAAACATACTGCCGCTCATACAGCGCGAATGAAACGATCTTCTCTCAGGGGGAAGACAGCCATGATATTTACTACATTCTCTCCGGATCGGTTCATATTTACCTTAATAATAAAAAAAGCGGGCGTCAGGAGCGTGTCGCGGTGATAAACGCCGATACGTTTTTCGGCGAAATGGGACATCTGCTTGCGAACAAACGTTCCGCAACGGCAAAAGCCGCCGATGACCTTACCGCGCTTGTTCTGCCGCCGGCTCTATTCCAGCAAATTATGACTATTGATAAAAATGCGGATAATAAGGTGATCGAAACGCTGTCTGAACGGCTTAAACACACCAACGAGCAACTGACGCGGTAAACGTGAGCGGTTTTGCGCGGGGCATAAGAAAGGCTACCCGCTATGGCAAACGCTGCCCGATGGTTTCCGCCGTTATCTATCTCGCTTTACGCCTTATCCTTGGTCGCTCTTTGCTCCCTTCTGTACGTGAACACCTCCTATGAGGGTTGCCATTCTAGCACAGAATGATTCAATTCTGCCGTAGAATGGACCAGTTTTGCCACAGAATGGACCAGTTTTGTCACAGAATGATCTAATTCTGTCATAGAACTGGTCCATTCTGTCATAGAACTGGTCCATTCTATCGTAGAATTGGTCCATTCTGTCATAGAACTGGTCAATTCCGTCATAGAATTGGTCCATTCCGCCGTATAACTGGTCCATTCCGTCACGGAATGATTCAGTTTTGTCACAGAATGATCTAATTCCGTCACGAAATGATCCAGTTCCGTCACAGAATGATTCAGTTCCGTCACAGAATGATTCAGTTTTGTCACGGAATGATCCAGTTCTGTCACGGAATGATCTAATTCTGTCGTAGAATTGGTCAATTCTGTCATAGAACTGGTCAATTCCGCGGTAAAACTGGTCAATTCCGGCGGAGAATAATCTCATGCTGTCATGATTGTTTTGTTAAAAGCGGGGTTGTATGTGCATGATACCCCGCTTTTCCGGTATCGTTTCATTAGATAGTAGCGTGGTAAACGCCGCTACTATCAATCTGCCGCAATCAGCCCCTCAAGCCGCCTTCTTTAATGGTTGTCCGGCATACATGAGGGGATAATTGCCATTTTTTATTTCAGTAACGCTTTTTCTTCAGCCCATCTGTTTTTGAAGATATCGCTTACGTCATTCCAACCCTTGTTTCCAAGCGCGTAATCGTAGAGGGCTGCCCCAAGGTCGTCTTTGAACGCCTGACTGGGAAAACTCGTAAAGTTCCACGAAACCGCCGCGCGATCGGGGTTGCTCATAAAGCGGAACGCCTCTTTCTCAAGCGGGTTGTCCGGACGTTCGTCAGCGCCGAAGGTACTGAACGGGGTAACGAAACCGAGTTTCTCAACCGCGACTTTCTTGCCATTGGGCGTATTGAACAGCCATTCAAGGAGTTTGAGAGAGGCTTCCTGAGACGCCTTTGAAGACTTGGCGTTGAGACAGATATAGTTCTCCGTACCGGTGCATAACCCCTGTTTTTCCTCCCCGTTCACGCCCGTGTAGATCGGCATGTATTTGACGTCGGAAGCCTGAACCACATTGCCGGCTATGCCCGCAATCTGTCCCCAGCCCCATGTGCCGTTCTGCACCATAGCCGCCTTGCCGAGAGCAAACTCCGCCATAGAATCGTCAACGGACTTGGACCCGATCATCTTGCGATCCGTTACCGAATTGTTGATATACAGATCGAAAATATTTTGATATTGAGCGCTATACGTCAAATCAATCGTATCCAAATCGCCTACGCCCTTGTCGCGGTATTCGTAGTAAATAGGCAGGTTCGCCAGATGGGTCTGCCAGCGCCAGTCTTCACCGGGTCTGAACGAGGTCGAAGCAAACACGCCGTCAATACCTAATTCGGACTTGCGGGCGGTCATATCTTCCACCACGGCTTTAAGGGTGGCGAAGTTGCCGATCTGACCGGCGCTTGAGACAGTGGTAACGGCGCGATCGGCCAGCGCAAAATACGCGCGGAAGATTGCGTCATTATAAATGATGCCGTACGTCTCAACCGCATAGGGAAGCCCATACACGCCGCCATCCGCGGAAATAGCCATGCTTTTGTCGGAAAGCCAGCCGTAAAGATTCGTGTCTTTCAAATCCGCCGTATAGGTCTTCCAATTCAGGTAGCCTATGGGACCATTGATGTTAAACAGCGTCGGCGGCTCCGACTTGGTGATTTCGGAGCGGAGCGTCTGTTCGTACGTACCGCCCGCCGCGGTAACGACTTTGGCTTCTATGCCGGTCTCTGCGGTGAATTGAACGAGCGCTTCTTTCCATTGCGCGTCAATTTCCGGCTTAAAATTAAGCAGGTACACCGTTCCCGCCGCGTCTTTTTTACTGCAAGCTCCCAAAAGAACCGCACCCAGCAACAGCATCGCAAAAATAGTAACTATTTTGCCCAGCTTTTTCATACATTCCTCCTCATAAGGATTAAAAATACATTTGCTCTACGCAAATGGTACGCATTGGTTATTTAAAACCGTCTTAATTATATGCGTATCTTTTGCAAAAGTCAAATATTTATTTTAGGTGAAGCTATATTATTCCGTGAGATTTTCGCGTATGCCCCGCCGTCTTTCTTGATTCTTTGCCCTTGTCCTGTTCTTCCCCTTCGCATACGTCCCCTTCGCTCCATCAGGCGCCATCCGTAAGCCTAAAGACTTGGGCCGGACACCCGTCTCTCGCAAAGCCGTTCTGGGTTGCGGCAAATATACCGGCTACCTCCGCAAACAAATCGATCAGATCCGGCGAAAAATGCCTTCCTTTTCCAGACATAATGAGCCTCATCGCCTTATCATGGGTAAGCGCTTTTTTGTAAGGGCGTTTGGATGTAATGGCATCATACACATCAGCGATAGCCAGCAGGCGTCCAAGCAGGGGAATATCCTCACCGGCAAGCCCTTTGGGATAACCGGTACCGTCCCACCTTTCGTGGTGGGTTCCGGCAAAAATTTTTGCGTACGCAAGAAAATCACAGGCAGACGATTCCGCTTCAATTTTTTCAATGACCTTCACGCCGAGCGTAGTATGCTGCTTCATTATTTCATATTCTTCTTCATTAAGCGCGGTCTTCTTTTGCAGTACGCTATCGCTGATGCCGATTTTACCAATGTCGTGCAGTTGGGAAGATAGAAGCAGGAGTTCAACGTCCCAATGTCCGGTTATATGTTCATACAATTTGCGCTCTATCAAGCCTTCAACCAATATCTTCAGATACGCCTGTACCCGTTCAATATGTCCTCCGGTAACATCGTCCCTACATTCAACTATGTCCGCCATAGTTTTTAACACGGCGTTTTGAAGCTCAACCACGGTTTTTGTCTTTTCATTAACAAGCTTTTGCAGATTACTGTTAAATTCCTGTAGTTCTTTCCGCTGTTTTTCAAGTACCTCCCGCTGGGAATTCACCAGAATGTGTACCTCAATGCGCTTGCGGAGAATGAAGGGCGAAAAAGGTTTTGAAATGTAATCAATCGCGCCGAGCGTCAACCCTTTAACTTCATCTTCAACTTCGCTTTTTCCAGTCAGAAAAATTACGGGAATCTTCAGCGTATCGGGCTTTTCTTTCAAGATTTTGATAGCTTCATAGCCGTCCATATCAGGCATATCCACGTCAAGAAGGATAAGAGCCGGTTTATTACGTTCAAGAAGCTCGAACATCTTTTTTGCGGACGGTACGGTAAAGACATCATAAAACTCCATTAATGCATTCTTGCCGATTTTGAGATTAGCTATGTTATCATCAACCAGCATAATCGTTTTTCTATCATCCATACCTTTTTCTATCATCCATACACTTGATTAATCCGTTGAAAACCCAGACTCCGTCCGGTTTGGATTTAACTTTTTTTCTTACATCTACTATTGCCATTATTATACACCATCTCATAAAATAGTAAAGTAGCTTAAAAAATTACAAAGGAAATTTCTTGAGTATCGTCTGTGAAACATTGGTAGCTCACAGTAACCCATTCCCTATCCTGATGATTTATGCCATAATAAAACGTTATGCAAAAAAAGCAATTAATCATACTTGGCGCAGGCGTCATGCAAGGTCCCGCAATCAGAGCCGCAAAAACATTGGGGCTTGAGACCATCGTAGCGGACGCGGATCCGGACGCCCCCTGTGCGCGGGAGGCGGATCATTTTGAAAAAATTGATCTTAAAGACAAAGAAGGGATTGAAGCCCTTGCGCGCTCACTACAGGCGCATGGTACGCTTGCGGGCATTATGACCGCGGGGACGGACTTCTCGGCTACGGTCGCATGGGTTGCGGAAAAAGCGGGGCTTCCCGGATTGCCGTACGAGACGGCGTTGAACGCATCGGATAAGGAACGCATGCGGTCATGTTTCAAACGGGACGGCATTCCTTCCCCGTCATTCATCACGCTGTCCGCTATACCGGCTGACGGATGGAAACCGCCTTTCGCTTTTCCGGTTGTGGTAAAACCTGTTGACAATATGGGAGCGCGAGGCTGCCGCCGCGCGGACACGTTTGAAGACCTGCGGGAGGCGGTTCGTGACGCCTTCCCCTTCTCCCGTTCAAACAAGATTATAATAGAAGAATATATGAAAGGTCCCGAATTTTCCATTGACGCCATTGTGTGCCAAGGGGAAATTACCATCACAGGGCTTGCTGATAGACACATCGTATTCCCGCCCTACTTTATCGAAATGGGTCATACCATGCCCGCAAATCTTGATTCGGAAACCGCCGAAAATCTGCTTTCCGTATTCAAGGCGGGCATCCGCAGTCTCGGCATTACCAACGGAGCCGCGAAAGGAGACGTCAAGCTCACGCCCAAAGGTCCTATGATAGGTGAGATAGCGGCGCGTCTTTCCGGCGGTTACATGTCGGGCTGGACATACCCCTACGCATCGGGGGTTGAACTTACCCGCGCCGCTATAGAAGTCGCCATAGGGGAGCATAGCGAGACTATCGCCGCAACGCTCACGCCTTCACGACATTGGACTTCCGCAGAGCGGGCGTTTATCTCCATACCGGGTATAGTCCGCTCCGTAGCGGGAGACGCCGCCGCCAAAGCGGTTCCATACGTGCGCGATATTTTTCTGCGTATAAAATCAGGCGATACGGTACGCTTTCCGGTAAATAACGTGAGTAAAGCCGGTAACGTTATAGCCGCCGCGCCCGCCCGTGAAGAAGCCGTCTATGCGGCAGAAACAGCCGCACGAGCCTTGCTCGTGCGGCTGGAAGCGCCCAACAAAGCGACATCGTCTTTTTTGGAAAACGATGACGCAACAGGGGCGGTTTTTCCGCCGTCCGCTTACGCCATATCTTCTGAAATGAAAAAGTTACTTGAAAAAGTGCCGGCAGGCATTGAAGAAAATATGCTTTATCCTTATAATAAAGAAATCCTGCAAAGAAATGCCGAACAATCCCTTTCAATTATAACCTTTCCTGAATTTGAAACATCGGATATCAAGGACTGGCTAGGGAGAAGCGCGCAGGAAAGCCTGAACGCAGTCAGAACGCTTACCGGACTTTCTCTTCCATTACAGAAGATTGCAGACACACATTCCGGTACGGATTTGGGGCGCGGTTTCTGGAAGGCGCTTATACGCGGAGGCTACCAAGGAGCGGTTTATCTGATAGATTCATTAATGAGTAAGCGCTAATATGGTAAAAAAATGAATCTTATAATGAAATCTAACGTTTTTTCATTATTTTTTCTCCTTTTCATGGTACCTATAACAGCTTATACTCAGGATAAAACGATTTCTTTACAAGATGCCCTCAAAATATTGCCTGAATTTCAATGGGATCCTTTTTTGCAAACCGGAACTTTTTACAGTTCCGGGCATTACGCCAGTTTTCATGTGGGATTGAAAGGAGAAACATCTTTTTCGCTGGTTGACGGTTATGAAGTCATCAGCGTACCCTCGCCTTATATGGAGAATGGAGTAATCCGCTTTCCTGAACGTTTCATTACATCGCTCAAAGATGCCATTGACGCCGAGATGAAACGTGATGTAAAGCCGTTCAAAGTAGCGGCGATCATCATCGATCCGGGACATGGCGGTAAAGATCCCGGAGCAACAACCGTACAGACTATCAATGGAAAGAAAATTACTCTGAAGGAAAAAGATATCGTGCTTAAAGTAGCGACCAATCTAAGAGACCAGCTTGTTAAACGCTACCCTGATAAAAAGATATTTATGACGCGTACTACAGACGTTACGCTAGCGCTAGAAGAGCGGGCATCTTTTGCAAATGGGATAAAAATTGAAGAGAACGAAGTCATCATCTTTGTTTCTATTCATTGCAATTCGGAATTGAATGCCAATCTCAAGAAAAATCCGGCGCGCGGTTACGAAATATGGTACCTTCCCCCAAAAGTGCGAAGGGAAATCATTGAAAAAGACGCCTTTAATGGTTCCGATGAAGTCAGAACCATTCTAAACACGCTGAAAGAAGAAGAATTTACCTACGAAAGCAAGATGCTTGCCGTACTCATTATGAAGAGTCTTGATGAATTCATCGGTCCAGTAAGTCCTTCACGCGGGGCAAAAGAAGAACAGTGGTACGTGGTAAAAAGAATTAATATGCCATCGGTACTGGTGGAACTCGGCTTTATAAGTAACCCGTCAGATGCGGCGCTCCTGTTTGAAGAGCAATCTCTCAAAAAATATACCGAAGCCCTTTTCAAGGGTATAAGCGATTTTGTAACGCTTTATGAACAACCGGGAGGTTTTAATATCATAGAATGAAACCTATTTTTGCCATTCTTTCAGTTATAATCCATTTTTTTGCCGGCGCGCGTACACGGCGGTTTTTGTACCTTGTGATTCTTCTTGCAATCGCGTTCAAAGGCGCAGCTAGTTCCGATATGATTCGGCGCACGTTTGTCTTTTATAATATGAAAGATTACACGCCTCAAGTCGAAGAACACATGGTACTGCGCTCGCGCTCTGATGAAACGGCGATCAGGATGTACGCGGAAGAGACGCTTTTTGGTCCCCGTAATCCGGAATCAGCGCCGCTTTTTCCCAGAGAAACAAAACTACTGTCGCTCTTTCACAGCAACGGGACTGTCTATATCAATCTCTCCGAAACCGCAGTGTTCCCCATCATCATTGAAAACACCAAACTTGTAACGATGGAAGACAGTATAGAACGGAGTTTTTCAACATTCAGGCAAAGTCTGATAAGAAACTTTCAATTTATAAAAAAAATAAAATTTTTTATTGAAGGACATTCGATAGATTTTTAATAAATTTGTCAGAAAAGACATTGACAATTTTATTAAATCACGTATAATGAAAGTAGATTTAGTTTTTCAGGATTTTTACAAAATCAAAGGAGTTATGGATGAAACGGATATTCATTCTTTCAATCATTTCATTGTTGGCGGTAGGGTCTCTTCTTGCAAAAGAAGATGTCTTAATTGACTTTACACAGCTTGTAGCTGACACTAAGGCTGAGGATAACAATGGTGTAACTGCGCTCAATGCGGCAACTACCATTGATACCTCTAATCATACTGCTAACAACTACACGGACGAGCAGAAGGCTCTTATGAAGACCTCTCTTGCTATTGAAAACTGGCTGGTAAAGATTTCAAGTTCTTCTGCAACCATTCAAAACCAGAGTGTGAGTAAGAGCAGGGAATCAACTTCCAACTTATACGGAACGGTACTAGGCGTTCGCGCGCGGTTCCCAAATGCGGCGTGGAATACGGTCGCAACCATTAAACCGCCATTTGAAATTCCCGCTTATGAACCTGCCGAAGAGGGAAGCGAAGCCGCTTCCAAATTTGAAGGCGGATTCGGCGTCATCAAGAATGTGGGAACCATCAAATCCGTAGCGGTTAATGTATACGGTCTTAATTATCCCTATACGCTCTATCTTATCCTTATTGATGGCAACGGCAAAGAGATTCCGATTAAGGTCGGGTCACTTGATTTCCAGGGTTGGGGCGAACTTCGTTGGGATAATCCCCGTTATGCACAAGATGTGCGGGATCGCCAGCTTAATACCGCGCCTATCTATCCCCAAGAGTCAAGTTTAATTAAATTCGGCGAATTCCGTATCATTAAGAGCGGAGAGCAGCCCGGCGGTGATTTCATCACTTATTTCAAAGATGTTAAAGTCATCTACGATCAGGCTGTCCTTGAGGAAGAACGCGATATTGATGATGAGTCTGTCTGGCAGATTCAGACCGAGCGTGAGAATGAGAAGAATAAGGCTGAGCAAGCTAGACAGTCTAATAATCTCTTCCTGCAAGCTTTGGATAAGAAAAGGCAAGCTGCCGAAACCTTCCAGAATCAGCAAACATCGGATGCCGATAGTGGAGAAAGTGAAGAAGAGTAAACACTCTGTGTTTAACCGGTAAATAAAAAGGCTGCCTAATGTATAGGCAGCCTTTTTAGTTTGAAAATTAATATGGAACTACCTGATAAGAAAAAGCTGCAAAACACTTACATTCGTTATTCGGATATACGACTAGCAACAGCAAAAAGTATTGAAGAGTATCTGGAGGATGCTCTCTCAATGTTTTCTCCCCGTCCTACGGTCAAGGGAAGAATCAAGGATTTTGACAGTTATTACAAAAAATATATTAAACTTTTGAGACAAAGCCCTGAACGCGCGGAAGCGCCGCTTATAACCGATATTATCGGTATTCGGGTGGTGTGTCCTTTTATTGAAAATATTCGTGAAGTCCAGCATATTATCGGCAAGTATTTCACCGTTATTGACATCGAAAGAAAAGGTTCTAACTATTCCTATAAGGAATTCGGTTATGAATCTATACATCTTTTGGTAAATATACCGGAAGCTATTGTCAAAAAACATAGTTATTCAGGTTGCGAGGTTGCCGAAATTCAGATACGTACTATTTTGCAGGATGCCTGGGCTGAGGTTGAGCATGAACTCGTGTACAAGGCGGAATTCACACCGTTTGACATGCCCATGAAACGAAAACTCGCGGCAATCAACGCAAGTCTCTCCCTCGCGGATACTATATTTCAGGAAATCAGAAACTACCAGCAGCAACTCTATGCAGAATCCGGTAAACGCCGGGAAGACTTTTTTAACAAACTAGAAGAAAATGTCGATACCTTCCTCTTCAGCGATGATGAGCTTGCATCAGAGACAAGGGCGTATACTGTATGGGGGCAAAACAAAACAAATGAGACTATAGACGAGCTTTTACTGAACGCACTTTATGCACATAACCGCAAGGATTTTGCTATGGCAATCAAGCAATATACCCAAATCCTGTCTATGAACCCCAAAGATGATATTATTTCCATTATTTACAGTCATCGAGGTATGGCAAATTTTGCGCAATCCTGTTATGATGATGCTGTTATTGATTTCAACAAAGCTCTTGAATATGACGGTAAGGCGTATAAAGCCGCATATTACCGAGGTCTTGTAAAACTGGTTCAGCGCGCATGGGATGAAGCTGTCGATGATTTCACGATTTCACTTGATATAAACCCCTATCAGCCATTTTGCTTTTATCGCAGGGGACACGCCAGCTATCACAACGGCGATAAGATTCAGGCGCTTTCCGACTGTGAAGCGGCTCTTCGCCTGCTACCAGATTTTGAAGACGCCTTGAAATTCAAACAATTTATCTTACATAAAATGAACTTGATATAAAGATTGAAGCAGGTTTAACATCTATATACACAAGCACGCGCTTTTTTATCCGCTTCCCAAACCGCGTCTAATGTAACGATTCCTGTCCAGTCTTGTTGTAAGACAATTTCTACGATACGCGCAATATCAAGGAATCCGATTTTCTCTTCTAAAAATAAGGATACCGCTTCTTCGTTTGCCGCGTTGTAAGCTACCGGATACAGAGAACCGGCTTTTGCCGCATAATACGCAAGGGGGAGAAGAGGAAATCTTTTTTCATCAGGCGCTTCAAACCCTATGGTAAGGGAAGTAAAATCCAAAGTATCAAAAGATACTGTACCTTTACCGGGGAAAAACAAGGCGTCCTGAATGGGATGACGCATGTCGGGCTTTGATAACTGGGCGTATACGCTGCCATCTAAAAAACATATCATGGAATGAACGATACTTTGAGGATGTACCACGACCTTCACCTTACTAGGCGGCACATCGAACAGTTTCACCGCTTCAATGACCTCAAGTCCCTTATTTGCCATACTTGCGGAGTCAATGCTGATCTTCACGCCCATGTTCCATGTGGGGTGAGCGAGCGCATCGTGAGGTTTTACCCGTGCAAGCTGTTCAAGAGGTAAGGTGCGAAATGGTCCTCCCGAGGCGGTGAGTATGATCGAAGCAAGGTTTTCTGTACCGTGAGCGCGTAAAAGTTGAAAAATAGCGGAATGTTCTGAATCTACAGGTATGATACAGGCGTTTTTTTCACGCGCTTTCATAGATACGATTTCACCCGCCATAACGATAGTTTCCTTGTTAGCAAGCGCCAGATTCATACCGGCATCAAGCGCAGCCAATGAAGGCTCCAGCCCGTCCGCGCCCGCGATGCCGTTTACGGCAATATCCACGCCGGACCGAGCGCATTCCTCTAGCGCCCGTAGCAGCCCTTCGCGCCCTGTCCAGCGAATATCTACCGGTACGTGTTTGGCTTTGCCAGTAAGCGCAAGGCGGGCTTTCGGGTATTCTTTACCTAACTTGACAAGTGATTCTATATTGGCGTGCGCGGAAAAAAGCGCCGGATCGAAATAATCGGGATTTTTACGGATAACATCAATAGTACTGTTCCCAATAGACCCGGTTGCTCCAAGTATAGCTATTTTTTTCATATAATACTAACGATACTAACAGCGCTAACGGTTCTCAACGCTTCAATTCGTAAAAAAGAACCAATACACAACATAAAATACCGGAGCGGCAAGCGCAATGGAATCAATGGAATCAAGCACGCCTCCGCGTCCCGGGATAATGAAACCTGAATCCTTCGCATTCGCACTCCGTTTCATAACCGATTCCGTTAAGTCTCCTAAAGAACCGGTTATACCGGTAACAAACCCTATAAAAATACCGGAAACCATGGTCGGAATTGCCAGATAATGCTTAGATTCCAGTATCTCTGGAAAGAATACGGCAGCGCACAGACCAATCAGCATTGAAGTAACAAGACCGCCCGTATAACCGGCTATGCTTTTATTGGGGCTTGCGGGAATAATACCGCGGTTGTTCTTACCGAAAAGCATACCGCACGCCCACGCCGCCGAATCATTACTGATCACCATAAGGAGAAACATGAGGATAACAAAAGCGGCGTTCTCCCAACGTGTCATACGGATGATCCATGACATAAAAAAACCAGGATAAAGAAGCGCCGCAAAACCTGCGCCCATATATTCGAGGGCCTGCTTGATTTTTTCTCCTTTACAGAACACCCTAGAAATAACAATCCAAATTGCGGCGAGTATCATAACACCCGACAAGAAATCTTCATTTATGTGAAAACTAGAAAACAACGTCATCGCGCCCGGAATCAACGCTCCCAATGCGGCAGTCTCAGCAAAGGAAATAGTCATGTCTTTTTTCTTAAAAAGACCGCCTAATTCAGCGGCGCCTATGGAACACAGTATAACGATCACTATGTTCATAGTGAGGTGATTTTTATAAGGCACAAGAACAACGAGTACCACCAGAGGAAGTCCGATACAAAACATCAGAAGCCGTTGTATCGTTTTATTCATGAGATACTCCCGGCGCGGATAGGTATGACGCGCCGCCGTATCTCCGTTCTCGCTTTTGAAAATTTTCAATGGCTTCCGCAAGATCCGCGCCGCTCCAATCGGGCCACAGTTTTTCGGAAATATAGTACTCCGAATATGCGGATTCCCACAAAAGGAAATTGCTTATCCGATATTCACCGGCGGTTCTTATGATAAGATCCGGATCGGGAATATCCGGATTATCCAAATGGTCTGCTATAACGGTTTCATTGATGTCAATTTCTTTTCCGGCTGTACCGGTCAACGCTCTGTTCACGGCGCGGACAATCTCATCTCTCCCGCCGTAATTCAATGCAAGGATCACCTGCATACCGGTAAACATTTCGGTGTCTCTACACACATCGGCAATATCTTTCGCAACATCAGTCGGAAGTCTCGAAAGATCACCGGTATGTCGTACCCGAATATGGTTCTCACGGCAAAAATTAAACTCGCTTTTCAGGTATTGCCGCACCAGTCCCATAATAAAACCGACTTCATCCGCCGTGCGTTTCCAGTTTTCAGTAGAAAATACGTACAGCGTCAGAAAGTCAATCTTCAGATCACTTGCGGCTTTAACGATTTGCTTTGCAACTTTAAGTCCTTCACGGTGCCCCTGTGTACGCACAAGTCCCCTTGCTTGAGCCCACCTACCGTTTCCATCCATTATGATGCCGATATGTAAACCCATTACACTTCCACGATTTCTTTTTCTTTTTCCGCTAGGATTTTATCAATCTCTTTGATGTAATTATCGGTCACTGTTTGTAACTCAGCAGCGCATTTTTTCTCTTCATCTTCCGTGATGGCAGAGGCTTTGAGCTGTTTCTTGAGTTCGTCATTGCCATCCCGCCTTATGTTACGTATCGCAACACGGGATTGCTCCGCCTGTGTTTTTGCAACCTTGACAAGCTCCTTCCTCCGTTCCTCAGTAAGAGGCGGAATGGTGATACGAATGATTTTACCATCATTGCTGGGATTCAACGATAATTCGGATGTACGGATAGCTTTCTCAATATCGCTAATAAGCGCCTTATCCCACGGAGTTATGACCACAACCCGCGCTTCCGGAACCGCGATATTAGCCACTTGATTGATAGCCTGTTTATCCCCATAGGCGTCGACCCGTATTTTATCGAATAAAGCTACAGAAGCCCGCCCTGTCCGTAAAGCGGCAAATCCGTCTTTGAGAGCGGCGGCAGTCTTTTTCATTTTATCTTCCGCCGTCGCTAGTACTGAATTCATAAACGCTCCTTTTTAAGCAAAGCAAGGTATAGAAGGAACAGAGACTTCGATGTGAAAAACGCTCTCTTCAAAGTCTCCACCCTTCTCCAGCTTGTCTATGCCTGACCTACTTTGAAATACACGTATTCCGCTATGCTGATCTTTGCGTCGTACTGTTTACCGAAGGCGTCAAGCGCCTGAGCTACCGTGATCTTTTCATCTTTGATGTACCCCTGATCCAGCATACAGATGGATTTCAAGTACTTGTTGAGTTTACCCTTCAGGATACCCTGCTTCTGCTGCTCACTTTTACTCTGGAGATTCTCGTCGGCATCCATCTGTTTACGGAAGATTTCTTCCTGCTCTTTCACAAAAGACGGATCGAGTTTTGTTTGATCGAGTACGAGAGGAGTAAACGCCGCAATGTGCATGGCGAGGCTATAGGCAAAGTCTTCCGCCTCCGCATTCTCAAAGGCTGCGCTCTTGTCGGCAGCGAGTTTCAGCACAATGCCAATGTTACCATCTCCATGAATGTACCGCGTAAGATACTCGTTATCTGTAGCCACCACCCGTTTCAATCGTTTAAGGCTCATGTTTTCACGTATTTTTGTAGCAAGCTCTGTAACCATAGCGCTCAACTCTTCGGTGGGGGCGTCTATATCCTGTTCAAGCGCCTTGTCTGCGATAATACCGCCAAGTTCAATAAATTCAGGATTACGGGCGACAAAGTCGGTTTCAGAGGCAAGTTCCACAAGAACCGCCTTGTTATCCTTTATTTTTACAAAAATCTTACCTTCGTTGGTTGCGCGCTCAGCGCGTTTCTCAACTGCCGCAAGTCCTTTCTCTTTAAGGAGTTTTTCAGCTGCGGAAACATCACCGTTTGTTTCTTGCAAGGCTCTTTTACACTCCATAGGTCCGGCTCCGGTTTTTTCCCGAAGCTTCTTAACTTCCGCTGCGCTTATTGCCATTTACTTATCTCCTTTATATATGGTATCTATATCAATAGGAAGCTCGTCATCGTCATCATGATTGCCCTGCTCGCTTTTCAACGAAGCGGCATCTGATTTATAGGCGTCAATATCAACTTCAATATCCTCTTCCTTGAGGGAAACGTCTGTCAGAATATCCTCCATACCTTCCTCATCAACGCTTTCCAGTATGCGAAGACCTACTTCCGTGTCAGTCTCTATTACCGCATTCGCTATAATCTGGGTAAACAGCGTAATGGCGCGAATCGCATCGTCGTTGCCGGGAATAGGGTAATCAATACCTTCAGGATTACAGTTCGTATCGACCACTGCGACAATGGGAATGCCCATGCGCCGCGCTTCAGCAACCGCAATCGCTTCTTTCTTAGTATCAACGATAAAAAGGATACCGGGTAGTTCCTTCATTTCCTTGATGCCGCCTAAATTTTTCTGAAGTTTCTCGCGCTCTTTAGTTAGAGACGCGATTTCTTTTTTGGTAAGATTCTCAAAGGTACCGTCAAACTCCATCTTTTCGAGCTTTTTAAGACGGCGCAATGATTCTTTAATGGTAACAAAATTGGTAAGCATACCGCCGAGCCACCGGTTATTCACGTAGAACATACCGCAACGCTCGGCTTCTTTTTGAATCGCCTGTTCAGCCTGTTTCTTGGTACCGACAAACAACACGGTTTTGTTTGACTTGATGGTTCTCCTGACCGCTTCGTAGGCGTCTTTGATCGCCTGAATAGTCTTCTGGAGATCAATAATGTGAATTCCATTCCGCTCAGCGAAGATGTACTTCTTCATGCGCGGATCCCAACGTTTTACCTGATGACCGAAGTGTACTCCGGATTCAAGCAAACTTTTCATTGTAACAACTGCCACAAAATCCTCCTAACACGTTTTTATAAAAGAACGAGTATCTCGCGCCTTTTTCGTGTTCCTTCCCTGTATCTCACCGTATGGTGGAAAGTATGCGGAGACTCCGCACCTCGTTTCAAAGCTGTCCTTTGGACAGCTTTGAAACTAATGTATAGTACTATACCATAATACTAGAAAAAAGCAAGAGGACTATCAAGCCAATTCATGAAGCGGCTCATGTAACGGCAGTGTAAGACATGTTCGAGAAGGCGACGGACTGGATTTCTCACACGCCGTTTTTAGCGGAAAGCCGCGGACAGTGGCAGCCGTTCTGAAAATGGCAAAGCTATCCGATCTCAAAATTTTTGAAATCGACTCACGCAGTACGCTCTTCACAAGGAGCGTTGATACAACGTGAACAAACGGGTTTAATCGAATGAAGCGCCGCAGTACGACTATATGCTTGATTTCTCTGAATCCCTTACGTTAAAGTTCATATGCCACTTGTCAATACGAGAGTTCGAATAACGATTCACGCAACTGTTATGCGACGTTTGGCGCACTTTTATTTGATTTTTATTTTTTAAATAGCTGGAACTCCAAAAACCAGATCTTTAACTTCTTTGCCTTTAATTTTATGTTTGACTTTTCTATCTATTATATATATTGACGGTATACTTATACCACTTTCTTTCTCTCTATTTTTCCTCATAGTACCTATTTTTTGAACTAAATTAAATTTTTCATCACATAAAGGTATTAAACTTGGACCTATCTCTAGTCTCATTATATCAGTATAAACTATTTTCATTCCATTCCGGTCTTGTTTCATGTTTCTAAATTTTTTATTAACAAAAGGCAGGTCTAATACCTCGCCCCTTGGGGCGTGAACCTGAGATGCAGGGAATTTGTTCTCCCGCATACGCAAAGATTTCAAGGAGAAATCTTCAATACCCCGTTGCTTGCGGCGGGGATTCTTTATTGTATCTTCATTAAAAGAAGGACTATGCTGTATACTAAGCACTGTTTGCGCTCCATTATAAGGCTCTGTTTCATGTTCGGTCTTTCATGCTATACTTTATCATCAATTTATGAACACATCAGATTTTACCTTTGACCTTCCTGAATGCCTCATCGCTCAGCATCCCAGCGCAGAACGTGAAACAAGCCGACTTATGACGCTTAACCGCGCTTCGCATGAAAAGCGGCTCCTCCATGTTACGGATTTACCAGACGTGCTTGACGCTGGCGATATCCTTGTCTTCAATAATTCACGGGTGCGTCCTGCGCGGCTTTCGGGAATTGCGCTCCAGACCGGCGCACAGGTGGAATTTCTCCTCCTCAAACGTCTGGATGAGTGGACATGGCAGGCTATGGCATCCCGAACAAAACGCAGACGGATAGGAAGCCGATACCGATTTGCCGATGGCAGGCAGGCAGAAATCACCGAAGCGGCAGGGGAATACCGCACACTGCGCTTCGACATGCCTATTGATGATGCCTGGCTTGATAGGTATGGGCACATCCCCCTTCCGCCGTACATCAAACGTCCCGATACGCCGGAAGATCGGGAGCGATATCAGACGGTATACGCGGCGATCACCGGTTCTACCGCCGCGCCGACAGCCGGACTGCACTTTACCGAGACCCTACTTTCACGGCTCACTAATAAGAAAATCGAAACCGCATTTATTACACTTCATGTGGGAATGGGGACATTCCTTCCGGTGAGAGCGGAGCGCATTGAGGATCACATCATGCACGAGGAGTTTTTCCATATAGATGAAGAAACGGCTTCATTAATTGAAAGGGCTAAAGCCGAGGGAAGGCGTATCATTGCTGTTGGAACGACCAGCGCCCGCGCGCTTGAGTCCGCGTGGAGCAACGGACGCCTTATGCGCGGGGACCACGCAACCGCTTTGTTTATATATCCGGGCTATGAATTCAAGGTCATAGGAGGACTGTTTACCAATTTTCATACGCCGAAATCATCATTGCTAATGCTCGTTTCGGCGTTTGCGGGGAGAGAGTTCATCATGGAGAGTTACCATGAGGCAATTCAGCATGAATTCCGCTTCTTCAGCTATGGAGACGCCATGCTTATTCTGTAGAGGGCTGTTATGGCAGTATTCCGTGTGTCCGGAGACGTCATCCTCCTCGATATAAAAGCCGTTCCCGCCGCGTCAAAGACGGAGATAGCGGATGTGCAGGGAAACCGCCTGCGCGTAAAAATAGCCGCCGCACCGGAGAAAGGCAAAGCCAATGCCGAACTGTGCGCCTTTCTTGCGAAATCGCTCTCCTGCGCTAAAAAGGACGTTGTGATAAAAACCGGCGAAACATCCCGGCTTAAAACGGTCATGCTACCACTTGGGGTACGGCAAAGGCTGGAATCGCTGCTGGGAGCCGGTTCATAGCCACACGATAATCGGTACGGACATATTTATACATTTTTCCATTGCATCTGATACATCGTCATTGTTGGCATACAATATATCGCAGGCGTTAAACAACAAATATAAATTTCGGCGGTATAAACTCTTTGTATAGAGGTGGTTTTGTTCTTCTCCATCGTAAAAAGAATGTAATATAATATGCTTGTAACAGCTTGCAATAGAAACCGTAATAACAGGTTCATTTCATACTCTCTATCGGCGAACAAAACCTCTACCGGCACACCCGCACTAAAACCCGTCGCATACACGCAAGCCGCCTCCCGCCCCGCCGAAAGTATGGCATGTACTTGTGCATAACGTGCCGGAGCGTCGGCAAGATCTGCGCGTAGCGAGACCATAGTCAAACCGTAGTCCGATTCGCTATTATTCTATTTTTCTTTAAATTTTCTTTCGATATATTTAAGAAAGTTTCTGTAATTACATGTTGCCCTTTTGAATTTGGATGCGTACCATCTTCACACAATAAGTCATCTATTCTAAAATATTTCAAGAAAGCACCGCGTATATCAACTATAAGTGTATCTGTGTTATATGCGATATACTCTATTGCACGAGAGTATTTTTCCTGCCATCTGTAAATGGTATTAACTGTTCCTAGCCATTTTAATATATTATCCTTGTTAAGCCCTTTGCAAAACCAGTCAAAAAATCTTTGCGGTTCCAGCGGGGGCAATGTTGCGATTATTGGCTCAATACACTTTTCCTTTAGCAAATTTATCATTTTAAAATAAATATCTATGAATGTCGCAAGCGATGTATTTGGAATATGTTTATCATAAGGTCTTTCGGAGATTTCTTTCCAATTAAAATCACAATCATTTCCGCCATATTCCAGCACGACGATGTCAAAAGATCTTTTTTCCAAACGGCGTTGCAACATCATGCTGCCTTTATTTATTGTGCAACCAAACATGGAAAAATTATCAATTGAAACCACATGTTTGTTTCCAATTTTATCAAGATCAATACAATTCTTAACAATATATTTCTTTGTATTTGAGTCTAATTGAATACCCTTAAGTATGGAATCCCCAAAAATAGCTGCTTTCTTCATTATGTTAGAACACTCCTGGGTATTTTAGATACACGATAATACAAAAAGTTGCATTTCACCGCAAGTACGGCGTAGGAATGTTCAGACCGAAGGTCTGCGCATAGCGCAATGACCTAGCCAGCCGGAACCCCTGATAGCCGCCTTTTAATCCCGAAACGAGTTAGTCCTGTTATGCGAAGTTCGATTTGCCTTTATCTTATTTCTACATATCCTGTTTTCCTGGTAATATATTGTCCTTGTCCTGATATTATCCATTCGATAAATCTTTTTACTTCTTCCGTTTCATTTCCTGTCGTGATAGCATAAAATGTTTGTGTGAACGGATATTCACCACTTTTTATTGTTTCCCTTGCGGGCTGTATTCCATCTATTGTTAATAGTTTTATGCCATTATTCCTTATCATTTCAGTCGTATAGAATAAAAAGGAATATCCTATTGCATTCATACTGTTTTCATATGATGCAACTACCTGTATTATTGGACCCATGTCTTGAATCATATTTTCTTTAATTGGTTCAATGATTTTCTCTCCGCCCATGATTAATTCGAGTATTGTTTGACTTCCGCTGTTTTTTGGACGCTGGTAGGCAACAATATTTCCGTTATTTCCTCCCAACTCATGCCAATTGATAATTTTCCCCGAATAAATAGAACGTATTTGCGATGAACTTAACCCGTTTATTGGATTATTTTTATTGACGAAAAATACAAATGCCTCCAGTCCAATAGGTGTTAAACTAAAGGTGAGACCCTTTTCTCTTGCCGCAGAAATTTGTTCATCAGAAGGTGCTGTACAGAAAATAATATCAACATCACCATTAATAAGTCTTTCATATGCCTTAGGAGTTCTTGAACACATAATATATCCGGGCAATGTATATTCTCCATTTTCATCTTGATAAAATCCATTTTTGTATCTTTCCAATGGAGGATATACCGCATTAGCAAAAGCCGAATACAAAGGATATAGAGCTGTTGCTCCATCAAGATAGGGAAAACCGCCATCTAATTTTAATGTGGCTTCTTCATTTAGTTTAACAATCTTTGAATTTGCTTCAAACGGTAAATATTGATCTAAATTTATTTCCTCATCAATTATATTTGTTCTGTTTTTGTTTTCCCATTGTGGTGCGGCATAAAGAACATATGAATTAACAACCATTACAAATAATATCGGAATACAATATTGTATTTTCATTTTTTGCTCCTTCTTATTTTTATATAATGTTTTATACCATTATACATTATACGTTTTAATAGACATAAAAAAAGCGTTTCCAACATAGTATGTTGAAAACGCTTTTACTTTTAGCGGTTTTTCCATGTCCCCTTACGCAATCACCCGCGATTGTATCGGCGAAGGCGGCCCCAGGCGGCCTTTTTCGTTCTGCCAGTACAGCGCGATGTACAGCGTCTGCCCCAACTGCGTGTCCTCGAAGGTGAGGATTTCACGCGGACGGGTGAGCAGTTTGCTCTCGGTCAGCTC
>JAISMJ010000036.1 GCA_031276815.1 Treponema sp.
GCGGGGGGTTAAAAAAAATAATATACCCGATTTTTTTCCCCCCCAAATTATTCATTAATTTTTTTTATTAAAAGCTGTTCGTAATTTTTTTGGATAAACCCCCCCCCCCCCCCGTACCAGCCGCCGAAATCATACCACCGTATGCCATGCGCCCGCTTAAAATAAAGCGCGTCTTCCCAATGCAACAACCTATTAGCCCGCGCGATCAAATTCTTATAGTCGCCGTCTTGACTAACGCGGAAAAGAGAAGATGATTGGTGCAGCCGCGCCGTATTATCTGACACAACGTACGCGTGCATAGTTAACGGTTCAGTACCCGTTGACGCGGAACGCACGCATAACGTTCCTGTGTTGTAAAACTGTTCAATGTCTGAAACATGTATATGCGATCTGTTTTTTGAATCGGCGAAGGCATTATAAAAATCAATATACCGGTTGATTTTTTCCTCGTCCTTCTCTCCTTTGTCAAGCAGGGTCGTATGCACAATATGGTCTTTGTTTTTCGCGCGGTTGATTTGATACCGCGTACTTTTTCGCATCCGTGAAAACAATTCGTCTTCCGGTTTCTCTAAATCAATTAAAAGCGTCCATAATTCTTCAAAAGAAGCGGCGTTCTCTTTCCGTTCCGTAACATATTTGTAGCGCAGCACATCAATGCGTCCGGCAGGCTGTTCATCGTAATTATACCATATTTCCGCCATGTTAGTCTTATTTTTCTTTTTATAATAGATCATGTATGCCTCTCCTTTTCGTAAGCGTCTAAAAACGGTAGGTTTGGCTTATGGCTTTACCCCCCGTGCCAGCCGCTTGCCATACAGCGCGCCTTCCCGCCGCAACAGTCTATGAGATAGCGCGCTTACTTTGTTACTTTTTTACCGCCTTCAATCGATCAGTACGCTTTTCACGTCAGACCACGGACCCCGCTTCCCGCCTTCATTCTCATATGCCGTCGCATAGTCCGCCACTTTGCCGTAATCCGCCTCGCTCCATTGATACTCGCGGGTCGTGGCGCTCTGAAACTCGGACGGCATTTCCTTCGCCTGTAGCGGGCTTTCATCGGGACGCCGCAAGTGGCGCGCGAAGGCGACCCCCTTCACCAGCGCGGGTTTCTGTTTGGACCGGCTTTGCGGATTCAGCGCCGTTACCTGATGCTTCCCCTTGCCTATGGGAATCACCTCGGTTTCCGGTTTTATCTTCGGTACGGGGTGCGGCGTGGAAATGCCGTCATGGAGCGGAAGCCCCATTTCAACCTTGTCTTCATCCGTTACCGCGGGGTTGTTAATGAGATACGCCTTGACGTAGAGACGTACGGCTTTCTTCAGGGCGTTTCGGGTTTCGTTCTTCCGAAGCACGTCAAGTTTGCCGCGATTGGGATTTTGCGCGGCGGCAAACGCGCTCTCATACGCGGTGAGGAGCGCCTCAAGGCTGATGTGCGGGCTGGGGACGCTCCAGCCCGTGTAATGAGCGAGGGCGTAGTCGTAGAGGTTTCTCGACCAGTCGCGGAACTTTTCGTCGGTGTTCGGGATATAATCTTTGTTTCCCATGTTTCTACTCCTGTATGCATTATATGTTCTCCGCGGGAACCCGCAAGGTTTTTAGTATACCCGCACGATTTTTTGGTATACCGTCAAACTTTAATGGTATACCCGCAGAGTTTCTTGGTATACCAATTATCTTTGATGGTATACCATTATTCTTTATTTGTCAACAAATTTTTCTTCAGGGTATACCGTCAAAGTTTAATGGTATACCCACAAAGAATAAAGGTATACCATTAAAGAATAGCGGTATACCTAAACGGCTTTTCGGTTGCCGAAAAGCGGAAGCCCGCTCCATCTTCGCCGGCTTTTTGACCGGCGCTTGCGGGAGTTTTCAGGGCGTTGGGGAGATACGCCGCGCCGGTATGGCGCGTTGCATGATGAATACGGCGTCTATGTACCGTATAGCATTGCGTTGCTTTATTTCTTAAAACTCTCCGGATGATTACATGGCGTATCCGGTAAAATAGCATAGCTATGACTCTCTCTTTTATCAGGAGGAGGAAGCTTCATATAATCGCCGTATTGCCGCCGTAAATATATATCGGGATCAAACGGCGCCGGAAAATACTCATGTTCAAACAGAACGTTTGTAAGCGGGAAAAGATCATGTTTATCAAATACTTTGTGCGGAAAATAAATGCACAGGAATGGAAAGAAATAAACGCCGTCATCCGCCGCCGACCAGCATGTTTTATAGAGAGAAATTTTTTTTTGCTCCAGCGTTTTTACATAGATATATTCGTCTTTTAAGAATATCCGTATTATGCAAGCGATAGGAAAAAAAAGCGCAACGGCGATCTTACCCCGCGCTTTACGTCTTTTCATGGATCCTGCCGGAATATATATAAATCTTTTAAGCCATGAAATTCTTCTGAAAAGTTTAAAAAGACAGAATATTTTTTTTACAGACTGCCGTTTAATAACATCTGCCGGAAATATATCAATAAAAATACCTTGATGGTAAGAAACGCGCGTATCCTTATCACTTTCTTCAATCAACGTACTGTTGCGATCCCGCAATTTAATACAAAAACTTTCATTAAAACAATCGGTTTCTATTGTTTGTAGAAAAATAGCGGCGTCCAAACACGCTTGTCCGCCGCGCGCGAAAGCTTCAAAATCTTTTCTCGGCATTACTACGTCAATATCATCATCCCACGGAATAAATCCTTTATGGCGTACCGCGCCTAATAACGTGCCGCCGTCCAGCCAGTATGTCCAGTTGTTTTCACGGCACACCCTGTCAAAGTCTTTTAGTAAACCGAGTTGTATGTTTTGACATTTTTTTAACGTTATATCGTCTATCATGTGTTACCCTTTTGACTTCATAATTTCCAACGTCCTGATGAGACCCTCTTCAATAGGAACAGCCGCCTTCCACCCCAATCCGCTCATTTTAGAACAATCAAGAATGGCTTTCGTCGCTTTTGAATACCCTCTTACTTCCACCGAATCCGGAATATCATAGAGTATCTCTTTTTTGGTATATGTTGACAGTATTTCCGCAATTTCATACAACGATACGCATGTATGCGAATCCGCAATATTATAAGCCTGCCCGTTTTTTCCGTTCAATAATAAAAATAAAATAGCCCCGCAAACATCCGCCGCATAACAATACGAATAGCGCTGCGTTCCTTTGCTTTTTAGAACAATATTCTCGTTTTTTACGGCGTTTCTTAAAAATTGAGCGACGGCTTTACTATCGTCGGAAGCCATTGTAGGTCCGTAGACGCGGCTGCACCGCGCGATTACAATAGAGCATTTTTTTTCGCTCATGTATGCTTGGCACAACGCTTCCGCGGCGCGTTTCCCTTCAGGATAGCCGGCCCGCACGGTATTACAATCTATATAACCGCAATATGTTTCATCAAATTGTTCAACGTCTCCCCGGTTTTCTCCGTATATCTCAACCGTCGAGAGAAATACGGTACGGGTAACGTTTCGGGAAACCGCTACATCAAGAATATGTTTTGTCCCTACTACTGATAACAATATGGTATGTATAGGATCGGTCGCGTATGCGATAGGATGGGTATTGCTTGCCCCGTGTATAATAAAATCAAGTTCTTTTTCTATTTGATGAATAGAAAATTGTATATCCTGTTGTATGAAAACAAACCGGGGGTTATTACTATATTCTCCAAATCTTTCTCGCGCCTTTTCTCTATTTCTGGACATCGCGTAAACGGTGATGGCATCGCCATACGCCGCGTTACGGTACAGTAAGGCGTCAACCATCATTGTACCGATAAGCCCTGTAGCGCCAGTAATGAGAATATGCGTATTCTTTAACCGCTCCCAATCAATAGGATATGAAGCGATAGCGGCAATATCTTCTTTGTATAACGTATTATTAAAAAACATACTTCATCCATTCCGTTTTTCAATAGATAATAACGCCTTAAATAATTCTATATCATCAAGCGTGGTTATTTTTATATTTCTATCGGAACCGGCCGCGAAATGCAAAGTTTCCCCCAGTTCCGCCATCATAGTATTCGTATATGAAGAGCCGTATATGCCTATTTTCTTATCAAAGGCTTTTTTATACGATTTATATACATTGTCCAATATATACGCCTGCGGCGTCTGTACGCGGCGCACTGTTTCACGCGGTATATATTCCGTTGTAGTCAATCCGTCCGCTGTTTTGAATATTTGCTCGTTGTAGGGCAGGCTCGACACGGCGTTTCCATATTTTTTACATATCGCGATGCAATCTGAAACAACGGCTTTATCTATAAGCGGGCGGATTCCGTCGTGTATTATGACAATATCATCAGCGTTACACTGTTCCGCTAAAGTATAGATTCCGTTACGGATTGACTCTTGCCCTGTTTCCCCGCCGTTTACGATCCATGCTAATTTAGATATGGCGTACTGTTTGGCATACGCCTTTACTATTTCATGCCACCCCTCAAGGCACACCACTTCAATGGCTTCGATGTCGGGGTGCGTTTGAAAGCCTTCTAACGTATATATTAGGATAGGTTTATCATAGACGTTGATAAACTGTTTCGGAATTTCCTGCAACGTCCGTCTTCCGGTACCGCCCGCGATTACTAAAGCAATGTTCATAGCTTATTTCTCCTTGTCCGGTACTCCATATGGAGCTACGCGGTGGATTGTGTAAAAAAGATTGATGGATTCAATACTATCATATTTTTCAGAGTATAGCAATATAATCAAGAGAGAATTGTTAGCGCGCTATTTTCAACAGCATTATTATAAAACAAACGCATGATTATGTCGCTCTTCTTCAGGCGGTAATTTCATATAATCGCCGTATTGCATTTCAAGATACGTTGTTGTTTTTTCAGGAACGTTAAACCTGCCGTCTTCAAACGTTAATGTTGCAGAATTTCCAAAAATATTTTTTGGGTATACGTAAAAAGATGTGTTCATTTCCGTTATGGAGGCAACGTTGCAAGAGTTATCGTATGAATAGAGCGTTATAAGTTTTAAAAAAACTTGATACAGTTTTTTATATGGAAAATGAAATTTGACGAATTTAATTATTATGTTTTTAATTCTATTTCTTGGGAACGTGTTGTCAGAGGCCGTTAGCATATATAATTGCCGTAAAACGATAGAGGCGTTTTTAATAAAGAAAGATTTTATTTTATTTTCAGGCAAACCATCTAACGGAAATATATCTATCCATATATATTGATCGAGTCCCAACCTTCGTTGAGGTTCAAGCATTCTTATCGGCTTGGACCGGTCTATAAATTTTGCATATAGGTTATAATAATCTTCTGTACGCGTTATTTCAAATAATCGGAAAGGCTCGCCGAAGGAGGAATCGGGAAAGGCAAGCAGTTTATTATAATCTTCCCTGGGCATAGCGATATCAACATCATCATCCCATGGAATAAAACCTTTATGCCTCACCGCTCCAAGCAGCGTCCCAAAAACAAGATAATACCGCAAATGATTTTTTTCAAGAAAAGAACAGAGAACTTTTAACAAAGATAGTTCAGCGGCATGGATTTTTTCTAGCATTTCCATTGTTTACTCTATGCCTCCCATTGCGTGAGTCTTCATTCGAGAAGGGTTGATACCTCACTGTCAAAACATTAAGAAAAGTTAAGAAAGGGAACCGCCATTTTGGTAGAATACCAAGAATATTCATATATAACTCCGCAGCAGCGCTTTTATTCTGCGTAATTTAAATCGCAACAACGCCTTATTCAAGTTACGGCTGTCAGAAACAGATTTCATTATATCATCACAATAGGTAAAAAGGGACAACCATGCGCTCAGCTTCATTCCTTTTGATGATGCTCCTCCACCATGAATACAATAATTATAGGTGATTATATCATTGTATATCCCAATGGTTCCAGCCTGTAACGCCAGCCTCAAATTCATAACTAAGTCTTCATTATTGGTAATGTTTCGAGGAATGTTCAGTATGTCCGGTACGAATAAGTTTTTTTTAATCAAACGTCCGTGCGGACCTATAGCGCATTGCCCTAATAGAAGCGCTTCGATATAGCGGTCAAGCGGCACTATGCCTGTTACGACATTTTGATATACGGAGCAAACCCCGTTTTTTATCTCATTTTTTGCAGTTACCAGAATATCCAGTTTTTGGGATGTCGCCCGCTCATAGAGGAGAAATAACGCATGTTCCGGCAGCGAGTCGTCTCCGTCCACAAAACACACGTAGTCTCCATGCGCGTGTTCTATACCGGTTTTCCGCGCCGAAGTTACACCGCAGTTTTTTTGATGAATAACGGTTATGCGGCTATCCCTTTGCGCATAGTCATCGCATATCATGGGACTGGTATCCGGCGAGCCATCATCAACAAGGATGCACTCAAAATCAGAGAATGTTTGGAGAAGAATACTATCAATACAGGACAATAACCACTGTTCAACGTTATAAACAGGGACAATAACGGAAATAGCCGGCATTATTAACCCCACAAACGAGCTTTAAGGCATGTAAGCAGAAACTTCAGCCCTATATTCTTGTTTTTTATATCATACAGTATACGCTCTTTATAGGGAAGTCCGATCAAATGTTTCTCCTCCATTCGGCTTATGATAGTGACAAGAAAAGGCGTTCGTGCCGCATATTTCCAAAAAAGTTCAAAGTACGGTACATTAACCGCATTTTCCCATGGTTTACGCGACTGTGAGGCAAAATGGATTATCTTTGGCTCTTTTTGCGCTTCAACATATTCTTTCCGCAAATATTCAGGCAAATACGTGACGTCATCCTGGGTAAAATCCCACGCCATAGAGAGAAGGAGCGTTTTGCCGTCACACAAAACATTCAAAACATCCTGATCATGCCACTGCCATTCACGCGATACGGCAAAATCAAGCAACTGTTTAACGGTAAACCGCTTCCTAAATTCCCTATTATTTATCAACAACATTCCGGCAATAAAATAATTATCAGGATTTGACAATTTTAGTATTTCCCGCCGGTATGTCCGCTGCGTATGCGCGTTGGGACTATAATACACGCAGGCGCCAAGAATATCCCTTGAAGATGCAAGTAAATTATTCCCCAGCTCGTAGTGATATAACTCTGAAATACTGGTAAGGCAAATCATGTCTCCATCAAGATAAATGATTTTTTCCTGATCCTTAAACAGATCTGGAATAAGTAATCTGAAATAGGTTTCAATGGTTATATTATCCCTGTTTGCAACAAAGAAATTATAGTCTTTGATATATTCCGCTACATTGATAAAATCAATAGAAAAATGAGGGTATGTACCAATTTGAGTTTTAAGCGCTTCTCTATTTTCTGAAGAAATGTTTTTTTGTAACACGTAAAAACGATATTCCTCATCAGAAACGGCATTTTCCATAATGGACTGCATCATAACACCCATATAGGGAACATAATAATCGTCTGATGAGAAAACAATGGGTATCATACGAGCGCCTCCAGTAGACGCCGTATTCTGCGGAATATGGCGCGCTTTACTTTGAAACAAAATATGTGCGGAAAACAGGCGTCTTTGTATATGTTTTTTATCATGGCGTCTAATTCTTCAGTATGTATGCCGGGAAAAGCATTATATCTCCTTTTTATACCGGCAATGTGATCCATATATGCAATATAACAGAAATGCCGGCGCGGTATTTTTGCAGATACAATATAATCATGCAGGGCGTTAGCCGCAAAGATATAAGCGGCGGTTTGTTTTCCGCCATCCCCCCCCCCCCCCCAAGTAATTGATTTACTATTTCTTCTGCGATAATAAAACGCGAAATTAACATAATATATGCTTTCCGCTCTGGATAATAGTATGGGGGTAAAGTCAATATCTTCGTGAATAACATGTTCTCTAAATTGAACCTTTTTTAATAAACTCGTACGAGAAATATACAGCCACGCAGCTATTTTAATCCATTTTAATGGTCTAAATCCATTCTTTTTAAGAAAAATTTTATCATGCTGTGCAATCCGCCAGGAAGCCCTGCCGCTATCATCAAGCGCTTTTTTCCCTGTTTGAATATCATATTGATAAGAAATCGCATTAAAACAGATTATATCCGTATGAACTTTAGCAATAACCTCATGCAGTATTTCACAGGCATTGAGTAAAATACTGTCATCGCTGTCAACGAACCAGCAATAGTCACCCATAGCTTGTTCAACGCCGCGGTTGCGGGCATATCCCTGCCTACTGTTCCTTTCTAATGTTATTATTTTAATACGATTATCTTTTTGAGCGTATTCTTTGAGTATCATACAGCTTTTATCTGTTGAACCGTCATCAACACAGATAATCTCAATATCCTTGAACGTCTGATTTATACAGGATTCGAGACATTCAGCAAGGAAATCCTGCACATTATATACAGGAACGATAAGCGAAAACTCCGGCATATTATCTTTTTCTCTTTGCGCCTTGAAATAAAAAGAATAAAAGATTCAAGGCATAATCAAAAGGCAGGATCGGTAAAGATGCCGCCATTTTCATTAGTGATTTTAACAAAGCAACGCCTCTTCTTTTTCTTGCCCTCTGTAAATTAACGGAAAAAATAGTCATGCGAAAGATGATAACAAGCGTGTATTTCTCCATGTCAGAAGGGAGTCTGCCGGTATACTGAACGAATTCCGCTTTATCGTTTATGTCTTGTATCAAGCGGCATCTGGAAATGCCGGCGTTGTCTTTGTAAGACTTTTCGGGAAACGGATAACAATATTTCTCAAGCTGTTTTTCTATTTTTTTGACATCGCCAGCTAAATCAGGGTATTGCGGAAAAATAAGGGTGTTTTTCCGTGAAATTTCCGGATTAAAATATTGCAATTTGTGAATGTGATCTTTCGGGGAAAGATTGATAAAATTGATTATCTTTTTGAGCGAGTCGTCATACGTATACACAAGCGATTCAAACGGTAAAAATAACATCTCCCCGCTACTATGCCCTAATTCAGCTTCACGTGTCTGTCGTGTCGCGCCATACCATGCAATAAACTGTTCCGCTGTGTTTGATGGAATATAGCCTGAACCCCATAAAGCCTTGTTAATAACATATAAGTCTCTCGGATCTCTGTCAACAATGATCACCTTGGGATTGGTCCAATACCGTATATATTTTGAAACGGCAATAGGCGGTATCGCCTGATCCAGCATAATATAATTATATGTATTACCAGCAGCCGCTTCCTGAAGAAGATTTGCGGTGAATAGTTTTGTTTTATCAATAAAATTGTGTATATCATTCTTGTCTAAAAAATTGGAATAATATTCATTGGTAACGGGGCGATAATCCGGAGTCCAGCCGTCAGGTTCATATAAATCAAAATCCAGTGATTCAAGGAGATACTTAAAAAGCGTACCTGCAAATTTTATTCTGAATGTATCTTTTTTAGAAAGCCGCTCTGTCTCAAAAGCACGGAACCACCAGCCTTTCCATACACATTTTACAATCGAATTGATATACTCAATAGCAAGCCGCTCAAATTTTCCATTAAAAGCATACTTATAATGTTTTTCGCTTGAAAGCTGATGCGCTAATACGAGAAATCGTTTTACAGCTAAATCTGTTTTAAGGCGGTGTCCTTCAGCAAAGCTGCTTTCAAGATCGGCAATGCCGTCCGTTTCGTGTGCAAAGGTAAACTCATTTTCTTTATAGCTTTTTATTGAAGCAAATTCTTCAAGGATATTTGTCCCCGCAGAGCTACCTGTATTACCATAGCCTGTGGACGTTATAAGAGACGGCATAGGATGTTGATTCACAGGTAACGCCATTAGTCAAACGCGGAGAGCGCGGCTATCCGTTCACGGCTCAATCCCGTAAGCTCCTGAATACTTTCAAGCGGCATCCCCTTCTTCAAGGCAATCCGCGCCACTCTCTCCATACCCTTCTGTAGCCCTTTTTCCATACCTCTCTCCATCCCTTTTTCCATGCCCTTCTCCATACCCACTTCTTCCGCTACTTCCAATACTTTTAACTTTGTCATTGCCTTAAACTCCTCCCATATCCGTTTCAGTTCCTCCGCTCCTACCAAGCGGTTCGTCAACATCAGCATAAGCGCCGCTACCTTCTCGTTTGACGGCGTTCCCAGCGCTAGCTTTATCCCTTCTTCCAATAATTGCTCAACGCTTCTCTTTCCGCTTCGGCATACCGGCAAAAATACCAATTCAAGTTCATTGATCTCTTCCCCTCGTTCTAGTTTTCCTCTTATTTTCTCCAGTAATTCGTCCGCATCCCGCTCGCCTAGATTCACTATCCATGGACAGAACAGCAATGTCGGCGTTTCAAGTTTCTTCTGCGCCGCCGCTTTGAACGTTAGTATAACCGTTACAAAATCTATCCCATGTTTCTGCGATAAGTCTACCTGATACCCGCAAAAACGGTACAAGTCCCGCCGGCTTATATCCGTTTCTTCTTCTATGTGTATCCCATATCCCTTATCCGTTAGAAACGATAAATCAGAAAACTCCGTGTCTACCTGTATTTCCCGCTTCTCCGTAGCCAGTATCTCCGTTATACGGGCGTCGCTTTCTATTCCAAGAAAGGAAAGCGTCTTGTTTTTGAACAGCGTAAATGAGTCTTTAACGACCGCATCGTAGTTTTGGATATACTCCACGCGGTTATTTGTATCCGGCGTCTTACGCTCCTTCTTTCTCATCTTAACTCACCCACACTCTTCTAGGCGTTTACCCAAAGCTCTGTTTTTTTAGATAGTATATATTCTATAGCGTCAAGACTCAGATGCTCCTTTTCATACGCAAACGGATGCAATAAAGAAACAACGTCAGCTACCGGTTCTCTTTTTACAGAAAAATGGCGTATTTCTATAATATCTATGGCATATCTGTCGTGATCCACATGATTTACAAGGTTAGTCAGAACATTCTCAGCGCCGCCGCCATTGGAATGGGTATAGGTGATAAATAAAAGCTTGATCCTTTTTTTGGGCTCACAACAACTATATGAAGATGCTGTTTTATCGCGCTTCATCATATTCAACTCCCGCTCTTGCATTGCTCCCTTCCTACGGCAACAGTATCGTGGTTTTTCAACGTGCGGATAGCGCGCTATCCCCTCTCGTTCTCAATCCGCTACGTTCTTGACTATGTTCAAACGGCGCGTCTCATTATCGCAGGCGGGGGCGTTATCCTCGCCGCTTCGTTCTAAAACCGCATGAACGACGCAACATCTTTGTAAGTATATCAATTTGTATGCGGCTCGTCAAGACGTCGTATCTCAAAACAACACGCCGCCGTCTCAAGACGGCGGGGCATTGTCTTGAGACAGCGGGGCATTGTCTTGAGACAACGAGTCATTGTCTTTAGACAACGGAGCATTGTCTTGAGACAACGAGTCATTGTCCTTTGAACCTTATCCTACTTTCTGAATTATCTTCACCATTTCAACCGGAAATAGAATCCCTTATCTTTAAGGTAGGGGACAGAATAGGGTAATACATAGAACATAGGAAAATCACGCTGGCGTCTATGCCGTCCGCATGTTCAATGAACTCGCGTTACAGCAGCGCTTCTAATTCCTGTACTAAAGCGCTGAATATATCGCAGGCGGCTTGTACCGGCTCCGGACGCGCCATATCGACGCCCGCGATGGCGAGGCTTTCTATCGGGAAACGCGAACCGCCTGATTTCAAGAACGTAAAGTAATCCTCCCGCTCCTTTTCCCCGCCGGACACGACCCGTTCCGCAAGCGCGAGAGATGCGGAAATACCGGTGGCGTATTTGTATACATAAAAGGCGTTGTAAAAATGCGGTATACGCAACCCTTCAAGATCGCTGGTCTCTTCCAGCGTCATGTCCGGTCCAAAATACTTTTCCAAGAGCGCGCGGTACTCGCTTCGCAGCGCGTCAACCGTGAGCGGATTACCGGATTCCTCGAGCTCATGGGCGCGTTTCTCAAATTCAGCAAACATGGTCTGACGGTACAGAGTCGCCAGCAGATCGTCAATGCGCTTGTTCACAATATAGGCTTTTAACGCCGTATCCCGCGCGGTGTTCTTCAGGTACCGGAAGAGAAGGTCCTCGTTAAACGTGCTTGCAACTTCAGCCTCAAAGATGGTATAGGCGTACTGCATGAACGGATTGGAACGCGCCGAATACCACGAGTGCATGGAGTGTCCGCCTTCATGGGCAAGAGTGAACACATCGCGGATAGACTCTTCTTTGTAATTGATGAGAATGTAGGGAGTGCCGGTGTAACTCCCCGCTGAAAACGCGCCGGAACGCTTGCCCTTGTTTTCATAGCGGTCAGCCCAGCGCCCTAAGAGACCGCTGCGGAGCGTTGCGACATACTCCTCGCCCAAGGGGGCAAGCGCCTCGGATATCATAGCGACCGCCTCGTTCCATGAGGTTTTCTTACGGGGCGCATCCACAATCGGCGCGTACACATCGTAATGACGCAGGTCCGTCAGGCGCAGACGTTTTTTCCGAAGCGCATAGTAGCGGCGCAAGGGGGCGAGATTCGCGTTCACCGTGGCGATGAGATTATCGTACACCTCGTCGCGGACATTATCGGGAAAAAGCGCGGCGGCGCGGGCGGACGGGTAGCCCCGAATACGGGCGCGGATCACGTTCTGCTTGACCTGCCCGCTGTACAAGGCGGCAAGCGTGTTCTTGTGCGCGTCAAACTGCCGGTAAAACGCGGTATATGCCCGTTTCCTCACCTCGCGATCGGGATGTTCCATAAACACCGTCCATGTTGACTGGGAGAGGGGCAGTTCCCCTTCCGCCGTGGCAATGGCGCCGAAATCAAGATCAACATTGGTAAGCACCGAAAAGGCGTCATGCGCGACGCCTTCTCCTTCGCGGTGAAGCGCAAGAAGCCGCTCCTCCGGACCGCTCAACACGTGGGGTTTAAACCGCAGCAGTTTTTGCAGGTAGATGCGGTATTCCGCAATGCGGGGATGCCGGAGAAAGGTTTGCATAACCGCGTCGGGAATGGCTTGTATCTCCGGCGTCTCCCATGCGGACGCAGCGGCGGCGCGGGCGCCCGCCATCATATACTTGCCGTTCATGGTACGAGCTGCGCCGTCTCCTTCGTCTTCGCTCTGCCGTAATTCAGCGTAATACCCAAGCCGTTCCTCAAGAACGCCTAATTCTTGAGCAAAATCAAGCCAATCCGCAAGATTCTCCGCGCTTTGTCCCAACGTTCCCTGAAAAGCGGGGATTTTCGCCGTCATAGTTTCAAATTCCACAAGCGCGGTATGCCACGCCGCATCAGTAACGAATAATGTTGATAAATCCCATGTGTCCTGAATAGCGATTTCAGAACGGGCGGGGATGCGCTTCTCCATAGATAACTCCTCAATCATACTGGATAGAGCCGCCACCCAGAGAAACCGCGTGCGCATTGCGCTCGCAACGCCGGTCTCTGGAGGCGCTATACTAACCACTATAGCATAGTTCGGCGGAAAAGCATATACCGCTAAAAATAACAGGAGGAGAGGAAATCCAGAACGTATGATACGCCAGCAAAGGAAGCCATCATTGATGTAAAAAGTAATGGCGCTTTCCTTTGCGCTTATTCTCATTCGGGATAGCGTGGAGTTCCAGCAATGGAGGCATGTGCGTTCTATGGTGATTAGTATCCTTCCATATTCTCTGTGTGTCCTTGTTGTCGTTACCTTTCCATCATACGTCGTAGATCACCGCGTAATTACGAAATAGTATGTATAAAAGTGGAAAACCGCCGGAATTTTGAATATCTTGTGGATTTTCTTTATATAATATATCATATTCGCTATCTGGGTGAAAAAACAGAAAGGAGTTTTTATGAGCTATAGGAGTACGATCGGCGTAAAGGGCGCTGACGAAACAGTCGAGGCGCTACGGCAGTTTCTGGATCATGCCGTACAAGGCGAGGGTTCCGGCAATAATGCCGCGGACTTTTTCGGTGAAATAGGGATTTCCATCAATCCCCTCAAAAAAGGGGAGCGGGAGTTTTCTCTTTTTGAGGATGACTATGGGCGCCCGCTGGAAATTGACGATCCCTATCCCTTCTTTACCGCATTGAGCGAATCTTTTCCGCAGCTTTGCTTTTTCTGTTTTTCCGCGGTCAATACGGACAATGGCAACGGCGTTGAATACCGCATCTACAAAGACGGCGCTCTGATTGAAGAGAATAACGAGTTCTATGATGGCTCCGAATGTGGTGGGTATGCGTGTACTCGCGTTCCAGCGGAAGCCTGTTATGAATGGGTAAAGGCGAAATACGATCACTGGCAGCTTGAGGACACGGGCGGCGAAACGTCCATAGCCGAAGCGCAACAAGCCGAACGCACGGCGCGCGGGAAATGGGCGGCTATCCATGACTTCCTGCTTGACGGCGGCGTTGACTGTCTTGATACGGACCGCCGAATTCTGCGGATGCCCTGCGACCTTGATATGCTTCGTCTGCTGGAAGAACATGGGGGCTACAACGGCTTGTCTATCACGGAAATTGAAACCATAGATTTTAGCGACAGGGATTATCGCGAAGAATGGGATGAACTGCCTGATCTCTCTGATTTCACAGGCTTGAAAAGACTGAACCTGACAGGCACGCCTCTTAAAGAACTTCCTCAAGAACTTGCGGAAAAAGCTAAAGCAGGAACGCTGGAAATCATCGGATTTAGAGGGGAATAGCAAAAACAGTCATCATTGGACTGCCGAACCGCGGCTTCTTTCTTGCCCCCTTATATGGAGGTCGAGTATATCCCGCCGATGACCCGTTCACGTCCTGATAAATCCGTATACGTCCGTAGCGCCCGATACCCGTGATCGCGCAACAACGCCGCAATAGCCGGCATTTGGCGGGGATCCGCTTCCATAAGCAATATGCCGCCTTGATTGAGATGCGGTTTCGCTTCAACAATGATGTGTTTGATAATAGCAAGCCCGTCCGCGCCGCCGTCAAGGGCGATATGCGGCTCGTGCTGTACTTCCGGCGCTAATTCGGCAATCATTGACGTTGGAATATACGGCGGATTCGACACGATCATATCGAAACAGCCTTCGATGCGCTCAAAAAGATCGCTTTCAATCCAGCGTATATCCATGTGATGGGCTTCGGCATTGGCGCGAGCAACGTCTAGCGCGTCTTTCGACAGATCTGATGCGGTAACCGCAAGATGAGGGCGCTCATGTTTCAAGGCAATCGCCACCGCGCCGGAACCGGTGCAGAGGTCGAGGCAGGAGCGAGCGGCACCCATATCAGTCAGCGCGCTTTCCACAAGGGTCTCCGTGTCAGGACGCGGCACCAGCGCCGCATGGTTTACGGTAAGCCGCAAGCCCCAAAACTCTTTATAGCCGACAATATACGCAACACATTCGCCTGAAAGCCGCCGTTCCAATGCTTTTTTGTACGCGGCTTCGGCTTCTTCCGGGACGGCGTCCAAAGCGGCAAGCGCGAGCCGTGTCCGGTCCATGCATAATACAGCAGCCAAAAGCAGACGGGCGTCGCTGTCGGGCGTATCGACCCTTCCTTTGAGGCGGGCTTTTCCTTCTGTGAGCAAGGCATTGACGGTTTTCATGCCGCCTGCTCTAAAACACGGTACCGTTGCGGAGACACGGCGCTTACTCCGCCCAGCCCCGGCTTCGCGTTACCGCCTTATGCCAGCCCGCAAGAAGCTCATCCCGCTTTTCGCTACTCATGGCGGGAGTAAACTGTTTGTCGCATGTTGTACGGATTTCGTCAATGCCGGACCAAAAGCGAACGGCGATGCCAGCAAGGAATGCCGCTCCAAGCGCCGTTGTTTCCCTGATAACGGGACGCCGCACAACGCAGTCCATAATATCGGCTTGAAACCGCATAAGAAAATCATCACGGCTCGCGCCGCCATCAACCTTGAGTTCCGTAATTTTCGCGCCGGTATCCTTTTCCATTGCCCGCAGAACGTCAAGGCTTTGATACGCGATGGATTCTTCGGCGGCGCGGATCAGATGTTGCGTCTTGGTACCCCGCGTCAGTCCTACGATAACGCCCCGCGCGTACATGTCCCAATACGGCGCGCCAAGTCCTGTAAAAGCCGGTACCAGATACACGCCGCCGGTGTCGGGTACCTTGCCCGCATAATACGCGGAGTCTCCGCTTTCCACAATGAGCCGCAGTTCGTCACGGAGCCACTGGATAACCGCGCCGCCTACGAACACGCTCCCTTCAAGCGCATAGTGTACACGGCTGCCGGTACTTGCAGCAAGCGTGGTGAGCAAGCCGTTTCCACTCTCAACCGCCGTATCTCCCGTATTCATCAGCAAGAAACATCCTGTGCCATAGGTGTTTTTCGCCGCTCCCTTACTGAAACAGCAATGCCCGAACAGACTCGCCTGCTGGTCCCCTGCGTCTCCCGCGATGGGAATGTCCGTGCCTTGAATATTCGCCATACCGAAAACGCCGCTTGAAGGCAGCGCCTTCGGCAGACAGGCGCGGGGAATATCCAGCGCCGAGAGCAAGGCGTCATCCCAGTCCAGCGTGTGAATATCAAAAAGCATGGTTCTGCTTGCATTGGAATAGTCCGTAACATGAGCCGCGCCGCCGGTGAGTTTCCATATAAGCCACGTATCCACCGTTCCGAAAAGAATATCGCCGTTAGCCGCTTTCTTTCGCGCCCCGTTCACATTGTCCAATATCCATTTGATTTTTGTTGCGGAGAAATAGGCGTCCGGTATAAGACCGGTTGTCTTTTTTATATAATCCTGCAATCCCTGCTTCACCAGATCATCGACAATAGATGCGGTGCGCCTGCATTGCCACACAATGGCGTTGTATATGGGGCGTCCCGTATGTTTATCCCAGAGAATCGTCGTTTCCCGCTGGTTCGTTATGCCGATTGCGGCAATATCAGCCGGCGCAATATCGTATTTAGTGAGCAGTTCCATCATCACCGCATATTGCGAAGAGTATATCTCCATCGGATCATGCTCAACCCACCCTTCTTTGGGATACACTTGGGGAAACTCCCGTTGTTCCACCGCGATCATGCATTGCTCTTTGTCAAAAAGAATTGAGCGTGAACTCGTCGTCCCCTGATCCAGCGCAAGTATGTATTTCTTCATTATTATTTTACTGTTCCTTATATATCGCCGTATACCGTCAAATCCGGCAATTCATCTAGCGTAATTACATACATCCGTCATAGTCGTGTTCGGCGACTTACTGTTAGCCGCCGGCGTGCTTTTGGTAAATGACAGGCGCTAAAAACAACCGCTACAGTCGTTACCGTACATAATCCAAGATGTTCATGGGTTCATTATAGTCTCGTATTCTCGGTATGTCAACGCTTTGTTTTAAGATTGTGATGGACGTGGCACTCTCACGATGAGAGGAACAGGGGGCGCGGTTGCCAAACATACCGACGGTATGCTATAATAACCGCTATGACAACGGCATCCGCAGCCAACACTGGCTTCAAGAACAGCGTCTTTACTCTTCTCTTCAGCGCCCCCGACGTACTCCGCTCCCTCTACTCCGCTCTTTCCGGACTCCCCCTCCCCTCCGCTATCCCGCTCTCTATCAACACCCTCGAAGACGCCCTCTTTATGGGCAGACTCAACGATCTATCCTTTGAGATAGACGGCAAACTTATCGTGCTTATTGAGCATCAATCAACCATAAACCCCAATATGCCGCTGCGCTGCCTGCTGTACGTTGCGCGGCTGTATGAAAAGGTTATGGACAACCGCCAGATATACCGGAGCCGTCTTGTCAGCATACCGGCGGTCGAATGTTTTGTGCTGTACAACGGCGAAGCGCCCTGCGAAGAAGAGAAAGTATTGAAACTATCCGATGCGTTTATGAAGGCGAAGGAGCTAGGGGCGGAAGGCGCGGCGAATTTGGAACTGAAAGTGAAGGTAGTAAACATAAACAAGGGACACAATGAAAGGATGCTGAAGCAGTGCGTGGAATTAAGGGAGTATAGCGAGTTTGTGTGGAGGGTGAGGGAGAAGAGGAAGCTGGAGGAGGGGTTAAAGGAGGCGGTGCGGAAGGCTGCGCGGGAGTGTATAAAAGAGGGGATATTGGAAGTATTTTTAAGGGAACATAGTTCGGAGGTGATAAACATGTTATTAGAGGAATGGAATATGGAAGATGCGTTGCGGGTAAAATATGAAGAAGGTATAGAGCAAGGGTGGCGGAAAGGGGTGCGGCAGATTGTGCAAAATATGGTGAGCAAAGGCGTATCCATTGATGAGGCAGCCGAAGCGGCGGGTCTTTCCACCGGTGAAATACAGAGCCTTCTCAGCGAATAAGAGCCGCCGCTTCGCCGATATCGTATCATAGTAGTCCGAAAATAGAAAAAACACCGCCTTCTGATACGGTTTACTATCCGCGAATATACTCCCCTTCCCTGTACATAAAATTTGCCTTTGTCAATAAATTCAAAATCAGCGCCGATAATTTCAAATTGATCCGGATTGTATTTATCCATAATCGTTATGGGAACATTCTTTTTCTATATCCGTGATTTGCGTATAGAATTCATCGTTCTTTGCCCTATTCGTGTTATGTACGGTACTATTGCCCATATTCAAGGTACCGGTTCCTGACCGGTATACCGTCAGAATTTTTTGTTAATCACAGTACCGCGCTGTCCGGTGAGTTCAAGGTAGGCTATCTCGGCAAACCCGAAATTCGTGTTTTTGGTGAATTCATCCGCATACTCCTCATAGAGCATATCTTCGTACATATCGCCCGCAAAGCCCTGATCAATAAAGCCTGATTTTTGAATGGTGCTTCTCATGCTGTTGAGCAAATTCTTGATGAGGAAGGCTTCCAGCGCTTCGCATTGCTCGTAGAGCTTATCGGTTTTGTCAATAACAGCGTTTCCAACGGCAGCGTCATGCGGCGGCGCGGCGCTTTTTACACTTTCAAGGCTTCGTACAAGGCTATCGAAAGCGCCCCTGTCGCCAGCTTCCGCCGCGGAGGAAGCCGCATCCGCACCGCCGCCATGCCCGATCCCAAGCGCCGCGCGCTCAAATGAATTGGTATTAATAGATGGTATTGCCATGTATGCCGCCTCCTAGCGCTTTGCGGTCTACCGCTTTAGACTTGTTGCGGTTGCAAGCATACTGTCGCTGGTCTGTATGGTCTTGGAGTTAAACTCATACGCGCGCTGAGCGACAATAAGATCGACCATTTCCCGCACTACGGACACATTGGACATTTCGAGGAATTTGTGGTAAATCTTGCCCATACCTTCAAAACCCGGACGTCCGGGAATAGGATCGCCTGATGCGTTGGTTATTTTGTAGAGGTTTTCCCCCACAGCGGTAAGTCCTACCGGATTCGGGAAGCGGTACAGTTCCACCTGCCCAACCTCAATCGGCGTCGTCTCATCAATCTGCGGCACAATCACGGAAACCCTGCCGTCTTGGGATACGGTGATGCTTTCCGGCAGAAAGTTTTCCGGCATTACAATGTCCGGCAGGAGCCAGTACCCTTGAGAGGTAACCATACGCCCCGTTGAATCGACTTGAAACGCGCCGTTTCGGGTATAGGCGTAACTGCCGTCGTACACCTGTACCCGAAAAAACCCCTCCCCTACTATAGCTACATCTGTCGGCACATCCGTATGCTGGGGCGAACCCTGACCGAACATGCGCTGGGTATCGGCCAGTTTAACGCCGTGTCCCATCTGTATGCCCACCGGAACAACCGTGTCTTCGGTAGCGGGCGTACCAGCGGTTTTGATGGTCTGGTAAAGCAGGTCTTCAAAGTCGGCTCTTTGCTTTTTGTACCCCGTTGTGTTTACATTAGCCAAATTGTTGGAAATCGTATCAATGTTTGCCTGTTGACCTATCATGCCGGACGCGCCTGTCCACAAACTCCGTATCATGTATGTTTACTCCTTTTGCCGTTACGCTAATTTACTAACTTGGTTTATCAAGACGCCCAGCATGGAATCGCCGGTCATAATAACTTTTTGATTCGCCTCGTACGCGCGATTGACTTCTATCATCTGCACCATTTCGATAACCGGATCCACATTAGAGCCTTCGACAAAGCCCTGCACCACCCGGGGGCGTTCCGCAGTATTCAGCGTTTGCGCCGCGCCTGAAATACCGGTCGCCTTGTACAAGCTGGAACCTTGTTTTTCTAGGTACCGGTCAAGATCGAAATCAACGATTCTCAAGGTATCGAGTAATTCGGTCTGCTCCCATGTATTGCTTTCTCTTGAAACCAGAACCTCCGGATCGCCGGGAATCGCCGCATTTATCCAGATGTTGCCTTCCTTGTCAACCTGAAAATTATTGGCTTTTATCCTGATGAAACCGTTTTCGCCCAGAACCGGATACCCGTCTTTAGTTTCAAGAAGCCCTTCTTTTCCGAGCTGAAAACTGCCGTTACGAGTGTACCGCTCGCCCCACGGCGTCGCTACCGCAAAGAAGCCTTTACCGTCTAACGCAAAATCGTAGTCGCTGTCGGTCTGTTTCATGGCGCCCTGCTGAAAATCCGTAAAAAGCTCGTTCAGTTCAGCGCCGGTTCCCAATGTACCTACTATGGGCGCGACATCCGCCGAACCGAAGGGGTGTTTATAAACGCCGTCATCATTCATACGCCGGAGCAGTAACTCTGGAAAAGCCTTGAACGAAGCCACGTCTCGTTTGTACGCATCCTGATCGATATTGGCAAGATTATTCGCTATTGCGTCAAGCCGCCATTGCTGCGCCCGCATTCCGCTTGCGCCGGTATACCATCCTCTAACCATTTGTATCCTCTAGTCTTAATAATCGGATGAAATGCCGGGAATATTTAGGGAAAGAGGGAACGAGTTTATAAAGGCTTCTTAGATTGCGCTTTTGGTATTGCTGTAATCGCTCACGGGTACTTTCCCGCCACCGCCGCTGATACATAAGCCGGATGAACGCCGACGGTAAGCTATGGCGTTGGCAGGGATACAGACGCTAATACGGCGTTAAGCGCATACGCTGCCGGCATGTTTCCTGTTTTCTCCTCTTTGCGCCTCATCCGTATCCGTGTGGTACGAATTGCGCCGTTACACTAAACTGTTCAAAAAGTTTTGGAGAAATTTTTCGAGTTCAATTTCCCTGTTCAAAAGCTGATACAGCCCTATGCTTATCGGCATCTTGAGTTTGTACTTTTCCGCCAACGCTTTCACGTATTTAGCCGCGGCGACGCCTTCCGGCAAATAGCCGATTTCTGTAATACGGCGTACCAGATCGTCCAAATCGTTAAACTGCTCAAGGATGCGCTTTTCGATGATTTCCCGCCCAAACCGGCGGTTTCGCCCCCACATCGAGCGGCACGTAACGTCAAGATCGCCAACGCCGGAAATAGAGGTAAATGTTTCGGGATAGGTCGATCCCATTGCGTGTCCGAGGGACTGGATTTCGTTAAGACCCGCGGCAAGAAGCAGCGATTCGGTGCCGTCGCCGAACAGGTCGCTTACGGCGTTATCGGCGCCGGTTTTGAGCGCGTCAAGCATACCAAACGCTATGGCGATAACGTTCTTTGCCGCCGCCGCCACTTGGACGCCCGTAACGTCAAAGGATGAGAACACCAAAAGCCGCTCGCTTTTAAGCAGATTCCTGAAACGGATCGAATTCTTGGCGCTTTCGCTCGCCGCAATCAGACCGGTGATCTTCCCGCGCCCTACTTCTTCGGCGTGGCTCGGTCCCGCTATGTACACAAGGGAATGTTGGTAGAACCCGGGAAGATAATCTTCCAGCGTTTCAAGAATAAGCCGCGGTCCTTTGGGGCTTGGCAAAAACCCCTTGGTGATGACGGCGATGGCTGTTTCTCCATCCCGAATCGATGGGATGGGAAGAATCATTTTCACCGTATCCAGAAGGTACAGGGACGGCGACGCCAAAATAAGGAATTCCCGGGCGCCGGCGGCTGCCGTCAGGTCTGTGGTTGCCCGTATGTTTGCGGGAAGCTCGACATCGGGCAAGAACCGCGAATTGATATGCCGCTCATTTATGTCGTCCGCCACCTCGCTCTCAAGCCCCCACATAACAACGTCAATGCCCTTGCCCGCTATCGCCTTGGCGACCGCGGTTCCCCATGCGCCCGCGCCTAATACCGCAACGCGCTCATTCATACGTTCCTCCTGATTCGGATGTTCTACCAATGCGACCCCGCCGTTTGCGGGCTGCAGGTTCACCGCTTGCGCGTTTTTCACGAGACGTTCAAATTCATCAACTCTTTTTTCTAGTATGTCCAAACTTTTTTGCCAGAAGCTTTGCCCTTCAAGCTCGCATCCGATAGAACGCGCGACCTCTTCGACGTACGCGCAACCGGTTAGCGTAAGCATGGTTTTGTATTTCTCCGCAAAACCTTGGGTATCGTCCGCGTATGCGGCGTATAACCCAAGTGAAAAGAGCTGCCCAAAGGCATAGGGGTAGTTGTAAAAGCCAAGCTCCGCATCGTAATAGTGGCTCTTTACCGCCCACATATACGGATGCAGCAGGTTTTCGTCAAGCCCGCTGCCGTACGTTTTCTTTTGCGCGTCACGCATAAGCTCGCAGAGTTCCGCGGGGGACAATTCCGCTGTTGCGCGGCGTTCAAATAACGCGGTCTCAAAATAGAAACGGGACAGTATATCGACAATGACTTGGCAGCAGTCTTTGAGGTTTCCTTCAATTAAGAAAAGTTTCTCTTCATTGGCGGTCGCCTCGGCGTACGCGCCCTCAAAAACGATGGTTTCCGCAAACACGCTTGCGGTTTCAGCCAGCGTCATAGGGTACACGGCTCGCGAGCGGGGCAGCGTTTTGATAATCTCGTGGTGCCACGCGTGTCCAAGCTCATGGGCTACGGTATTCACGCTATCGAAAGAGCCGTCAAAGTTGCAGAGAATACGGGAAACGCCCGCAAGCGGGAAATCCGTACAGTACGCGCCGCCTATTTTGCCGTCCCGTATTCCGGCGTCTATCCACCGCTCATCAAAAGCGGACCGCGCAAACGCGCCCATCGCCGGATCAAACGCCGAGAACCGGTTCACGATGAATTCGGACGCCTCGTCAAATGTCCAGCGCCGCCCTTTCCCAACAGGCGCGAACAGATCGTAAAACGCGCATACGGGGATTTCAAGCGCCGCCGCCTTTATCGAGAGATACCGGCGGAACAGCGGCAGGGAATGTTCCAGCGCGGCAATGAGGGACGAAAGCGTCTTTTCACTCATACGCGACTGAAACGCGGATTTCCGCAACGGCTGATATGCGCCGGCGGCGTCGCGCCAGCCCCGCCGCGTGTCAAGCGTAATAGCCGTTCCTTTAACCCCGTTTAATGCGGCTGCAAGCGGAATTTCCACGCCCCGCCACGCCTCAAGTTCCGCGGTATACGCCTTTTCCCGTACCGGACGTTCCGCGTCCGCTGCCATGCCGCGTAGTTGGTTGACGGTTTTCCGCTCGCCGTCAACCGTACCGCGCGCGGTGGAAGAAATCGCATCGCGCAAGCGTTCCCATGCGTCCGCGCCGGATCGGGCGAGATCATTGGCGAGGTGTTCCATGTCCGGCGCCATCTGGGAATGAGCCGTGATCAGCGACTCGGTGATGAAGAACCGGTACTCTTTAAGCCGCTGCATAAGCCGCGTATCAAGGTCCGCGTCCCCCTTGAATATACGGTCCCAATTCTTAATGGTAGCGAGTTTATTGCACATGATAGCCGCAGCCTTGCCAAGGGGCAAACAGGCGGCTTCAACGGCGTTTATTTCCGCAAGCGCCCGGCTATTGCGGGTATCGGCTGTATAGACGGCGTGTGTATAGGACGTCAGGTGTTCCGCAGTGTCCGCTGCCTCTTCCCACGCGCGGATCGTGTCAATGACGGAAGCGGCGTCAAACGCTCCCTTGAATATGGCGAGGAGCGCGGCGCTCCGCTTTTTAAGAAACGCGATATCCCGCTTGTATTCCGGCGAGTCAAAAGACGGGTAAATCGTTTCGAGATTCCATGACGGCAGCGCGTCATGAGAGGTATCCTTGGGCTGATTCATAGCAGGAGTGTAGCACAGTATGGGTTATTATGCTACTAGTCCCGAAAGCGCCGGTATGCCCTATACCGTATAGAGGGGAACGATGTATACGCGGCGCGGGTTTCAGGGAATGTGTTAATCCCTATGCTTGCCCCGGCGCTACGGCGCTACTACCGGTACGGTCAGAGTATCCGTCCATGTGTTACCCCATGAGTCGCTAAAGGTTACGGTAAAAGGTATATTTGTCCCAATCGGGCAGGTATCGCTTATAGTGAACTTGAACGCA
>JAISMJ010000093.1 GCA_031276815.1 Treponema sp.
GTAGCAGGGGGCGATGACGGCAAGATAGCGTATTCCACTAACGGCGTGAATTGGACAGAGGTAGCGGACTCCACATTTGGGAATAGCTACATCAGAGCCATAGCCTACGGCGGTGGTAAATGGGTAGCAGGGGGCTATGGCAACAAGATAGCGTATTCCACTGACGGCGTGAATTGGACGAAGGTAGCGAACACCCCAATTGGTGATATTCTATCTACTATTCTCGCCATAGCCTACGGCAACGGTAAGTGGTTATCAGAGGGAATTAACAGCGTACTAATGTATTCCACTGACGGCGTAACGTGGACGATATCAGAGAAGCAACCGTTTGATAATGTCATGGTCCAAGCCATAGCCTACGGCAACGGTAAGTGGATAATAATAAACAATGTCAACAGCATAGTGTATTCTACTGACGACGGCGTAACGTGGACGGGGGCAACGGACTCTACATTTAAGGGTAGCAACATCAACGCCACTGCCTACAGCAACGGTAAGTGGGTAGCAGTGGGCAGTAACAACAGAATAGCGTATTCCACTGACAATGGCATAACGTGGATGAAGGTAGCGGACTCCACATTTGGGAATAGCGGCTTCATATCCATAGCCTACGGCGATGGTAAATGGGTAGCAGTGGGCAGTAACAGCACGATAGTGTATTCCACTGACGGCGTGAGTTGGACAAAGGTAGCGGACTCCACATTTGGGACTAGCACCATACGAAGTATAGCCTACGGCGGCGGTAAGTGGGTAGCAGGGAGCAACAACGGCAAGATAGCATATTCCACTGACGGCGGCGTAACGTGGACGAAGGTAGCGAACTCCACATTTGGGAATAGCTACATCAACGCCATAGCCTACAGTAGCGGTAAGTTTGTAGCAGTGGGTGAGAGCGGCAAAATAGCGTATTCCACTGACGGCGTGAGTTGGACAAAGGTAGCGAACTCCACATTTGGGAGTACCTACATACGAAGTATAGCCTACGGCGGCGGGAAGTTTGTAGCAGTGGGCAGTGGCAACAAGATAGCGTATTCTACTGACGGCGTAACGTGGACAGAAGTGGTGGACTCCGCATTTGGGGATAGTGACATCATGTTCATAGCCTACAGTAGCGGTAAGTTTGTAGCAGGGGACGATGACGGCAAAATAGCGTATTCCACTGACGGCGTGAGTTGGACAAAGGTAGCGAACTCCACATTTGGGACTACTAGCGCCATACAAAGTATAGTCTACAGCAACGATAAGTGGTTAGCAATGGACAATGACGGCACGATAGCATATTCCACTGACGGCGGCGTAACGTGGACGAAGGTAGCGAACTCCACATTTGGGAATAGCTACATCAACGCCATAGCCTACAGTAGCGGTAAGTTTGTAGCAGTGGGCAGTAACAACAGAATAGCGTATTCCACTGACGGCATAACGTGGACAGAGGCAGCGAACCAACCACTTAAGAATACCAGCTTCAACGCCATAGCCTACGGCGGTGGTAAATGGGTAGCAGGGGGCAGTAACAGCACGATAGCGTATTCCACTGACGGCGTAACGTGGACAGAAGTGGCGAACTCCGCATTTGGGAGTAGTAGCATACGAAGTATAGTCTACAGTAGCGGTAAGTTTGTAGCAGTGGGTGAGAGCGGCAAAATAGCGTATTCCACTGACGGCATAACGTGGACATCAATCAGCAGTCCGTTCGGGAATAAGACGCTGTATGCGGTGGCGGCACAGGCGACGCAGTAGGGGTGATTGCTGGGTAAAGACACGGCTTGATTTCTTTCGCTTGAGGGGGTATAGTTAAACAGGAGCGGCAATGAGGATATTCAAGAACGGGTGGTTTAGCAGATTTGCCGAAAGGGAAGCCATAAGCGATGAGGAGCTGAAAGCGGCGGTCGCGGACATTGAAAGCGGACGCTTTGACGCTGATTTAGGCGGCGGGGTCTACAAACAGCGGCTTGCACGTTCAGGCGGCGGCAAGTCAAGCGGCTATCGGGTAATTGTGTTTTTCAAAAGCGGAGCGCGGACGTTCTTTGTCTATGGGTTTGCCAAGTCGGATAAGGATAACATAAGCAAAAAAGAATTAGCGGGATACAAAACATTAGCAAAAACGTATTTCGATTTTACGGATAAACAAATTGAGACCGCAACGGAATCAGGAAAATTAATTGAAATTTAGGAGATCAGTATGAAAAGGAAATATCAAAGTAAACAACTAATGGCTATTCACGAGTCGGCGCGAGATTTATACGAGATAGGATTAATTGATACGGATAAAATGTGGGAATTTGACGAAGTTTGCCTTGTGGAAGAAGAAGACAAGGAAGCGGTAGGGGAAATAGCGACGGTAGAGACGGAGTAAAGAAATGATGCAATTTGGACAGGCGTTAGACGCATGTAAAGCAGGGCTGAAAATTGCCCGTAAGAGTTGGAACGGGAAAGACCAATTTGTCTATTGGTCGCCGCCTATCAGGATTACCGTTGAACAAGTAGCCAACCCCGTATTGAAGGAGTGGCTTGAACACCATAAAGGCGTTGGTGATGAAGTCGAATTCTGGGGACATGTTGATTTTAAGCCGGCAAACAACAAGATACAATGCGGCTGGCTGACTACTCAGTCTGATATGCGGGCTGATGATTGGGAGATTGTTGCGTAATAGTCATACCGTATTTTTCCATTATGCCGCCTCAAGATTTTTATATTCAATAGTATCTTGCCGATTGCTATAAAATTCTTTCCGTCCATAATCATACCTCTCTTTTTACACACCTTATGTTTGAATATAAAAAGAATTCAAGCGATGATCTTGATAAATTCCTGAAATGTAAGTCATACAAAAAGTCATACAAGGCATCTTTGTTTTTATGAATATTAAGGGTAAGTCCAAGAGCAGCCAGCATACATAAGACAAAAATATATGCTATATATTCGTTATGAAATTCAAACGCTACACCCAGAGATCTTTCTATTCTTTTATTTCTATCTTCCGGTGGAAAAATAACAAACGGTTTCAGCACAGAAAGCCAATATAACATATCCGCTACCTGTCGGTGGATGTAAGGTTGGCAAGAATCAACTTTTAGACCATAGTCAAAAAACTGTGAAAGTTGCTCCTGTTGCTCTTTTGTTAATACTCCCACCTTTCCAAGATATGCTATTTTTGCGTTTAACCGCAACTCTCCGAATACGTCCCGTGAATATCGGGTAAGAGCCTGATCTAAAACAAAAACATTACATTCTATTCTACCGGGATTAACATTATTTTTTTTTACGATACCTATATATATCTCTTGTAATATTTCTAGTATAGTGTCAACAATAGCATTCTGGTCTTCTACCTCCAGTTTGCCATTGTTGAACACATAAGACCCATCGGGATTTTGTTTATAAACAAAATCTTTCATGATGAAGTCAACTAACTGAAGAATCATTCGCAGCCCCCAGCGTTCCAGACAATTCCGTAATCACATGTTGGATAATATCATCATTTGTCAGATTCGCTAACGGCACGCTCTTTGTTAGTGACTCTTTGGGATTTTTCTTTTGCGCATACCGCGATGCGCGCGATGAAATGGATTCATCCATTAAATCGATTGTCCGCTTATAAGACATAAAGTACCTCCTTACCGATATATCGGTGTAACTATTTTATTATATACCAATACGCTTATAAAATCAATATCAATTTAACATTTTGTTACCTATTTGTAAGCATATATTACAAATAATCGTATAATTACTTGTAGTATAAAGACTTATTTAATGCTGTAATATACGCATAAATTTATATTCATGTGAAAAAGTATACATACTAAAAAAAATATGTCAAGCGGTCGTAGCGTCTAATATATATACATTAGCGATGCTTCCGCCGTTTCCATGGGAAACATCTACGGCTGGAATATCGTCATACTTGGCGCTATAAGTAGAGTATTACCGGTTCAAGAGGGCGAATAACGGTAAAGGCGTTAGATGTTAAAACAGCCCAAATAGTAACCATGGCGCACGGACAATTTTAAAAAATAAAAATTTAAAAATACCGTAAGGAGGGGAGCGTCTTTGAAGAAAAGGCATGCGCTGAAAAAGACGGGAGAATAAGAAAAGGTGTTACCCGCATAATGCGCTGCATTATGCGGACACACTCGCCACCGGTGAGAATGGCAACCGTGTTGCGTATACCGTACTATAAACCGCGGTCTTGCCTGTTATACCGTATCCGCCGTATATTCTCTCAAGAAATCCGCCTTAAACACAGAAAACCTGCCCTCTTCAATAGCCGCGCGGGCGTTCTTCACCATATCGTGAAGAAAATAGAGGTTATGGTAACTTGCCAGCATGGAACAGAGAATTTCCTGCGCCTTAAAAAGATGCCGCAGGTACGCGCGGCTGTAGGTACGGCATACCTTGCACGCGCACGCCGCATCAATGGGGTTCTGATCGAACTTGTTGTCGAGTCTTTTCAGAGAAAACGCGCCCTTGCGCGTGAAAACATGCCCGTTCCTTCCCACTCTGGTTGGGAAAACGCAGTCAAACATATCGATACCGTTTTCAATCGCCGCAAGGATATATGCGGGCGTGCCTATGCCCATGACGTAGCGGGGTTTTTCAGCGGGCAGCAGCGCCGCGGTAAAGGCGAGGTAGTCCAGAAACACAGCTTCCGGCTCGCCCACCGAAAGCCCGCCTATGGCAATGCCGGGCGTATCAGAGGCAACGGTCAGCGCGGCGCTCTCTTCCCGCAAGTCTTTGTAGAAATTTCCCTGTACAATACCGAACAGCCTCCCTCTGTAGCCGTTTTCCTGCTGTACCGCCCACTGCCGCTTTGCCCGTGTAAGCCATTGCGCGGTCGTTTTGAGCGCATCAACCGCATCGTTGTACGAGGCGCCCCACGGACTGCATACGTCAAGCTGCATCTGTATGTCGCTGTTCAACACGGTCTGAATATCAACAACCTTTTCAGGCGTCAAGATATGGTATGAGCCGTCAATGTGGGAGCGGAATTTCACCCCTTCGCCGCTTATTTTGCGGAAGGGCGCAAGGGAAAACACTTGAAAGCCGCCCGAATCGGTGAGTATATTGCGTTCCCATTGCATAAATGAGTGCAAACCGCCCGCGGCCTGAACCACATCGGTTCCCGGCCGGAGGTAAAGATGGTATGTATTGGATAATAGTATTTCAAACCCTATGTCGAGAAGGTCTTCACGGGACAGAGCTTTAACCGTGGCGTTAGTTCCCACCGGCATAAACGCCGGCGTCTCAACGGTTCCATGGGGTAAAGCCATTGCGCCGGTCCGGGCTAATTGTTCGGTATGATGAATGGTAAAAAAATTGTTCACGGGAGGGCAGTATAGCACAGCTTCGGTATTTTCGCTAGTTTACTGGCTCGGCGCCTCGTTCCCCTTAACCGGTGAGGCGAAAGCCTGTTGTTGCCGGCTAGGGGAACGTTATGGAAAGAAAGCGCTCCTGTGTAAGCGCGGACAGTATGGACTATGCGCCCGCTTTGCCGCCGCATATCCCTATTTCGTCCGCTTGTACGCCTTGATCTCCTGAAACAGCCGCGAGGCGAGTTCAGCGCGGGGAAGGCGGACCTGCTCCATGGAATCGCGGAAGCGGAGGGTTACGCTACTGTTTTCTTTGGTTTCGTAGTCAACCGTCACGCAGAAGGGCGTGCCGGCTTCGTCCTGCCGCCGGTACCGTCTGCCTATGGCGCCGCCTTGATCGTAGCCGGTGGCAAAGTCCTCCCGCAGTTCCGCGTGTATGTCGCGGGCAAGTTCGGCTAAACCGTCTTTTTTCTGCAAGGGTAGCACCGCAACCGTAACGGGCGCAACCGCGGGATGGAAGCGCAGAACCGTACGGTAATCGTCCTCGCCGCCTTTGTCCGCGACTTTCTCCTCGTCATAGGCGTCGCAAAGCAGCATGAGAAGGGTTCGGGTAAGCCCCGCGGACGTCTCGATAATGAAGGGAGTGTACTCTTTGTTGCCGTCATCCTGATCGATGTACTGCAAATCCTTACCGGAATATTCCGTGTGGCGGGTCAGATCGTAGTCGGAGCGGTTATGTACGCCTTCCAGTTCTTTCCAGCCCATCGGGAACAGGTACTCAATGTCGTAGGCGTCTTTGGCGTAGTGGGCAAGCTCGTCCGCCCCGTGCTGATGCCAGCGCAGATGATCCGTCTTGACGCCCAGCTTTTCATAATACGCCCAGCGCCGCTTCCTCCATTCGTTGAACCATTCGACATCCGTACCGGGCTTCACGAAGTACTGCATCTCCATTTGTTCAAATTCACAGGTGCGGAAAATGAAGTTTTTGGTAACAATCTCGTTTCTAAACGCCTTGCCGATTTGGGCGATGCCGAAGGGCGGCTTCAAGCGGCTGCTTTGCATGATATTTTTGTAATTGACATAGATGCCCTGCGCGGTTTCGGGGCGCAAATAGATAACGGCGCTGTCGTCATCCGACTCAACGGGACCGATGCGGGTCTTGAACATGAGGTTGAATTTCCTCACGCCGGTAAGCTCGCCGCCGCACTCGGGACACTTCTTTTCAGCCGCGCATTCAGGCGGAATCTGATCCGCCCGAAAACGGGCTTTACACTTCTTGCAATCAACAAGGGGGTCCGTAAAATTCTCGACATGCCCCGACGCCTCCCACGTGCGCGGGTGCATAAGAATCGCCGCGTCTAACCCCACGATCTCATCGTGAAGCCGGGTCATTTCCTTCCACCAATTCCGCGCAATGCGGTTTTTAAGCTCTACGCCCAAAGGACCATAGTCCCATGCGCCGTTCTGCCCGCCGTATATTTCAGACGATTGAAACACAAAGCCGCGCCGTTTGGCAAGACTCGTGATTTTTTCCATTGTAGCGGGACCCTGATAGGTTTGTAATTCAGACATATATTCTCCTCATGCCCAGCGGCTTGTATACTCTATCGTATTATAGTGTACTTCATACGGGATTGACAAGGTATGACGGAACTCAACGTTCCGGACGATCCGCCGGCGGCGTACGCCCGTATTTTTTTCTTATACGCCTATAACAAAATCATGTATATTTTCTTCAATGTGCTTTCTTATGATTTCTGTTTCTTTATCCATAATCTCATAATATGCTGTTTCAAGTTCCTCAAAGTCTTTTATTTTTGTATATAGTTCGGAAAATCCTTCTGTCGTTGTTGCCCGTTCAAGTTCTTCTTTATGGTTATCATACACGATTTTTGCCGCGTCAACAATTTCGGCGGTTCTTAGTGCGCCCCATGATTTAACGATTTCGGAGAAGGGACCGTCAAAGAGGTAGCCGCCGTATCCATTGTGAATGAGCTGTATAAAACCGCCATTGCTTACCTGCCAGTAAAGAATATGATACGCAAGAAGCGTATGCTGTGAGTTATTAAAACCCTGCGCCCCTTCTCCATCGGGGGCGTTCTTCATAATTTCAAAATATTTATGAAGGAAAATATGCAAAAAGTCCCAAGAGTCCTCAAATAATTTTCTAGTTTCACTTTTCTTGAGTTTTTTCAATATTATCGCGAAGCTTTCCTTGTAAAAGGCTTCTTTTAAACTCCTGTTAAGCAGGTCATACGTATCTTGGTAATTATCGCCGAATTCAATCGCCTTTTTAAAATACTCCGCCGCCTCCGCCTCCCGTTCAAGATAATAGAGTGAATAGCCTACCCGAAAATACCAAAAACCGTCGGTTTTCCCTTCGCGCTCAAGACCCAAGAGAATGTGCAGGGCTTCCTCGTACCGGTCAAGGTTATTCAGCGCCCGGGCGTAATAGCTGGACATATCATAGCCCCATTCCTCCCGGGCGATTTTTTCAATGGAGCGGAGTATCGTTTCGTGTTCATTTTTCTCATGCAGTTCTCTTAGTTCGGCAAGTAATGCTTCACGGTTTTCTTTATTCATGGTAATCTCCTTTTATAAAAGATTATCATAGTACTGTTGAAGCGTCAACATGTCTCTAAAAATTGACAAGCGGGGACCAAAGCCGTTGCGGAGTCTCCGGCGCATCTGGGGCGCGCCCCCTATTTTATTTCATTATTTCATATCGTATCATATTTGAAAAATCATTCTCAATGGTATGTTCATCTAATATTTCGCTTATTTGCCCTCTATGATGCGTCTGATGATTAAATGTGTGAATTAATATTTCCCATACCGTTTTTGTTTTATTGTTTTTATAACATATTTTTTTATATATATCTTTTATATCAAGTTCATTAATAAACTTTATTATTAAATCATCAAGTATTATTCTATCTTGTTCAAATTCATGTATCATTGTATATGGATTAACCGGTTTAACAGTTTCATCAAATTTTTCAAATAGTTCCTCTTCAAATATGTCCGAATCTATTATACCCTTTAGATCATTAAACCATGATAAATCAACATCAAAAATATGAAAAAGTATATCATTAATGCTTTCATAATATCCAACTATTTTTTTATTATACATGCCGTCATGTTCCTTTAATATGTTAATCATATTTGCATTAATATTTTTATTGCATTGCGAATAATATTTATAAATGTTTAACGCGCTATCCATAAGTAACCTCCATGAAACATGTTTCCCCTCTATAGGGGAGATGCGTATAAGAGCCCGGCGGCGGGACACTGCGCCCGTCTTGCCGTCAATGCGCTCCCCGCCGTACCGTTTCTTACGCCGGCGCCGGCGGGCGTTACACGGGCTATTCCGTAGAACGGTACGGAACCTTCGTACGTGAATACGGAGAACCGGTACGGTCACACAGAAGTTCCGTATTCAAGTATGGAACCTTCGTACTTGAATATGGGATATCGGTACTTGAGTATGGAGAACCGGTGCTACAATATGGAACCTTCGTACTTGAGTACGGAAAGACGGTACTGCAATACGGAGTGTTCGTACTTGAGTACGGAGAGTCGGTACTGCAATACGGAATGTTCGTACTTGAGTACGGAAAGCAGGTACTACAATACGGAACCTTCATACGTGAATACGGGATATCGGTACTGCAATACGGAATGTTCGTACTTGAGTACGGAAAGCAGGTACTGCAATACGGAGTGTTCGTATGTGAATACGGAAAGCAGGTACTGCAAACTGAAGTGTTGAAACAGCCTCATTCTTCAAAAAACGCCGCTGTTGGACCGGTGAGTTATTGTAAGCCGGGAATTGATATCACTGATTTTGAGGATATCCTCATTCGCCCATTCATGGTGGGAATAAAGAACATGAATCGCGTAGCAAATATATTGATCCGCCAGATCAATATCGCCGAATCCTTCGATGTTCCAGCTTAAGCGCCGGCTGACATGCGAATTTTCCCAAAACCCGCTTTCGTCGTGTGTTACGGGATCATAATCGTTTCCGTTTATGGATATAGTCAAGTCAATGCCGCCGGCTAGATAATCCATGAGAACCGAATATACCGTATCATCAGGATATTCAAATTCGCCATTGTCCGGATTTTTCACACGGATCTCTGGCTCAAGGATTATTTCCACACCATACTTATCCCGGAAAGCCTCTTTATCCGGTTCATTTTCGTACAGTATATCAATGACAGATTTTGCCTTTGCAAAACCCGCTTCCCATGCGGCAAGAAATTTGTCGCTTACCTGTACAATCCGGCTGATGTTTTCCCGGGTCCACTCGAATTTGCGGTTTAAAAGGCGACTTCGCTTCAAAAGTATATTCTTGACAATTTCTTTCTCGGTTACCCCGGCGCTGTAATAATGCGGAGCGTGGCGGAGCAGATTCTCAAGCGCCTTCAGAGAGCATCGCTCAAGGATTTTCCAGCGATAACGCCAGCTCATACGCATGAGATCATCAAAATCAACAACGGAGGCTCCGGTCTTTTTTGCCTGTGAAGGGTTTTCTATGTTCTGTCCTCTGCCGCCGATAATAATAGACCTTTCTTTGACATAGGAAAGCTCTCGAAAGGAGCCGGGCGCTTTCAGGACATGCTGGGCGTCCAGACGAAGGGATTTCAGGTTTCTTAGTGTTCCCATGCTTTCGGGAAACGCGGTAAGGGCTCCGGAAAAAATATCCAGATTTTTTAACGCCGCAAGATCGCCAAAATCAGCGGGCAGGCTTTTCAGGTTAAAGGTATCGGCCCAAAATGTTTCCAGATTTGCCAGCTTTACGAATGACGGGGGCAGTTCAGAAATAGCGTCGCTGTTCAGGGTGAAGCTTTTTAAGGCGCCGCATTTGCCAATGGATTGCGGCAGGGCTTTCATGTGTTCAGCGTCAATATAGAGTTCCTCCAACGCGGAAAGCCCGCCGAAACTTTCGGGCAAGCGGAGTTCCCCGCCGGTCATTATGGTGAGGTTTTTAAGGGACGACAGGTTTCCTGCCGATTCGGGGAGTTCCTCCAGACTGCCGCCCCGGAAGGTGAATTCTTCAAGCGCGGACAGGTTGCCGAAAGACCGGGGCAGCCGCCGCAACTCATAGGCGCTGAGGTCAAGTTCTTTCAGACCGGTGAGCTTTCCGAAATTTTCCGGCAGCTTTCTGAGATTCCCCGAAAGGCTAAGATATGTCAGCGGACATTCGCACAGCGACTCCGGCAGCTTTTCTATGCGGGTAGATTCCAGATCAAGTACCTGTAATTTTTTTAGATTTCCGATGTTTTCGGGAATTTTGGTTAATGTGGTAACGGGTCCCTGAAAGGTATCGTACATATACAGTCTCAACCCCTCAAGTTCCGTCCAGCCGCAGATAAAATCGGGGATGGCGGAGAAATTGCAGTCCCTTATGAAAAGGATGGTCATTTTTTTCAGATTGGAGAAAGATTCCGGCAGCGCCGCAAGCCGCGGACATTTTAAATCAAGGACCGAAAGGGGAAGCAGTCCGATTTCATCCGGTAGGGCGGATATGTTTTCGCCGTAGATACGCAATTTACGCAAATTTTTAAGCCGGCCAATTCCTGTGGGCGCGGCGGTAATCCAGTCGCTGCGTATCGACAGGGCCCGTAAATTATGCATATCCCACAGCCATTCGGGGAGCGCGGAAAAGCCATAGCCTAGGGATATATTTTGCAAATTGGTCAGATGAGCCAATGACTCGGGCAGAACGATTCCCCGGTTTTCGTCATCAATGTCCGGGGAATTGCCGGAAGCCGGAGGAAGCGGAGGACTGATGTTTATGAAGCTTCTTTCTTTCTGCGGTAAATCTGACTCGTGGAAACCCAGAGAAAGCCGCCGTAATGAGCGGAGATTTCCGATGCTGTCGGGGATTTCTTTAAGCGCACTGCCCGTAATATCCAGCTCTGTCAGTGATTTCAGTCCGGCGATCTCCTGGGGAATAACTTTTAAGGAAAGATCGGAAAGGTCGAGTTTCCTCTTGCCTTTGTCCGCGCACTCCTTAATCCGCCTCAACGCTTCAGCGTATATGGCGTCATCGTCAAACAAAAACATACTCTTTAATTGCCTATTCAGTTTCATTTTGTGTTTCTCCTTATAAAATTACTTACGGAAAACCTGATGTTTCGGGTCAAGCGTATAAAAACCCAAATAACCGAATCAACATACGGACAGGACATAATTCAAGGTTTCCAGCCTGGGGAAAAAGCCGAAATATTCCGGCGCTTCAGGCAGTTCGCCGCTCCCGTGATAGTGGAACTCATCTTCGTCCCTTTCGGCGTCAAAGTTACTTTCGGTAAGTTGGGTTAATCTGACCGTTTCCGGCGGAATGCGGTTAAGCGCAGGGGGCGCAAAGTCGATTCTCATGGCGTCTGTTTCGCGGCATTTCCTAACCCCGCACATTCCATTTTTTAAATTCTTTCACTTCTTGATCGATATCCATAACCATTTTTCCTTACAATACTATATAATAGACATTTTAAAAAACATGTCAAGTGTTTTTATTTTTCACAAAAATTGCGCCTAACGTTCCGGGTGTTTACGACGGTTTGGCGGCTTGAATAAGGACTTGCGTAGCAAAGACCATGGCTGCAAAAATGTGGCGGAGTTTTGGCGTGGGAATGAGCGCAGCGAATGACTTAGGCGAATAGAGGACAAGGAGCTTTAGCCCGAAGCGTAAACACACCCGTTATGCGCAGTGCGTTACTCTTTTCTATTACAATATTTTTCCTAATATGTTCTTTAATAGTATTACTCCAATCAATATCCAAATTACCATTATCGGTATTCCATAATACCATTTTTTAGGCTTTCCATTTTTCCATAAATCTTTTGCTTCTTCTTTACATTCTTCCAATATTTTCTTTGGTATTAGTTTTATCGCAACATATATTAAAATAGGTAATATTATTAAATCGTCTACATAATGTAAAAGAGATAACAAAGAATAGGATATATATACTATTATATTACAAGATATATTGGGGGATGGGGGGTTAATTGGGTTGTTATCATAAATCACGGATAAAGCCGTTACCGCGCCTCGTTTATAATGCCGAACCGTATTTTTTGAGCCACGATCCGTTCCGCGGCTTCTTCAAACCTGCCCCTGCCTTCGCTTTTGATCGCCGCAAGTACGGCGTTATGGGTGGAAGCGAGGGTCGATGGCCACGCCATTACCATGTCGATGCCCGCGTTGAGCGCGGCTATGACGGCGGTTTCCGCTTGGATGCCCGACGCGGCGACCGCTCCCATAGAAAAGTCATCGGCTACGGCTATGCCGGTAAAGCCGAGTTCCCCCCGCAGCCATTCATTGACAATGCGCGGGGAAAGGCTGGCGTTGCGCGTTTCGTCCCGCGCTTGCGCGACAACATGCGACACCATGATAGCCGCCGGACGCCTCGCGCGGATAAGTCCGGCGAAGGGTTTGACCATGACATCGAGCGCGCGCCGGTCGCCCGCGATCACCGGCAGCGCCTTATGCGGGTCAGCTTCGGCGTTTCCCGGAAAGTGCTTTACCACGCACGCGACGCCGGCTCGTTCCATGCCCCGGATAAAAGCGGCGCACGCGGCTTCCACAAACGCCGGATTCGAGCCGTAAGAACGGGTGTCAAGAAACAGCGCGTTTTTACCGGTAAGAATCTCCGCAATGGGCGCAAAATTCATGGTAATGCCCATGTCATGTATCTCAGTGCCGGATTGAAAAGCGTGATATTCAAGTTCTTCTAATGTCTGTTCCCAACTCACGGCAAGCGTCCGGTACCAATACGATTCGGCGGCTGGCAGCCGCTTGACGCCGGGTCCGAAACGGTGGACGCGCCCGCCTTCGTGATCCACCGCAAGAAACGGCGGGACGCTTTTTTCGGCGACCGCCGCGGCGCAATCCGCCAAAAAGGAACGCGCCGTATCTTTATCCGCGTTGAGGTTGTAAGAAAACAGCATGAGCGCACCGGGCTGGCTGTGTTGCAGCAGTGTTTTCATTCCCGCGGCTAACCGCGCGGCGCCGTCAATCCCCGCAATGATAACCTGCCCCGCAAGCGTAGCGTCATCCATAGCGGACACAACCGCCTTCGCCCGCTGATGATAGGCGGTCATCTCTACCGCGGCTTCCGGAACGTCTACCGTTGAAACCGGAAGCGGCGCGTCCTCCGGCAATGCGGACGCAGCCGGAAGCGCTGACGCCGACGAAGCGACCGCTTCAGGCGCGACTTTCGCTCTCTCACATCCGGCAAGAACCAGCGCGGACACCGCCAGCCACAATGGTTTCAATCGCCGCCCCGTAGATTCCTCGCTAGTTCCTTCCACACCAGCTTATCTTTTTCAGAAAGCAGCGCAAATTCCGCGCCCCTCCCGTACGCGGACAATTCAATAAATTGGCTCGTTCTCCGCATAAGCTCTTCAAACTTGGTTTCATGGAATGAAATAAGCCATTTAGGAACGCTTTTTGAGATTTCAAGCAGTTTCGCGTAATGAGGAGCGCAGAAGCCTTCGGACGCGGTGAAAAACCGCTGTACCGCCGTCCCATGCTCCCCGCCGTCAGCCTGCGCCAGAAACGTTAGGTACTCTTTCTCAATACGTTCACGCTCAACGCACACCGGACACATTCCTTTGGGTTTCCATGCCTTTCGCCTGCCCCATGCGGCGATCCGGTCCTCAAGAATATCGCGGCTCAGAATCGCAACCGCAAGCCCGTCGCGGAACGAGTCGAGTTTTTGCGAATGAGCGGAACAAAACCCTCCCGCCTCCCGAAATTCCTTTCTGAACACCCTGTCGGACACATGCTCAAAGAGCATCCCGTCAATATAGCGTTCCGCCCTTTCGCTCGTTATAGTACAGAGCGGACAGCCCGGCTTCGCGCAGGCTTTTTCCAATTCAATGAAATTGATATGCTTCTCTACCATAAGACGCCCTCTAATCCCAAATAGCCACAGACCCATCCGCATGGGCTACAAATACATGCGGTCCTTTTTTGGTGAAAAAGCCGTTCTCAATGACGCCCGGTATATGGTTGATCTGTTCTTCTAAAAGAGCCGGATACACGATATTACCGCCCTTAAAACTAATATCCAAAAGAACATTCCCATGATCAGTAACAACGGGTCCTGTTTTCCGAGCCGCCTCGCGCAGGGTACAGTCCGCGCCGAGTTTGGCAAGTTCCCGGCATACAAATACCCGCGATTCAGGGATAATTTCAACCGCTACCGGAAAGGTTTTGCCCAGCATATCAACCAGCTTTGTCTCGTCAACCACAATGGCATAGACTTTCGAGGCGTACGCCGCGAGCTTCTCAAGAAGCAGAGCGCCGCCGCCGCCTTTTACGCAAAAGTGTTTATGATCGATCTGATCCGCCCCGTCAATCGTGAGATCGAGAGCGCCGTTTATTTCCGGCGCATTGAGCGAATACAGAGGAATATGCCATTTCTCGCACTCAAGCTCCGTCTGGAAACTCGTCGTTACCGCCTTGATGTTTCTCAAGCCGCCTTGTTGCACTAATCCGCCTATATACCGTACCGCAGTGATGGCAGTGGAACCGGAACCAAGCCCAAGTGTCATGCCGTCCCGCACAAGCGCATCAACAGCGGCTTTTCCCGCCTGTTCTTTCATGGCGTTTTGATCCATACTGTGAACCTCCTATAATTCAATGGTTATATCCGCGGGGAATTTCTTACCCATAAAAAACTCGTATTGAAATTGAGCCTGTCTGATAAACATATCGTAGCCGTTGAGGGTGCGGCAGCCAGAGCGGGACGCCCGCCTGAGCAGCGCCGTCTCAGCCGGTTTGTAGATCACATCCATAACCGTCTCTTTCCCTGAAAATTTGTAGAGTTCAAGCGGGTCCCCGTTATTATCAGGTTCCATGCCGACAGAGGTTGTCTGAATGATAATGTCATCGTATTTGTCAATAAGCGCAATGCCCGACGGATCAAGCCCAGCCCACTGAAAGCCGAAGGGTTCGGCTAAATCACGCGCCCGTATAGGCGTCCGGTTCAGAATAAGCGCCTTCCCTTTTAAGTAGGAAACCTCCGCCGCAATGGCTCGCGCCACGCCGCCGGCTCCGATAATGGTGATCTTTTTGCCGCTTAAGTTCTTTCTTCCGGTAAAATGCAGCAAGGAACCGGAAAAGCCCAGGGCATCGGTATTGAACCCCTTCCAACCGCCGTCTTCCTGCCGCACGATGGTATTACACGCGCCGGTCAAATCCACTTTCCGCGATTTTTCCGCTAAAAAGGACACCACCGCCTCTTTGTGCGGAATCGTTACCGAAGCGCCGGAAAGCCCTATGTCCTGCGCGAGGCTTATAAACGATTTCGCGGAAATCGCGGGAAAGGGCAGATACACCGCGTTAGTTTTTTCAAGGCTGAATATGGTATTAAAAAAAGCGGGGCTAAACGTCGCTTTGAGCGGGTAGCCTGTTATGCCGAAGATGCGCGTTTGGTCGTTGATGCTTCTGAAACGGTAAAAGTCCGTTAATTCTATGGGATCGAGCTGCCCGGGCGACGCTTTCGGCGCGTCATATTCGCCTTTTGCGGACGTATACGTGATATACGAGCCGAATGTATCCGCCAGAATACGGGAACAAAGCCCAAAATCGCCCATGCAGATAAGTATTTTTTCTATATCCGCTGTTTCCTTCGCGGCTCTCATAACGGCGTGCGTCTCTTCCAATGAATGGGGCGTTACCGCAATTTTGACGATTTCATCCCCAATACGCCGCATACGCCGGATGGCGCCCGCAATATCAACGTCCATACCGTGCATGTTATGCCGCGAGCGGATGATCCGCGTCCCGAACGTCCGGGCTGCTTCTTCAATCCCCGGTATGTTCAGGTCTTCTTCAAGATCGATATAGGCGAAATTATGCCTGCGATCCACTTCAGCAAACGCCAATCCCCGCGACAGCAAGCCGATGCGCGACCATTCGCCTTCCGAAAACCGGCCGCCGTCCGTATCGCGGCGGATGGTTAATATAGACGGCAGTCCCGCCATTTCAGGAAACTTCCTAATAAAGAACCGCTCGTCCGGCGTAAGGTAATCCACCCGCAATTCCACGAGGTCGATATACCGCCGGTATTTTTTCAATAACTGCATATCCCGTTCAAGGGTATTGCCGGTTAAACACAGACAGATTTTCGCCATAACGCCTCCTTACATATCCGACCGGTAAATAAAAACAGCCTTCGCTTTTCCGGCTTCGTCAAAGTTCACCCTCATCATCATTTCCCATGACGCTGAAGGCAGTTTGAAAAGCAGGCTGTCAGGGAACTCATAGACGGTTCCCCCGCGCTCTCCCAGGGTTTCCTGTATACGCGTACGCGTGTCCCCTACGTTGACGCCGTAGGCAGCCGGTACGCTCACCAGCCACACATGCTCCTCGAATATATAACAGTCAACGCCTTGATACACAAAGACAACATCATCCTGCCACGGCTCTTGCCCCCGAACCGCGTACACTTTCTGCGGGACGCCGAATGTGGCGTACAACTCTTCCAGCCTCAGCCCCACCAGACCGGCGGGCGATTCAGCCTCCGCAAGGGGAGGCGCGCCGGTCTCCTGCGCCGCTACCGGGGACAGGGCGAGCAAAAAACACCATCCCGCTATCATACCGTGCTTTTTCATGCGGATATACTATGCTAATGACCGGTTTATATCAAGTAGGAGCGCCGGAACCCGCTTGTTTTTAGGCGCTTATCAGGGATCGCGTATCTTGCGGCTTCCCGTGATTTATGCTACCGTAGCCGCTATGATATGCGAATGTACTTTACGGGTACGCACGTACGAGTGCGACAGTTACGGACACGTTAATAACGCGAATTATCTCAACTATCTTGAATACGCGCGGTACGAATTCCTCAAAAGCATCGGCTTTGATTACCCCGCCGTCATAGCGGCGGGCTACGGGGTGTATGTCGCCCGCATCGAAATCGACTACAAGCTCCCCGCGACAGTGGACGAAGACCTGATCATCCGTTCCAATCCGGTCAAGAAAGGCGCGGTGAGCGGGATCATAGCCCAGACGATCCTGCGGGGCGATGACGAAATCGCCAGCGCCGAAGTTACGTGGGCGTTTGTCGATTCACGGGGGCGTCCTACAAAAATCCCCCCGCAATGGGACGTTTCCGGCTTGTATCCCTCCTGACCGCCGGTTCTAACCGCTCCGGCGCGCGCCGCGTTCTCTTGAAAAACTTCTCTTTTAGAAGTACGCTACCGTTCATGGATACTATACAATTGACGCAGGTAGACCTCATACGTGAAGCGTTTCACTATCAGAGCCGCTTTGAAGGCTCCACAATGGTATTTAAGATCGACTGCCCCATCACAGACGATCCTCATTTTTCATCGCTGATGAAAGACATGGCGCTGCTTGCAAAAACCGGTTTCCGCGTGGTGATCGTGCCGAGCGCCAAAGAGCGGATCGATTCGGTGCTCAGGAAATACGGCATCGTTTCAGATTATTATGAAGACATGCGGATCACCACGCCCGAAGCGATTTCCTTTGTGGAAATGGCAGCCTTTCATGTGGCAACGCGCTTTATGACGCTCTCCGCAAGCCGGGTTGACGCGATTATCGGTAATTTCATCCGCGCCCGCGGTCTGGGCGTGATCAACGGCGTTGACATGCAGCACACCGGCGCGGTTGACAAAGTATTGCTTGATTCGCTTGAGCGGGCGTTGAAACAAGGCATGGTCCCCATTCTTCCCTGTATCGGCTGGAGTCCGGTCGGAAAACCGTACAATATCGCAAGCGATGAGATTGCCCTATCAATAGCGTCCGCCCTTGGCGCGATAAAGCTGTTTATCGTGTCCATTGACGGCTGTCTTAAAGCGGGCATGTATGATATGCCGGAGTCCGTTGATAGCGATGAGAACGGGCGCGTTATCAAACTCAGCCCGCACGAAGCGGAGCGCATACTTGCCGCGAATACAGACAGAGCGCGGGACACGCGGCTAAAATCGCTCAAAGTGGGGCTGATGGCTACGAAAGCGGGCGTTGAACGGGCGCATATTGTTGACGGCAGGGAAGAAGGCGCCATATTAAAGGAGCTTTTCTCCAATATGGGCGCGGGTACCATGCTGTATGCGGATGAATATGAGGCGATACGCGCGCTCCACAATGCGGATATACCTGATGTGCTGCGGCTCATGGAGCCGTTCATGCAAAACGGCGCCCTGCTCAGGCGCGCGCCCGAAGCGATACAGGAAAAGAAAGACGATTACGTTGTTGCGGACATTGACGGTTCTATCCGCGCCTGCGCCGCGCTCCACGATTGGGGCGAGCGACAAGCCGAAATCGCCGCGGTCGCGACAGACCCGTCCTTTACCGCGATGGGGCTGGGTCGCCGTATCGTGAATTACCTCATCAAGAAAGCCGCAAAAAAAGGGTTTGAGCGCGTTTTTGTCCTTACGACAACCACGCAAGACTGGTTTGAAGCCCTTGGTTTCAAAGAGGCGTCTGTGGAGACCCTCCCCGCCCGCAAGAGACAGAGTTACAATAGGCAGCGAAATAGCAACGTGTTTGCGTTGAACATACCGTATAGCCCCTGACCGTGTTTTTGTATAAACCGTCTCAGAAGGGGCGCAAGAAAGACCCGTCTTGCTTGCGCCCCATTCAAGCGCGGTTGCGCATTCAAGGGCGCGCTACGCGGAACCCCAGATAGCTGCCCCGGTTCGCCGGAGGGTCGTAGTGCCGGTAGGCGCAGCGTACGTACCGTAAATGGTAGTCCCAGCTCCCCCCGCGGCGCACGCGGTTGGTGCCGGAAGCCGCGCCCGTAGGATCAGTCACGGAACCGCGCCCATACGAGCCGCTGCTATACCAGTCCCAGCACCACTCCCACACGTTACCGCTCATGTCGTGTATTCCAAGACTGTTCGCCTGCTTCTTCCCCACAGGCTGCGTACTCCACCCGCTATTATCCTCGTACCACGCAACGCTCCCCGCGTTATTACTCCCCGCATAGGTATACGTATCAATGCCCCCGCTCCGCGCCGCATATTCCCATTCCGCGTCAGTCGGCAAACGATACCCGTTAGCCTTACGGTTCCACGTTACTTCGTTCCCGTTTACCGTATACGCCGGACGCAACCCTTCCTTCACGCTCCGCTTATTGCAATACTCCACCGCCTCATACCAGCTCACGCAGTACATCGGGTAATTGTCTCCTACGCCTCGCGTGGGGGAACCGCTATTCCCCGCCGCCGTCCATTGCTGGGCGATAGTCGTCCCCATCACGTCCCACCATTCCTTCTGCGTTACTTCATACTTCCCAATAGAGAACGCCTTGCTTATCGTTACCCGCTGGAGCGGCTTCTCATCGTCAAACCCGTCATTGCTTCCCATCATAAACGTCCCCGCGGGCACGCGCGCCATCGCCGCATACGGCGAGGACTGCGCCCCAACCGGAACCGCGGACAGCAGCGCCGCCCACATACCACACCATACAAAAAACCGTTTCATCATCTGACTCCTCTTTCAAGAAAGATATGCGGAAAGAAGCGCCGCTATAACAGACGCGGTACATCTGTGTCCTTCACACGTTTCCTTCCTTATACTAGTCAGTATACCCTATATTTCATAAAGAATAAAGCTCTTGTGCGCGTCAATAACGGCGTTATGCGCCTCGCCGCTTCCCCCCGCGCCGCGCTCCCCGCCGTTGCGCTGAACGCTAACGAGCGTTTGACTTGAACGCTCCTAGCGTCTGCGGGAAACGCTAACTAGCGTCTGGCTTGAACGCTCCTAGCGTTTGCAGGAAACGCTAACTAGCGTCTGACGAGAACGCTCCTAGCGTCTGCCATGAACGCTAACTAGCGTCTGATGAGAACGCTCCTAGCGTCTGGCTTGAACGCTAACTAGCGTTTGCAGGAAACGCTAACGAGCGTCTGACGAGAACGCTCCTAGCGTCTGCAAGAAACGCTAACTAGCGTTTCCTCTTGACGCTAACTAGCGTTTGTCTTGAACGCTAACTAGCGTTTTCCCTTGACGCTAACTAGCGTTTGACTTGAACGCTAACTAGCGTTTCCCTTGACGCTAACTAGCGTTTGACTTGAACGCTAACTAGCGTTTCCTCTTGACGCTAACTAGCGTTTGACTTGAACGCTAACTAGCGTTTGACGAGAACGCTAACTAGCGTTTCCCTTGACGCTAACTAGCGTTTGGCTTGAACGCTAACTAGCGTTTCCCTTGACGCTAACTAGCGTTTGGCTTGAACGCTAACTAGCGTTTCCCTTGACGCTAACTAGCGTTTGACTTGAACGCTAACTAGCGTTTCCCTTGACGCTAACTAGCGTCTGCCATGAACGCTAACTAGCGTTTCCTCTTGACGCTAACTAGCGTTTGGCTTGAACGCTAACTAGCGTTTCCCTTGACGCTAACTAGCGTTTCCCTTGACGCTAACTAGCGTTTCCTCTTGACGCTAACTAGCGTTTGACTTGAACGCTAACTAGCGTTTGCAGGAACGCTAACTAGCGCTTGGTAAATAATTGGGAGCTCACTCATACGATCTTGCTATGGGCGTTTCTCCGCTACTCTTTATAGCAGCTGACGCTCCCATATCCATATCACGTATATTCCTGTTATCGCAACAATATGTCTTCTTGCAGGCAGGGGATTCTAGGGCAGGTTGATCTTTTCTGAATATATAAGAACGCTATATCGCGGGTGTTGCCGCGTGTTTTTATAGCAAGGGGGCGATACGCCCCCTTGCATCCCCCGTAGCAGCGTGAAGAACTCGCACACCTTCACGTCCGGCGTACTTCAGGCGGCGCTTGACGCGCCCCCGCGCCGCCCCGCCGGACTACAGGGAACCCCCCGCCAGCGCAGAGCGGAATTCAGAGGCGCGCCACGCGGAAGCCCAGATCGGAGCTCCGACTCGTAGGACTGTCGACGTCACGGTAGGCAGAGCGCACGTACCGCGTATCGTCGAACCAACTCCCCCCGCGCCGCACGCGGTTGCTGCCCGAAGCGGCGCCCATGGGATCAGTTACGGCAGCGCTCCCATACGAACTATACCGGTCCCAGCACCACTCATCCACGTTTCCGCTCATGTCATGTATCCCAAGACTGTTCGCCGCCTTCGTCCCCACAGGATGCGTACTCCACCCGCTATTATCCTTGTACCACGCAACGTTCCCCGCGTCATTACTTCCTACATATTCATACGCATCGCTTCCGCCGCCCTTCGCCGCATATTCCCATTCCGCTTCCGTTGGCAAACGATACCCGTTAGCCCCGCGGTTCCACGTTACATCGCTCCCGCTTATCGTATACGCCGGACTCAGCCCTTCCTTCACGCTCCGCTTATTGCAGTACTCTACCGCGTCAAGCCAGCTCACATTCTCCACCGGCAAGTTGTCGCCCTTAAAATAACTCGGATTGCTCCCCATCACGTCCCGCCATTCCTTTTGCGTTACCTCATACTTCCCTATATAGAACGCCTTGCTTATCGTTACCCGATGCGGCGTCTCATCGCTTTCCCCGCCATTGCTCCCCATCGTAAACGTCCCCGCAGGCACAAGTACCATTCCCGCATACGCCGCGGCTTGGCTTTGTTGCGGAGCCGGAACAGGGAGCGTCTGCTGCGCCACGGGCTGCGCCGCAGGCTCCGTCCCAAGATACGCGGTCCCGAAGAATTGGCTATAGAGCGCGGGGCGTTGCTCGCCTTCGGACGCCGCTATGACGTCCCCGCTCGTGCGCCGGAACATATCATACACCTCCAGCCCGGGCGTCTTCAGGTTTTTCAGAAGCTGTTCCGTAAACAGCCCGTTCCTCCCTTCCCCGTCCGCTGCCGTGCTTCCCGCGCTTGTCGCATACACCAGAATACTGTCCGCAGGCTGGCTGCCCACCGCCCGCAGCCCCCGCGTCCCGCTCCGGTTCCAACTGAACGGGTTGTCGCGGCAGGCGTCCAGCACGATGACGTTCAGCGCATTCCCCGCCGCGTTCAACTCGTTCAGCACCGCTTGCACGGACACCGCCCTGTCCGGCAGATACGCCTCGCTCCGTATGTCCGCGTCCACCGGTATCAGGTAGTTCTCCCCGTTGGACTGCACCCCATGCCCCGCGTAAAACAGAAACCCGTACGCGCCGCTCGACCCTTCAAGCTTCCGCTTGAACCGCTCAACCGCATCTTCCATGTCCACGCGCCCCGCATTGGTCAACAGCGCTACCTGAAAGCCCAGCCCCTCCAACGCCCCCTTCATGTCATTCGCGTCATTCACAGGGTTCTTCAGCTTGCTAACCGTCGTATACGCCCCGTTCCCGATGACCAGCGCGTACTTCTCCTGCGCCCCAACCGAAACCGCGCACGCCAGCGCCGCCGCCATCCACACGCCCAACCACACACAAAACCGTTTCATCATGTAACTCCTCTTTCAAAAATGATAACCGGAAGGACGCGCCGCTCTACAGACACTTGCTACGCCGCTATATCCTTCAGACGTTTCCTTCCTTATATTAGTAAGTATATCCTATCTTTCATAAAGAATAAAGCTCTTGTGCGCCCCGCCGTTATAGCGGTAAAAAGAGCGGAGAAGTTCATTGCTTCACTATGGATACATGTTTGTGGCAACTGGTTAGAAAGGCGCCGGATTATACGGCGGGAAACGTGGGACGTCCTGAAAAAGCCAAGACGGGGAATCGAACCCCGGACCTGCGCATTACGAGTGCGCCGCTCTGCCATCTGAGCCATCTTGGCGTGTGCCGAATACTATACGGTATAGTTCAAAAAAAGTCAAGTCCTAAACAACCTTTCGAATACGCCGCTTTTGCTTGCCGCTCACCCTCTTTTTTAGTATCTTTACCCTATGGCTCAAAGACAATTTCAAACAGAGGTGAGTAAGCTACTGCACCTCATCATACACTCCCTCTATTCCAACCGGGAGATATTTCTTCGGGAGCTTGTTTCCAATGCGTCTGACGCGCTGGACAAGCTCAAATACCTGACCGTTGCGGATGAGAACTACAAAGCCATCGCGTTTGACCCGCGTATCGATCTTTCCTTCAATAAAGAAGCGAAGACGCTTACCGTCTCTGATAACGGCATCGGCATGAATGAACAGGAACTCATCGAAAGCCTTGGAACCATCGCCCGTTCCGGCACCCGCTCTTTTTTGGAAAAACTCACCGCGGACGCCAAGAAGGATTCAAACCTCATCGGGCAGTTCGGCGTCGGGTTTTATTCCGCCTTTATGGTTGCCGGCACGATTGAGGTCATAAGCCGCAAGGCGGGAGAAGACGCCGCATGGAAGTGGACGAGCGACGGCAAAGAAGGCTACGATATTGAGAGCGCGTCCAGAGATACGCAAGGCACGACCGTTACGCTGTACTTGACTGACGAAGGCGCCGAATACGCAAACCGCTGGTCTATTGAGGACATCATTAAACGGTACAGCAACCACGTTGCGTTTCCCATTTACCTTACCTACGATGAAAAAGAGTATGACGACAAGGGCAAGGAAAAGGGCAGCGTTACCAAGACCGACCGCATCAATTCAGGTACCGCGCTGTGGCGGCGCGCGAAAGCGGAATTGAAACATGAAGATTACGTTGAGTTCTTCAAGCAGCTCGGACATGACGACGATGAGCCGCTTTTCTATATACACACGAAGGCGGAGGGGACGCTTGAATATACCACGCTGTTTTATGTCCCGAAGAAAGCGCCGTTTGACGTGTTCCATGTTGATTACAAGCCCGGCGTCAAACTTTATGTGAAGCGCGTGTTCATCACCGACGACGACAAGGAGCTTATGCCTACATGGCTGCGCTTTGTGCGGGGCGTTATCGACAGTGAAGATTTGCCCTTGAATGTGAGCCGCGAGATTTTGCAGCAGAATAAGGTGCTTGTCAACATAAAGAATGCGTCTGTGAAAAAACTCCTCGCCGAGTTCAAGAGCATTGCCGAAAACGACAAGGAAAAGTGGGGCGTCTTCATACAAGAATACAACAGACTGCTCAAGGAAGGATTGTATCAGGACTGGGGCAGCCGCGATGCGCTGCTTGATCTGGTGCGCTTCAAGAGCACGGCGGCCGAGGGCTGGACGAGTTTTGCGGACTATGTTTCCCGTATGAAAAGCGATCAGAAGTACATTTACTACATTACCGGAGACAATGAAAAGACGCTCCGGTCTTCCCCGCTTCTTGAAGCGTATACCGCAAAAGGCATCGAAGTTCTCATCATGGATGATGAAATAGACGATATTGTGATTCCGGCTATCGGCAGATACGCGAAGAAGACTGATGACGCCACTTCCGAATGGGAAATCAAAGCCGTAAACCGCGCGGGCGCGGATGAGGAACTCGGCGAAAAGGGAGATAAAGAGGCTGAAAAGGCGATACAGCCCGTCATTGAAAAGCTCAAGAAGGCGCTTGGGGACAAGGTAAAGGACGTGAAGCTCTCCCGCCGCCTTCACGATTCGCCGTCCTGTATTGTCGCGGACGAAAGCGATCCCACGATGCAGATGGCGCAGATGCTCAAGGCTATGGGGCGGACCGATATGCCTGAGATAAAGCCGATTCTGGAAGTCAATGGGGATCATCCGATTGTCGCCGCGCTTAAAACCTGCGGCGACGAGGCGTACTTTGAAGATGTCGCCATCGTCTTGCTCGATCAGGCGTTGCTTGTCGAGGGCATCAAGCTCAAGGATAGCGCTGATTTCGTGAAGCGGCTGAACAAGCTGCTGTCGAAGTAAGCGGCAGCGGGAAGCGCGTCTTGCGCTTGACCGGCGCAAGATGCGCGTAGACAAAAAGTAGCGCCTATAGAGCGTTATAAGCGGGAAGTCCGCCGTATTAGCAATGGGGTTTCGTTTCAATCGGCGGCTTATTAAGAAGACGCTCTTGACAAGAAGGTTTTTTTCCTTATAATAAAGATATGCTAATTACTCTAAAAGACATTTGTAAAACATATCCTATGGGCATGGTAACAGTAGACGCGCTGAAAGGTATCAATCTTGAGATAGATAAAGGCGCGTTTATCGCCGTTGCCGGCGCATCAGGTTCGGGCAAAACGACCCTGATGAACATCATCGGGCTTATAGATACGCCTACGAGCGGAGCTTTGCTGATAAACGGCAAAGAAACGAGTGCGTTGAGCAGGCAGGAGATCGTGAGGATGAGACAGGAGTCAATCGGGTTCATATTTCAATCCTTTAACCTGTTGCCGGTGCTTGACGTCTTTGAAAATGTCGAGCTTCCGCTGCTTCTTCGTAAGGACGCCGGATCCAAGCCGGAGCGCCGCGAGTGGGTTGAATCGCTTTTAGGGGAAGTCGGGCTTGCCGACCGTATGCGTCATACGCCCGCCGAGCTTTCCGGCGGGCAGCAGCAGCGGGTGGCTATAGCCCGCGCCTTAGTCAATCACCCGCAGATTATCATTGCGGATGAACCCACGGCAAACCTTGACTCGGAGAATGGACAACGGGTACTTGAATTGTTGCAGAAAGTGCAGAAAGATGAGGGAACGACGCTCATCATTTCCACGCATGATCCGGATATCTGGAAGATAGCGCAGACTATCGTTCATCTCCGTGACGGCGTGATAGCATCGGAGGAGCGGCGTTGATATGGCGATTGATCCTGCGGAATGTTATCCGTAACAGGAAAAGCAACACTATTATCGTTCTCCTGATAGGCAGTATCGCCTTTCTTTTCTTTGTCGGCAACAGTATTATCGGCAGGACGGTTCAAAGTATGCGCGATGCGTTTGTGAACGGCATTACGGGCGATGTAGTGATAGAAAAGTCCGGGGATGTTACCATGAATCTTTTTGGCGCGAATATGGCGGTTGTGGACGAATATTTTTCTATACCGGTATTGCCCGCCTATGATGCGCTTGCCAGCGTCATTGCCGCGGAGCCTGATGTCGCGGGTATGACTAGCCAAGTGTCCGGACAGGCGTTGTTTGATTTTGGAACCTACCGCAGTCCCGCGCTGCTGTGCGGCGTTGATCCCGCGACGTATTTCCCCCTGTTCCCATCCATAGAGCTTGTTGAAGGGCGTTTTCTACAGAGCGGCGAGTTCGGCGCGATGATATCGAAAGAGAAAGCCCTCGCCATTGCAAAAGAGAGCGGGAAATATCCGGGCGCGGGTGAAAAAATCCTCCTTACGTCAGCCGGCAATGCAGGGTTTAAGATACGGGAGTTGCCGGTAACCGGTATCTATCAATACAAAAACGCCGGACAATTTATGAACGAAATCGTTATCACGGATGTGCAGACCGCGCGAGTGCTTACCTCCATTCAGGTTGCGTCTTCCGATGCCGAAGCGGGAGAAGGAGCCGCAACGCTTATGGCATCCGCTATTGACGATCTTTTTGAAGAGGACGCTTTTAGGACGGCGCCGGAGACGGATGAAGAGCTTTCCCCGGAGGCGGTTTCTTCTTTTTTAAGCGAGTCCCGCCGGGAAGAAACGCCGGTACAGACAGGGGGCGGAGACTGGAATTTCATCATTTTACGCGTACAGAAAAAAAATCTTTCATCGACCGGCTCTTTTATAACCGCTTTGAACAAAAAACTCGCCGCGTACGGCGTGGTAGCGGTAAATTGGCAGATCGCAGCCGGGCAGTCCGCAACCATGATGATCATCCTGCAAACGCTCTTTAACAGCGGGATAAGTCTGGTCAGTATCGTGGGAATTATTGCCGTTATCAATATACTGTTGATTTCAATTTTTAAGCGCAAGCGTGAAATAGGAACGATCAGGTCAATAGGAGCAGCGGACGGGTTTATCCGGTCGCTTTTCTTTGGAGAAAACATTGTGCTTTCCTGCGCGTCCGGTCTTGCCGGCGTAGTCGCCGGATACTTTTTCTTTCAACTTATCAATTCCATGCATATAGCGATTCCGAATAGCCTCGTTGCATCTCTCTTCGGCGGCGTCGTTTTGAACATAGAATTCTTCCCGCAGAGCGCGGCGGCGGCTTTAGCGCTTGCTGTGATTCTGGGATTTGTGTCTTCAATCTATCCGGTTGAAGAAGCGGTACGTATGGAACCTGCCGCCGCGCTCAGAAATGTGGGGGCGTAAGATGAAATTACTAACGCTCGTTTCGCTTGCAGTCCGCTATCTTTCCCGTTACAAACGCAGGTATTTTTTTCTGTTTCTTGCATTGGTCGTCGGTTTTGCGGTTATCACCGCCATTACTGCGGTAAAGGAGGGCATGACCGATATGTTATACCGGACGGCTCAGTCTCATTACGCGGGCGATCTGATTGCGCTGGGCTTGGATCATGGTGGCGTTGGAAGCATGTTCCGTCTTGGACAAAAGGAAATAGATGCGATTCTCGCCGCTGCGGAGCAGCTTAATCTTACCCCGGATCGCATCGTGATGCGTACCAATTTTATGAACGAAGCCGCCGTCTACTACAACGGGAATATGGCGCGTCTCAAATATGTAAACGGCGTTGATTGGGATGCAGAAGCCGGCCTGTTCAACAGTTTTAATTATGAAGCGAAACCTGAAAAATCTCTGGAAGGCGATGAAGCGATTGTGATTTCTTCTCCCATTGCCCATTATTTGGGTATTAGGCAGGGAGACAGTCTTATTCTTGAGGTTAAAAACTACCTTGGACAGAAAAACACAGGCAGCTTTGTTGTCGCCGGTATTATTGAGGATAAAACTATTTTTGGCTATTTTAAGAGTTACATCTCAAGAAACGCGCTGAACGAGCTGTTGGGGTTTAACGCCGGAGAATGTTCCGCCATTGGGTTTTTCTTTACTGATAAGAAAGCCGATATTGACCGGAACAAGGTGCTGCTTCAATGGGTGCTTGAAGATAGCGGGATACATACCGCCGCCACAATGCGAAACCGTTCTGATTTTGAAGCCGAACAGGCGATGGAGTGGGACGGCATTAACGTTTTTATACTGACGCTTGAGATTTATCTGTCCGATGTTGATGATCTGTTAAAAGCAATGGATATCCTTTCGTATTTGCTGTTTGCCATGATGCTCGTTATTGTATTTGTAAGCGCGCTGGTAACTTATAAGTTGATCCTCTTCGAGCGTTCACAGGAACTAGGAACCATGCTTGTTCTGGGTTTCCAAGAAAAAGACATAACATGGATACTGGGCATAGAAGCCGCGTGTTTGGTGGTGATTTCCGTTATTGCGGGGTTCTTATTCTCTTTTGTTTTGGTGAAGATTCTTTCTGTACTGCCGTTCTCGGATATTTCTGGCTTTGAAATGTTTATGAAAGACGGGAAACTTTTTGCCCTGTACCGGTTTGAAAATATTTTGATCAATACGCTGGCTATTTTTGTAGTACTACTGCCAGCTCTTGGTATTCCGGCTTTTAATGTATCCCGCGGGTTTCTTTCTCAAATGCTCAAGGGAAATGGTGAATGAAGCATGTTTACCGCTGAATTCCTACTTTATATAAGGACGAAAAATGAAAACCAAATATAATGTGGTATATTATAATACCATGAAAGGTATAGTATCGATAACCGTTTTCTTTTTATTTTTTGCGGTTTTGATAACAGGTTCATTATATGCTCTTACGGATACGGAATTATTGAAGCAAGCGGATGATCTGGTCAGTTATTTCGATACTGATTTCTCTGCGGAATATACTATAGTTGAGGATAAGCCGGGACAGGCGCGCACTACAACCGTAGCGGCAATTTTCAGGCGGGACTCTCAAGAGACGTACGTAATTGTGATTCTACAGCCAAGTATAAGCCGCGGACAGGGCTACCTCAAACAGGGCGGTACGCTGTGGTTTTACGATCCGGAGAGTAAGCGTTTTAATACGACGAGCAGCAGCGATAGGTTTCAAAATACCAATGCCAGCAATTCTGATTTTACCCGGTCAACGCTGTCTCATGATTATCAGGTACTTTCCGGTGAAGATGTGGCGCTTGGCAAGTACAAATGCAGGCTTCTTACACTGCTTTCCAAATCTAAAGGCGTACAGTACCCCAGAATGCGGCTGTGGATAAGTGAGGATGGATTGGTACGTAAAAGTGAAGATTACAGTCTTTCTGGTCAGCTCCTGCGTACTTCGGCTATCCCCGATTATTACAAGATGGGGAACCGTTATGTTCCTAAACAGATTCTTTTTGAAGATGCGCTTAAAGGCGCCGTTGTAAACGGTAGATTCATCAAAGAAAGAACCCTGATAACCATTACGAAACCATCTTTTGTCGGAGTTGGCGATTATATATTCTCAAAAACCTATTTAGAGATGGTAAACAATCAATGAAACAGTATATTGTATGCGTATTGTTTTTATGCTTATGCCAAGCGGACTTTTTGAATGCTCAGACAGTGGCGGCGCCTGCGGACGATCCGGAAACCGAACCGGTAGTGGATCTAGATACACTAGGCGATATAGATTCGTTATTTGAAGAGAAAACGTCAGCAGCCGATACATCTGTCCTTATAGAAACGCCGGCAAAGCCTGCCACTCAGCCTAATCCTTCTGTAGCGTCGGCGGCGTCTGTGATTTCCAGCCTCAAGAAAAAAGGCTTCAGCTTAAATGCAAACTACTCTTTTACCGGAGGCGTTTTCCCCGGATGGGATGAAGCGCCGTGGTATTGGGACGAATACCCTGCCGAACAAACTTCGCTGCCGGGATTGATTATGACGTCCTCACTGGGGCTTAATTACCAGCTTTCCGACACCTTGGGCGTTAAATCAAGTTTCTCGTTTTCTTTTCCCGCCTTTGCTATTGCAGTAGATTCGTTTTACCTTGATTACTCAATATACGACAAAGTTTTTTTACGCGCCGGCAAATTTTCTTATAATTGGGGAATTTCGAGAGATTTCCCCTTCGCCAATCTTTTATCGCTTGTCCCGACAGCATCTCAACTTGGGACAGGGACACACTATGTGAAGACGGATAAAGATGGAAAAATCAAGAAAATCGATCGTTACACCCCCCCGACTACCCAAAATGATGTCTATACCGTAAGATTAGCCATTCCTGTTGGAATAGGCGGTTTGGAGTTTGTCGCCATAGCGCACTATGATTTCTTTAATGATAAAACATTAGAAACCAACATCCAGCGCGAGTTGGTGTATTGGGGCGGCAAATACAATCTTGCCTTCAAAATGGCGGATATCAATGCCGGATTCATGTACAGCGAAGTTATGCCCTTACGTGTATCGCTTTCGGTTAAGACAACCATCTTGAATACCGAACTATATGTTGAAGGACTCGCCGCCATCGGAAGCGGCGATCTTGTAGCGGGAAGAAAAATTACCGAATGGGTAAATGATAAGGGTGAGGAACAAACCGATCCATGGACAGAGTACAGTCGTGAAAGAAAATGGGAGGCGTTTGCTTTTTCAGGCAGTATCGGCTTTGCGCGGGATTTTTTCTCCAAAAAACTCTCAATCGGTAGCGAGTTTTTCTATAATGGAGAGTCGGATCTCCAATGGATGACCGAAGCGGATATTGAAAAAGGACTGCCAAGCAGGACTACCTCACTTCTTGAAGGCAGTAATCTGGCGGTCAATCTTTCTTTCAAACCCGGATGGCATGATTTGCGGTTTGCCGTTAAATTTCTCTACGGCATTAATGATAATACCATGCAGCTTGTACCGGGAATACGTATCGTTCCATTTCCTAATATGGCGGTGTCTTTAGCAGTCCCAATGGCGCTTGGCAGTAGAGACGGTTACTATTACCAGCATAATACGGATACGAAAAACCGCCCCTTCAGCGTTGCGCTTGCCGTTACGTTTAGTGGAAGTCATAGCTGGGATAATTATAAATGAGAAGTGGAATTAATGAAGATAGCCTTTGAAGCGGATTCGCTTATAATACAACAAAAAACCGGTGTAAGTTACTCTGAAGAAGCGGTTGTCAAAGAATTATTGCTGAATTATAAAGAAAACATATATTTTTTTAATATCTTTGCCCGGTCTAAAGAGACGCGGATCAATTTTTTTTTAAGTACAAGCTGCCAAATGAATTGCTGTCGATGGCTTTCGTATGACTGGTATAGACTGCTATCATCTTTTCTGGGTTTGCCCTACTCTTTGTTTTTTGGCAAGAAGGCTGATGTGTATCATTTTTTTAACTGCTATGTACCGCCTTTTGTTGCCGGTAAGAGAGTCGTTACGGTACATGATATGGCTTTTAAGTCTTATCCTGAAACGGTTCGGCTTAAAACAAAGATGTTGCGCGCTCTCAATTTTAAGCGATCATTGAAACGCGCCGATGTTATTGTTACCGTATCCGATTTTACCAAACAAGAACTGATTACCTATTATCCCGAGTTCACAAAAAAGCGGATTGAGGTAGTACCGAACGGGGTCTCGCCCGATTTTTTTTATAAAGCACCGGAACTAGTTATTAAAAATGTAAAGATGAAGTATAAAATAGAAGATGAATATTTTTTGTATGTAGGTACTTTGGAGCCGAGGAAGAATCTTGAGCGTTTAATTGCGGCTTTTGCCCATTTTATGCGTGGTAGAAAAGCAGGTCCGCAGCTTGTGATTGCGGGAGGGAAAGGCTGGCGCTATGAAAGTATCTTTGAAAGGGGGAACCGGTTGTCTTGTGCGGGGAAAATTATTTTTACTGGTTATGTCGAAAAAGATGATATACCGGCTCTATTAAGCGGCGCTCTAGCTTTTTGTTTTCTTTCGCTTTATGAGGGCTTTGGAATGCCTATTCTTGAAGCCATGTCTTGCGGAACGCCGGTGATTACTTCAGATAGCTCTTCCTTGAGAGAAATAGCCGGAGGCGCGGCATTACTGGTAAATCCTCTTAATATCGAGTCCATTGAAGCCGACATCCATAAACTGTATAATGATAAGAACTTCCGCGAAGACTTATCGTCTCGGGGAAAGCGACGGGTTTTAGATTATTCTTGGAAACACGCGGGCGAAAAACTCATAACAATTTATACGGATTTATGTAATGAAAAAAATTAAAATTCTTCAAATTAATAAATTTTACGCGCCGTGGGTGGGAGGCGTTGAAAGGGTCGTTCAGAATATAGCCGAAGGTCTCAATACTAAAAGCGATATGAAGGTACTGGTATGCCAGAGCAAAGGTAAAGCGGAAAAAACGACTGTGAATAATGTCCAGATAATCCGCTCCGCAAGTCTCGGTATTTTTTATTCGATGCCTGTATCGTTTGATTTTATATTTAAATTGTGGAAATTATCGAGACAGCACGATATTTTACTATTTCATACGCCTTTTCCGCTGGCGGATATAGCCTGTCTCTTTTCGGGATACAGAGGAAAAATCGTTGTATGGTGGCACAGCGATATCATAAGTCAGCGGAAACTGTTAAAAATCATAAAACCAATCCTGAAGTGGTTTTTAAAGCGGGCGGATGTCATCGTGACGGCAACGCAGGCTCATATAGACAGTTCAGCTTTTTTAAGACCGCATAGGGAAAAATGCAAGATAATCCCTTTTGGGTTGAAATTTTCTGATTACGAGCAGGTCGGCATCAACCATTATTTAACAAATAAAATGTCAGATACGCAGCATAAAAAATTGTTGTTTGTGGGCAGGCTTGTATATTACAAAGGCATTGATATACTCATTCAGGCAATGCGGACTGTCCGAAAAGCGGAATTGTTCATTGTTGGAAGCGGCACCTTGGAGGGCGATTTAAAGTTCCGCACCGAGTCGGAGGGGTTGAGTGACACTATTCATTTCCTCGGTTATCTACCTTTTGAGGAGCTAAAAGCCGCGTATGCCGATTGTGATGTGTTTGTGTTCCCGTCTAACGCCCAGGTCGAAGCCTTTGGGCTTGCACAAATGGAAGCCATGTTCTATGGTAAACCTGTCGTCAATACCAACTTGCCCACAGGGGTGCCTCTGGTGAGTATTCACGAAAAGACCGGTTTAACCGTGCCGGTAAACGATGTACCCGCTCTGTCCTCCGCCATTCAGCGCATGATTGACGATGACGAACTCCGCATCCGCTTGGGAATAAATGCCAGACAGCGGGTATACGAAGAGTTCGATTTTGACAAGATGATGGACAGGGTGTATGATCTTTTTGAAAAATTAGCGAATCATGATAGTACAAAACCTCCAGCTTCCTGAAATACCAGACAGGCTTTATATACGCGCATCCGATAGGGACATTAAACTTCAGAAAAAAAATATGGGTGTTTATGCTCAAGGAGAGGTGGCGTTTACAACGTATTACAATAGTTTTGCCTTGAAGAAATGGAAAAAATATACGGATATCGGTACCGTTTCTTTGGCATTAACCGCAAAAGGGCGGTTTGAAGTAACCCTCCTTGGCTTTGAGATTCTTCACGGCTTAAAAGCCGTGTGGAACATGCAAAAAAATAGTTTCGTTAAAAGAACATTAGATAAAAAGACGTTTTCCGTGCAGGAAACTACGGAATGTGAAATCGTCTATCCCGAGTGCGAGTGCGAGCTACTTGCGTTTACAATAAGGGCTTTTGAACACTCGGAATTGTACGGCGGCGCGTATTGCACAAGTATTGATGAAGAATCGCTGCCGGAGGTTAACCTTGCGCTTGCCATTTGCGCCTATAAACGCGAACAGTATATCAAAGCGAATATGGCTATGCTTAATGAAACGATCTTTTCCAATAACCACTCCATTCTGAACGATCATGTGCGCGTGTACATTGCCGATAACGGTCAGACCTTGAAAAAAGAAGAAATTGAGAGTGAAACAATAAAACTCTTTCCCAATATCAATAGCGGCGGTTCCGGCGGTTTCTCGCGCTGTATGATTGAGGCGCTTGCCGATAAAGATCGGTACAACCTGACGCATATCGTTCTTATGGATGATGATATTTTTTTTACGCACGACGTGATAGCGCGTACCTATACGTTTCTCCGGTTGCTGAGAAAAGAACATTCAAACATCGTGATAAGCGGCGCGATGATTAGGATGGATACGCCGCATATCCAGCATACATCGGGAGAAATGATAAAACCTGCTGAAATTGTACAGCATAAACACGGCTATGATCTTACTACTATCAGAGCAATAGTCCTCAATGAGATTGAAAAGCCGATAAATTATTGCGCGTGGTGGTATTGCTGTTTCCGGCTTGAAGATACGCTACGCGCCAATTTAGCTTTACCGCTTTTTTTTCAATATGATGATACCGATTGGGGTTTAAGAAACAAAGGGCTTGAGAAAGTCGTCGTAAGCGGCATCTGCGTCCGGCATGAAACCTTTGACGCAAAGCGTACCGGCTGGAAAGATTACTATTCTATACGTAACCGCCTCGTTGTAGCAACGAGGCACAGAGATTCCGCTTTTCGGGGCTGTGGGAAGCTATATTTTCAGGCGCATATTTTTATCAAGATACTGCATAGAATCGTGTTCTTCAGGTTTAACGACGCGGAATTGATGATGAAGGCGGTAGAAGATTACTGCCGGGGAATGGAATGGCTTGGAAGCGTTGACCCCGCCGCCGTGCTTCAGGACGTTCAACGGTACGCGGCGAAGGACGTACAGAAAAGCGTGTTTACTGGTATAAGGCTTACCGTGCGGCTCTTGAGGTTGGTATGGTCTTTCGGCTTACAGTTTAAGAAAATCGCAGCGCAGTATCATGAAAACTACCACCAGTATATCACTGAAGCGTTCTGGCGGAGCTATCTGGGCTTACAAGAAGAAGGCGTTCAAACGTCCGGCATATGAACCCGTCCATGCGGCTTGATTACGGTAAAGACGTTCAAATCGACCGTATACAAAATAAAAAACGAAAAGAACTCATTATGATTGTCTTGAGATAGACGAGTTTGAACTTCTAGGTATGACCGGATAGCAATGGATGATTGGGACAGCTTGTGGCGACATGGGTAATTTCGGCGGACTTGTTCTTTCTCGAAAAACTTATTCAATCACAGGAAAGTGTTTGAGAGGCTTTCTTGGTAGATCGCCTCCCAGTGTTTTTATTATTGCGATATGAAGACGCCCATCAATAACGAGGGCGGCTCAAGAAGCCGGAAACGTTTCCATCGCTTTCTTGAAGGAGTCCGCCGATGCGCGGATGATGGTTTCATCCACGCAATAGGCAAAACGCAGCCAGCCCGATGCGCCGAAACTTGTGCCCGGCACGCCGAGTATCAGATGCTTCTTGAGGTGATCCGAGAATCGCGCGTCATCGCCGCCCGCCGCATCCGGCGCTTTGACGAACAGGTAGAACGCCCCTTCCGGTTCCGCGTAGGTAAGCCCCGCGCTGTCGAGAACTTGTTTGAACGCATCGCGCCGGCGGGCGTACACGTCCACAGTAACCCGCGCGCCGGTGAGTTCCGCGACAACGCGCTGCATGAGCGCGGGCGCGTTCACAAAACCGAGAACGCGGGTGGCGTAGATCAAGCCGTTCATCACATCGGTCTTATGGGAAATATGCGGGCCCACGGCAATATACCCGATACGCTCGCCGGGCAGCGAGAGATTCTTTGAGTAAGAAGAAACGACAATGGATTCGCCGTATACGGACAGCACGGGCGGTACCGCCGTATTGTACGCGATCTCACGGTACGGCTCATCCGCGACAAGGTAGGGGAAGCGCCCGCATGACGCGCCGTGCTCCGTAAGCGCGGCGGCAAGCGCGGCAAGCGTCTTTTCAGGATAGATGCGTCCGGTCGGGTTATGCGGCGAATTGATGAGAACCGCCGCTGTTTTCGGCGTGAGCCGCGCCCGTATCGCGCTGACATCAAGGTTAAAATCCGCTGATGCGGGAACTTCAACGAGTATGCCGTTATGATTCGATACGTACGCGCGGTACTCCATGAAGAACGGCGTTGGCACAATCACTTCGTCCCCGGTGTTGAGAATGGTTTTGAACACAACATTTAAGCCGCCCGCGGCTCCAACCGCCATCACGACATGGCTGCCGTCTATGTCGACCGTATGCTCGCGCCCCGCTTTACGCGCTATGCGCTCTCTCACATCCGGAAAGCCCGCATTCGGCATGTACCCGTGCGAGCCTTTTGCATCGTCGCGGGCAAGGCGCGTCAACGCCTCGTGAAACGCCGCCGGAGGCTCAACATCGGGATTCCCGATGGAAAAATCGAACACCTTGTCCGCGCCGTACCGCTTCTTTAACGCCGCGCCTTCTTCAAACAACTTTCTAATCGCGGAAGATGACGCGAGGCTGTTTTGTATATACTGAGCTATAGGCATGAGCTTACCCCCTCGAATAATTCGGCGCTTCTTGCATGATGGCGACGTCATGCGTATGGCTTTCTTTAAGACCCGCAGCCGTAATCTTCACGAATGTCCGGTAGCTTTTCAACTCGGCGATATTCTTGCACCCGCAATACCCCATGCCCTTGCGTAGACCGGATACCAGTTGGTGCAGGTACTCCCGCAGTTCCCCCTTATACGGCACCCGCCCTTCGATGCCTTCCGGCACCGGGCTTTCATCTTTGGAGATTTGGTACCGGTCGCCCGATCCGTCTTTAAGGGCGCCGAGGCTTCCCATGCCCCGGTACTCTTTGTAAATGCGCCCGTCGTAGATGATCTCCCGCCCGGGCGCTTCCTTTAAGCCGGCAAACAGGTTGCCTATCATCACAACGTCCGCGCCCGCGCCGACCGCCTTGGCGATGTCGCCCGAAAATTTAATGCCGCCGTCCGCAATGACCGGAATACCGCTGCCCGCCGCTTCCTCGGCGCAGTCCCATACCGCGGTAAATTGCGGCACGCCCACGCCGGCGACAATACGGGTGGTGCAGATTGAACCGGGACCGACGCCCACCTTAACGGCGTCCGCGCCGGCTTCGATGAGCCGCCGCGTACCGGCTTTTGTGGCGACGTTTCCCGCAATAACCGGTATGCCGAAAGCGTCTTTTATGCTTTTTACCGCATCGCATACGTTTTTCGAATCCCCGTGCGCGGTATCAAGCACGACGTAATCGACTTTGGCGTTTTTTAGAAGGGGCATACGCGCCGCGCTATCCTGCGGGGAAACCGCCGCGCCGACAATGAGCCGCCCTGTTTTATCGGTTGCCGCTCGCGGGAAATTAGCGTGTTTCTCCATATCTTTCACCGTGATGAGTCCGGTGAGCCGCCCTTGCCCGTCAATCACCGGCAGCTTCTCAATGCGGTATTTATCGAATTTTTCCCTCGCGCTTGCAACGGACGGGTCGCCTTCCTCAACAATGACCTTGCGCGTCATCACCGCAATAACCGGAAGGCTGTCGTCTTTACAAAAACGCAAGTCCCTGCTCGTGATGATGCCGAGAAGCGTAGCGTTCTTATCGACAACCGGCATACCGGACACGTTGAACCGCTCCATCATCGCCTTAATATCCTTAACCAGGGCGTCCGCGCCCACCGTTACCGGCGTATCTATGATCCAGTTGAGGTACCGTTTGACAGTGGCGACCTGCTGCGCCTGCCGTTCAGGGCTCAAGTTGCGGTGAATGACGCCGCTCCCGCCCTCAAGGGCAATGGCTATGGCGAGCCGTTCTTCAGTAACCGTATCCATCGCCGCTGAAATGATAGGCGCGTTCAGTTTCACATCCGCGCACAATGTAGTCCGCACATCGCAGTCTTTCGGCAGAATGCCGGAATACCCGGGCGCCAAAAGCACATCGTCATACGAATAAGCTTCGGTAAACATGTTTTTCCTCCTTGTATGTTCTCTCTCTCTGTTCCTGTAAGGTATGAGAAATACATCGCTGATTATAACGTTTGTACGGTCATCGCGTTCCGGCGCGTCTTTGCAAGCCATTCCGCCCCGTCCCGCGCCGCGGGCGTCACCGTGTCCCTCTCCGCCTTCATAGACGGTTCCTCTGACATACAGGGCGTGAGCGCGTCACACAATAGATGGTCTGAACATGAATACCGGAGATCAAGAGGGGATAGCATACGGAATAGTGAACGGATTTCCATAACGAATTATGCCATATTCCGTACCTTTTGACAAGGAGAGAGAAGAGAGGGTCTAGGCATCCGTTTTCCCCTCATTATGGGGAATCGCCCGCTTTGTTACGGTATGACCGCGCTCACTATCTATGCAAGGAGCGGGCGCGTACGTCTCATCGCACGTCAGATTGTCGACTACACGCCGTATGAAGTCGACTACGAGTCGCGTGAAGTCGACTACGCGCAGTATGAAGTCGACTACGAATAGCGTGAAGTCGACTACGTACAGCATGAAGTCGACTACGCACAGTATGAAGTCGACTACGAGTCGAGTGAAGTCGACTACGAATAGCATGAAGTCGACTACGCACAGTATGAAGTCGACTACTAGTCGCGTGAAGTCGACTACGTGCAGTATGAAGTCGACTACTAGTCGTATGAAGTCGACTACGCGCAGTATGAAGTCGACTACGAATCGCGTGAAGTCGACTACGTGTAGTATGAAGTCGACTACGAGTCGCGTGTAGTCGACTACGCGCAGTATGTAGTCGACTACGAGTCGCGTGAAGTCGACTACGCGCTTCATGAAGTCGAATACGTGTAGTATGTAGTCGACTACGCGCAACAGATTGTCGACGCTGTACTGTAGAGCGTTATCCGCTTTCATTGCGCCAAAAAGAACATGACGTCCGCGTTGTTTATTATGCGGATATATGTTTACCGGATGATGTAAAAAAGGTGTGCGTAAGGGCGCCGTTACCTTGTTGTGAAACATGGCGCGCAACATACGTGACAAAAATGAACGTATAGGAAACATACTATACATCTCTGTTTCGTTGTATCCGCGCGATATGGCAATACATGGATTTTCTGTAAACACAAACAGAGACGTACAGGGGAAACAGCAGGCGGACATATTGAAGCAGGGAAACCCCATTGGATGCGGCGAAGAGCGGGTACTCATGCCGGCGCCCGCTTGAAACGCGGTTCAGGGACGGCGTTTCAAGCGGGCGCGCCTCACGGCTGCGCTGAATTCCGCTATTGTATGGTAAACGTTGATTCCGCCATGCGGCTGTTTTTGTACCATAGTTCTATGCGGTATGTTCCTCTGCGCCAATGTCCCGGCGTTGCGCCACCCCAGCCGGTAGTACGCTCCGTACCGCTGCCCGCGTTAATATAAAAGGAAGAACTAAAACTATACCCGTCCGGCGAAGATGTTCCGGTAGAGAGCGCGCCATTCGGATGAAAGATTTTTATATAAAGCTCATACGTTCTCGCGCTGGAAAGAAACGATTCATACCTAATCTCCGTATACAAATAGGTTGACCGTGACGAGATAATAGCATCGCCGGGGTTATCCCCCTGATTGAATACCCGTATGCGGGTTATTGAAAAGGCGGGATATGTTGCCAAAAACCGGTTCGCCGTATTCGTAGCGTCCGCTAATTCACGTTGAGTAGTATCTAGTTGAGCGTTAGCGTTCTCCAAGTCATCGCGCAGCGTAGATACTTGAGTACGAATACCGGTTAGTTCGGTTTCAGCATCGCTTAATTGCGCGCGGACAGCGGTTAGTTCGGCTTCGGCATCGCGTAAGCGCGACTGAAGGGCATACAATGCGCTTTCTTTTTCCGCTATCTCCGCGTATAAAAGATCGCCCTTACCATACCATTTTACCGCATACACGATACAAACAATGACGGCTGTTATAAGTGCGGTAATAAGAAGCGCGGCTATGCCTTTACTGATACGGACAGCGGCGTCATCACACGGTTGCTGAACATGCGGCTGCGAGGAGGGTAGGGCGGGAACGGGTTCTTTTTGGCGCGGCAGCCGTCCGTTTTTTTCAATCGTACACCACGGACACGCAGCCGCTCCGCCGGCATAGTAATGATTGGTACGGTTCACACAGAGCGTCAGACCGTTTAGGAGTCTTTCAAGCGCGGCATACCATGCGTCTCCTGAAGGCGTCTCTGCCGGTTCAGTACGCCCTTCAATAAAAGCCCCGCGGAATAACGTGTGTATTTCAGCCGGTAAAGAAGCGAACAGGGGCGCATACGCGGGTATATCAACGGTTATATCTGTGGGAGAAATGGAAGGATGCGCTCCATTCATCAGCAAACGAAAAATCAGCGTCGCCAATGCCGCGTCATCCTGTTCTTTCGTACATACCGGCAGCGGTTCCCATGCTTTTTGTTCCCCCTGAAGCTCCGGCGTACTGATCGTTGCCGCGTGTGATTCACACGGGAACACGTTTCCGGTTTTGTCTGTGATATGAAAGGAATCCGCGCCGGTTACGGTAATACGTCTGGTATCCGGATCAACGAGTATCTGTCCGGCGTGCAGGCGCCCGATAATCTGCCCTTCCTTATGCAAATCGCGAACCGCTCTCGCGGTGTTCTTTGCTATGGTAACGAAGAATGACCACGGTTTCCCCGCGCATGTATCGAAGATAGTCGATACGTTCTCTTTACCCGTTGCTTTAGGCATAACATAGCCGGCAAACGTCCACTGCGTAGGCTCGTATACCACATCAAGCGGCCATGCGTATTGTTTCATGTCAGGAAAACGCAGCGCGGTCATTGCAAGCAATTTCTGTTCTTTTTCCGCCGTCCGTGTATCCGGCTTGTATATCGCGGCTACCACGTCGCCATCTTCGACTACGGTGTAAAGGTCGCTCCCGTCTTCACTCGTAAACGGCGTATCCGCCGCCGTATAGATTTTACCTGACAGAGCGACATATATGGACATATACGTTTCCCTTATTCATACTGCTGTATCAGCGCTTCCAACTCGCGCTTATGTAAGCCTGCGTTCTTATACGTCTCCAGAATCTTTGTAAGAACAAACGTATTTTTATGGAGATATTTCGCAACGGCTTGGAGAATATGGCGCATCTCTTCATATTCGCCGCTAACGATCCGCGCACATTCACCGCACATGGTCGCTATAGTTTCTTGTTTTGTCTTGTTGTTGTCTTCAAAGGATTTCAGAGCCGCTTCCATTTTTACTGAGTAGTTGCCTATGGCATCGGTGTACGCTTTTGGAAAGGATTGAATAGCGGCGCACTTAAAGGTCAGCGCATGTAAATTTGAGAGAATAGCGTCTATGTTCTTCATAAGTTCTTCATCGACCATACGGTTTTGAGCGAAAGAATCCTTAAAAGAAAGATGGATATCTTTAAGCAGCGCTTCACTCTCGCCGCAATAGCGAAGCGCTGCTGCGGAATAATCTAATTTAGAAGCGAATTGTTCAAAGCTGGTTTTAACGGTATGCGCCGCAACGCCGAGCGCATTAAACGCCGCTTCACAGCGCTTTTTTTCTGTAAGCAGGTGAGAGCACTCTTCTTTTTGGAGCGCTAGATAGGTTTTGATAGCTTCATTCACGTAATCCAGAGCGGCTGTCGTCCCATTCGCCTGTTTCTGAAAGCGTTCTTCTGTTTCGGAGATAGCGGATAACAGCGTTGCATTGATTTTTCTTATTTCGTGATCCGTGTCAATATACGCAAAATCGGCTTTATATTCCCATGCGGGCGAAGCGCTATCATCATATACAACAGGTGAAAAGACATGTTCCCGGATTTTTCCGGTAATACATGAAATAATAACAAAAATTCCACTGAGAATCAGCACTGTCATACCGTTACTTTCAAGCAAGAGCGCAAGCGCGCACGAAGATACCGTTAACACAGCAAGCGGAATATTTGCAAGATCAAAGAGTCTTGACAGGATAGGAGCGCGCGGAATTAAAAAAGTAACAATTTTTGAAAGAAGGGGCGCATGAGGCGCCGTCCGCTTTATGATTGATAGGTAATCAAGAACTAATCCCGCAACTCCTGACAACACAACAACAATATAAGCAATAACTGCTATATATATCATAATCCATCCTTATGTAACATGACGTTCAATTCGCCCAGATTGTTGATATAACCGTTATCAGATATTTCACATGGCTTTATTATTTCAATCCTGTTTTCCCCGTCAGATTTTATTATATTTTTTGTATACAGCTCCCGTATATGTGTTACGTTATTATAATAATGCGGGTTTGGAAAGATATATTTTTTACCGCCTTTTCTGTTTGAAATCCATTTTGTTTCCGCAAAAGATTCGAGAAGGTTCTGTTTTGTTTTTATCTTAAAATCACCCACCAGATAATAAAACGTATCAAGCGGAAGTTTTGTCCCCGCCTTGGCTGCCGCCCATGCGTTAAATTCAGCAACAATAGCATCCGTACCGCCAGAATCGCCGGAAGAAGCGCGCTTCTTTTCATGAGCAGGGGCAGTTTCTATAGTATTCAAACGTCCGTCGATAGTATGTATACGATAATCAATACTTTCGATACTAGATTTAACCTCGTTTATACGTTGCTGAAGATCAAAGATTTGTACCGGCGCCTGTTCAACACGTTCCGCATCGCTTTGCAGTTTTTGCAGTTGCTCCGCCATTGCTTGAACAGATACAGCGCTGCTTTGCTCATACAGTGTAGCGAGTTGTTCATAGGAAGATAATTTTGCATGGGCATCATTGAGTTTTTGGGTGAAATTAACATAACTCCGTATTTTATTCATAAAATTCGGAGCAAGAGTAAATTGTGTAAAATCATATACAGAATCGCACAGTCTATTCGTTGAATTCGAGGTTTCTGTGATTACCGCTTCTAGTTCCGCATTGGTTTTTCCAAGTTTTTTTAGTTCTTGGGAGAAAGAATCGTTTAGAGTATGTAAAGCTTCTATTGTATCACGCTCAAAGTCAATAGAAACAGCTTCGTTGAATGTTTCACAAATTGCAAAGAATTTATCATAACTTGAACGTAAGTCATCAGCGTTTTTCTTGATTATAGTGTCAATAGAGGTAAAAGTACCGCTGATAGTATGTTCGAGCGAGTCCGTTATCCGTTCCAGATGGTGTAATTCAACAGAAAATGCATCGCTTTTATAGGCGGAAAGAAGCTGTTTTAGTTCCAATAAAAGGGCGGCATTTTTATTCATCGCGTTAATGTCGACTTTTGTTTTGTCTGCAAGTTCGGTACATTTCGGCATTATAGCGTTAATATGTTCGCATATAACGCTCAAAGTACTATTCAGTTCGTTTATTTTTTTCAGAGCATCATTAAAGAAACCGGTAATGTTTTGCCATGTTATAACCTCCGTACCGCTTTGAAGCTTGATAAATTCATCTAATTTTGCCGTCATATCCGTTGTGCTTTGCAAAAGCATATCGCATCGTTTAGTATTCGTTGCTGAAAATATGTTTACAGCGGACAGTAGCCGGTTAGTGTCTTCCGATTTCAAGGCATTTAACACGGCGGGTCTCAACTCTTTTATCGTAATTAAGTCAAAGTTCGCAATTTTATCATACCAGCGCGTATATAAGGCATCGGTAAATAGCGCGACTTTGCTATCCGCGTGTCTTTTTAGCAACAGGATACATATAAAGCAAAAGGTATGTATCATAAACAAAAAAGACAACAAGCTGGTTTTCGTAGATGCCGCAATCACTCCCGCATACATCACATACAATGAGGCTATAAACGGGATATGCATGAGAAAAAATACGTATGCTACAAATTTATCGCACTTTTCTTTATAGTTTGATATATATGCGTTTTGATTCACTTTCTTTCCAACTTTGGCGTCTGTACACATACGTCCTAATATTTCAATGATAAAATTGTTTTTCATGATGTTAGATTGTTTGTTTACAAAATCATTAAAATTGCTATTCATTTTAATAACGTTTTGATTTTTATCGATCACCGGCGCAAGTTTCAATCCTGAGAGATCGAGCAGTTCCTGTGTTGTTCTTGTCTTTTTAGAAAAATAAATAACCGGCAGTATATATAATAAAAGAAACCACAACGCATAGATAACAATTATTTGTTCTGACATAAATACTCCTTGTGTTTTTCACAATAATGTTAATTCTCCCGGATAATTGATAAAACCGCTGCCGGACATCTCGCAGGGTTCCGTTATTCTAATTTTATTCTGCCCTTTAGACCGTAACTTTGTTAGATCCATGTTATAAAGCTCCTTTATATCGGTCATTTGGTCAAAGGAATTTGGATTTGGAAAAAGATATTTTTTGCTACCGTTCTTATTTGAAATCCACTTAGTCTCCATTGCGGACGGTGTAAGAGGCTGCTCTCTTCTTACCCGCATATCATGTTCTAAATAATAAAATTCGTTGGGCAGTTTAGTTCCCGGGTTGGCTGCCCACGCATTAAAAGCGGAAATAGTAGTATCAGTTTTATTAACGGTGCTCATACTATTCGGCGGCTCACTGATTTTCTTGGGAAAAACCGGTTCCGCCATGTTTGCATTGTCTTCAAGGTTTTTCACACGGGTATTAATACTAGTTAGATGGCGTGTTGTTTTATCGGCAGCTTCGCTAATACGTTGAATTTGTGCTGTTAATGTTCTAATTTCTAACGTGATGTTCTCTTGGTTTTGATTTGGGCGAGCAAACTCTGATTTTCTCATTGATTCCTCAATACTGTTGAGACGCGATTCAAGATTCAGAAGGCTGTTGTTAATAGTAGTATTGATTATAGATATATCGTTTATCAATTCTTTATTACTATTTTGTATATCATATTCTACATGTTTTAGACCTACCTCAATAGTTTTGATACGTGACTCAATATTCGGAATCCATTTGTTAATAGTAGTAACCGTATGTCTTGTTTCTTTATTACTATTCTGAATATCATATTCTACATCTTTTAGACGTTCCTCAATAGTTTTAATACATGCGTCAAGATTCACAAGTCTATTGTTAATAATATTATTGAGCGTAGATATGGTATTTTTTATATTGGAAATATTACTTTCTATCTTTTCCAATCGTTCCTCAATAGTATTACTATTGAGTGTAGCAGATACGGCATTTCTTGATATTTCTCTATTATTTTGGATATCATCTTCTATCTTCTTCAGGCGTTCCTCAAGTTCTTCATATTTTTTCAACTGTTTTACAGGCAGTATAGTTCTATGAGCATCAATGCTAGGCATTTCTTGCCCTAAAAGCATTGCCAGATATGATACGGTTTCAGCGGCTTTTTCCCATGTTACGCTGTTTTTATCCTGAAAATTTTGTATCAGTCCCGAGAATTCGAGAGTCTGTATTGTTTTTTCATGTTCCGATGCTTCCCTCACTCTATCGAAATATCCTGCATTAACGGCTTTAAGTAATAAATTAACTTTTTCTTCGTATTCGCCCCCAAAGGCGCCCAACTGTTCTTTTATGCTGTCTTCAAAATCAGATTTTGATTTATCCTTTGATAGGGTTCTTATTTTAATCAGAATGTCCTGAAATGTCATAAAACGCCTTTAAATTACTAAAAACAAGCGTATTCGCTCCTAGAGTAATGTTAATTCTCCATGGTAGTTGATATAGCCGCTGCCGGACATTTCGCAGGGCTTTGTTATTGTGATTCTGTTTTGTCCTCTGGGTCTTAACTTTGTTAGATCCATGATATAAAGCTCACTTATATCGGTCATTTGATCAAAGAAATTAGGATTTGGGAAAAGATATTTCTTACCGGTCTTACTGGCGTCTTTATTTGAAATCCATCTAGTCTCTGTTGCAGACGGTGTAAGAGATTGCTCTCTTCTTACCCGCATATCATGTTCTAAATAATAGAAATTATCCGGCAGCCTGCTTATCGGATTACTTGCCCAAATATTAAAGGCAGAAACCGGATCGCTGGTAAAACCCGGCGTTTTTTCTGTGAGAGGCGAGAAGCTTTCCGGCTGTCTTTTATTATTTTTCAAATCTACGTTAATATCTCTAATACAGGTATCAATATCCCAAACGCTCCTCTCTACTCCATCAAATCTTTCTTCAAGTTTTTCTTCAAGCTTTCGAATTTGATTCGGCGCTGTTTCAATATACGTCAGCGTTTTACCTTGATCTTTGTACATGATGAGCAAGGTATCCATTTTACTAGCTATCCCTTCTAATGCTTCTTGTGCGGCTTGGAGCCGTTTATTGTCGGCTGTAGATTTTATAAGAGATAGTATAGCTATGACAAGAGAGGCGGAAGCGATACTCCCTACCGCTATGAGCATGATCAGCAGAGCAAGAAATCTCTTTTCAGTATCCGCTACTTTACGTATATCAGCAACTACGGTATTAATTTTCTCAACGTTGGCTGTTACTGCCGTCCAATCTTTGTTTGTCTGGGCATTGCTGGCAGCAATATAGGACTCTGTACCAATTTTATACAACTCTTTATATTTTTTCTGAATTTTGCCTTCCACACCGTTAAGTTGTTTCTTAGCAGCCGCTAAAGCTGAAGAAGCAGCTTCAGCCATCTCTGTATCTGTCAGCGCACTGTCTATTGCCGTCATTGCGGCATCTAAAGCATTGCTCATTTCCGCAACAGTTTTTGCCGCTCCAATCTTTTCACGTCCTTCTTCCTTTATAGCAATAAGGTTCTTCCACTGATTTCCGGTGAAATCTTTCGCCGCTTTCTGTTTTCCAAAATAGTCATGTAACGTATCTTGCGCCTCTTTTTTTCTTACATCAAGAATTGTTCCATAAATAGCATCTATCTCATTTTCTGCATTTGAGAGAGCTTTTTGTATCGCTTCACTATCTTTTGCCTTGTCAATCGCATTCTTACCCTTTTCCCTTATGCCGGTAAGTTTTTTTTTATCAGATTCAGTAAAATCCTTTTCTGCGCCTCCTCCGATATACGATTCCAACTCGGCTATTGCAGCTTCCTGTTTCTTGACTATATCATCAGTCCCTTCGGTTTCAGCGCCTGCCATCCATAAACATCCAAAAACAAGTACTAGAGCGAGGCTTGTAATTTTAGTCTTTTTCATATAGGTTCCCCTTAAAAAATAGTATCATATTTTATGGAACGGGTATTATGATTTATATCCCGAATTACTGAATTCATCAAGAAACACTTTAAGCATAACAATAAACGGAGGATCAAAACGATTTTCAGTTTGCAATACTCTTTCAATCTCTGTTCTTATTTGATTCCAGAGCGTTTGTCTCTCTCTTTCAAACCATCCTCTTTGTATAATAGGCATATCTCCACGCGTTTTACTCGCAATTCGATTAAAGAAGTCCAAGAATTCACCGAATTCCGAAAGTTCCCTGTCTATCGTTATGCTTAATATATTTGGATTTATAAAAAATCCGTCATTATACACATCAACAAAGACGTCTTTTTTATAGCTATGCGCTACATCCCCCTGCGTTACGGTAATATTGCACCCGATAAATACTTCGGGATCGGCGAGTTTAATGGTGTTTTTTTGATTGCCGTTAGTATCCACATCGCATATCATACCTATCGCCGTCTCGGTTTTTGCCGAGTCCGGAGAAAATTGATCAAGGAATCTGATTTGTATGCCATTGGGATATGTGGTGCTTATCGTTTTCTCCGCTATAAGGTTTTGAGCTTCAGCATAAATAGTTGAACAGTATGCGCGTATCCAGTCCGTTAGTTTTGAACCTTTTCCAGACAGCCCAAGAACAATTTGCGTAATATCATTATCAATTTTCTTGTCAGGATCGTCCGAATTCAACAAAGCCGCAATAGCATTTGCTAAATAATATATTAACCCCGAATACGCGATAAATACGCTGTGCTTGAAATTTTTATAAGCTTGTTTATCATCGCCTTCAAGACTATCAAGCCTATTCTTAAAAAGACTATAATATTCAAACAGAACGGTCTCGATAAAATATTTAATTTTATCTCTTGAATATTCTGTATTTCTTCCTCCATATTCCAGCATGGTATGAATTCCATCTTCAATTCTATCGGTACGCACCACATCCATTACACTCTTTATTTCTAACAGTTTTTCAAGCGGAGCAACAAACATATCACGGGATGCAAAACGGATAGAGGTTTGGAAGACGTGTTTTGTTTTGATCCAGAGTGAAATATCGCTTGTATTTCCCCCTATATCAACGCAAAGAAAAATCGTCTGTCTTGAGTTTCTATTTCGGAAGTAAAAAGCCGCCGCAATACTTTCTGTAATAAGATTTCTCTCGTTGAATACAATATCAATACCGGTATCACTGCGGAGTCCTGTAATAATGGCGTTAAGACTGGTACCGAAATCTGTTTTTGTCCCCTGACTAAACGCAGTTGGATACGAGAAAAACCAGTTTATTTTCCGCACGCCTTTTTCCGCCGCATTATAAACTATGTGGGTCAATAACTGATTGAGATACTTGCCGGCATACGAGAGATTGGTTTCCCATTTGATATTGGTAAGAAGCCTATCGCGTCTCCCTTCGGTACTGTTTAATATTCTAAAATTTTCAAAGTTATGCCAGAAAATACGCCCCGTTTCAAAAATAGTAGGCGACGCGGAATCCCGTGTCGTATCCATTTTCTCATAGGTAGTTGCATAGCCGTTCTGCCTTAAATAGTGCGGGTCTATGAAATAGTTCTCTACATTTCTTTTATCACCCGTATTGCTGAGAATCACCATATCATTTTTTATCTCACGTTTTTGAGGTTCACTGCTTCCGTCCACCCAATGATATTCCGTGTTTAATTGTATAAAAGCAGGGAGAGACCCGCTATTGTCGGTGGTATAAAATGCCGTCGATGTTGTTGTGCCAAAATCAAACCCTATGTTCCATACTATACTTCCCGGCTGAACTTTTTTAGGCTCAGCAAGAAAAACAGCCCCCATATAGATAGAACTATGTGCGCTTATTTTTTGTTTTAACTTTAATGCAACGGGAAGCGCTCTGTATCGCCTGTAATATATATCATTAACTACGCTGCTGACAGTGGAAAGTTTTTGTTGTCCTAACAGGTAATTATTAGTTGTAAAAAAAGGTTCGATTTCCAATACTGGAATTCCTCTGAAGTTAGGCTCTACGCAAAAGAAATTATAGCGCTGCCATGTATTTTCGCCGTTTCTGTCAAGTATTTCCGCATACGGCCACGCCGCCCAGAACGGCACATAGTTTTTATCAAAAATGAAGCATATTCCTGTTCCCTCACTGCGGTCATTGTCGTCAGAATCTGCGCCGCTTTTAATCTTCTTAATGGTATATTCTTTTGTTACAGAATGTTTTCCCATGGCGTCGCTCAATGCGAGTCCCAGCGTAATGGTTACTTTTTCATTGTCAGCGCGGATAGAAAGCATATCATTAATCTGCTCCATGGTATACCATTCAAGAAGTTTTTCATGTATGGGCCATATAACCTCATAATCATCAATAGAACGATTCGGCAGCGTGTGAAAAACAGCCTCGCTACCTTTATTAATCATTACCATCGAGTCACCAAGCAGGTCGTTTTCATACATAAGCGTAACGCCATCTATTGTTTTGCCTGAATACTCCTGTATATTTGCCGCATGTATCTGATTATACAACATAGTATCGGTAATAAAGATAGTTGACGCCTGCTGGCTTGAAGAACTGATCCCGCAAATAGTAACGCCGATGAGGGCTACTCTTTGTCCACGCGTACCGGCTAACAGGAAGGGCAGCTCTACCGTGCGGTTGCTGGTAATGCTTACTTTGTCAAACAGGTCATACACGCTTTCTACTTCGCCGCTGCTCGTTAGGGAGATATCATGATTCGGCGTTACTTTGCCAATATCTGCGATAAACTTTTCCACCAACTTTTGAAGAGCTTTAATGATACTCCGCTGATTTCGCGTGGCTTCTTTTGTAATACAAGCTTTTAATTTATCCAAAAACAATTTCAGCGCATACTTCGCATCCCGGTTCATAGATTGGCTTTGGTTTTTAAAGTAATTATCGGGACTTAAAAATTTTCCGCTTTCGTCAATTATTGTCGGAGCCATCGTATACAGCTTTGTCTTGATCGCAGCCGAATACGAATAGGCAGGACAAACAATCGTATTATGGGCAAGAAAAGCAATGACTTCATCTTTTTCTCCATCGGACAATGAAACACAGCACGCATTAATCCAGTTTGGATTATCAAAAATATAACTATTAGGAATAAGCGTTTCCTTCATGGTATTTAAGAATTCTCCGTCGCCCACGGTTCCCAGCCGCAATACTCGTAGCTGCAACCCTGCACGTTCATATAGATTGAGTTTTCTAAGCGCAAGAAGGGTAAGCAGTCCGCACCATTGATTGTACGCGGTCTTGTTTAATGACGCGAACTTTGGTTCGACTAGCGTCAGCTCATTCACAATAAATATTGACCATGGAGAAGGAATCGACACATCGCTTGCAACGAATTTATCCCCCTGAACATTAGGAAGCCCATCAGCAATATTTATAAGCAGCGTAGGCTCGCTTTTTGACCACAGCTTATTCTGATCGGCATCGGGCTTGATAAACGTTACGCCGTTTTCTTTTGACAAATAAGGGACAATGACAAAGTCGTCCCTCGTTGTTTTAGCTTTTCCGCCGAAAAGTCTCAGTTCCTGTTTGGTAACTAAGTCTCCTAGCGTAACAAATAAAGAGGGAAAACGCTTGCCGCTGTTGCCTACAGGCAACGGTTTTTTACCGGCTATATCGCTATAAATTTTAGCGGAAAGTTTTTGATTTGTATCGTTATATACCAACTCCTTGAAATTATCAATTTCACCATTTTCAACCGGCATATTATCAAAAAGTGTAGGATACCCCGCATTAAAGAGCTTGACTCTGGCGTCAGGCGTCCATTTCATCCTACCGGTGTTTTGGTCAATGTCATCTAAATTCTTTTTATGGAGATCGTACATCCACTTTACGAAAAGCTCTAAATAACCGCGGAGATTTTCATATATGAAATTCTGATTCTCATCTTTATCGGTCTGTATGCCCCCGTCATAGTTTTTTTCCCACCTGCCGGCAGCCGTCCCATTTTTTAGTTCCCCATAGAGTATTTTATTGTAAAATACGGCGATCTTCATAAGTTTCTGCATCTTCAAGGGCAAATCCGAATCAATATCCTGAATCATCTTCCATGTATAATAGTATTCGCTGCCGCTCGCTTCTCTTTGCGCTGTGATGATTTTACTGTCTTGCCGGTTATTGTTTTCTTTTACAAAATCAATGATGGACATCGCCGCAAAAAGTTCGATGGGATGCGTTTTATTGCGCTGATTATCAGAACCCCGCGAGGCAACTTCGTTTGAAAAGTTTATCTCAGGCTCGCCTATAACATATAACGCATCCGTCTTTTTATACTGTTCCTGAACATAGTAATAATACAGCGCGGTCTTTGCTTTTACCTGAAAATTATTTGAATTGGGTTGCAGTCTTCCTTCTTCCGCTATTTCTCCAATAGCCTTGAAGTAAGGCGTCAATATAATAGCGGCGAATTTAAAATCAGCCTCTCTTTTGTGCGCTTTAAGATCGTCAAGCACGACAGGTATTGCGGATGCGCCTGTTCCTCCAAATATCGATCCCATGACAACGACAAAATCGTTTGCGTTTATTTCCGTTTTAAATTGCCGCCAGATTTCATCATGGCTCAAGATATTCTCAACAACCAGCGTTCCTATGGACGTATGACCATAAAAGCCTTGATTAAATTCAGCGTCTATTTCATCATCCGTATAAAGGAAGCGAATAAACGTATCATCATCGCTATCTCTGTATTGCGGTATCTTAAAAGCCTCGCTTATACTTTTCTTTTCATCCTTGTAAAGACTTATATTGGTCGACGGACTTATTGATTCAACGCTTATGAGACCAAGTTCATTACCCGCCGCACTGAGCGCATTATAGAATCGTTGATACGAACTTAATACGACGTTTGTATGTTTCAGATTCCCATTTGAAACATCCGCATCAATGGTCATAATCCGTATGACGTCAATGTGGCTTGAGCCTAAATTTCCCTTAAAAGCGCCGCTTGCGGCGAGATGAATAACGGCTGTTACGAGTTTATGACCCGTTCCGCCTATCCCAATAATATGAAGTTTTGACATAGTTCTCTCCTTATTAGTACCCTACGCTCGACGGAGGTTTCCCGCATGGGAAATCTCCGTCATATTACCACGAATCCGCGCTCCTGCTCCCGCATACAAACAATCACTTCCGGTAGGTAAACCAGAATGCCCGTGCATACGCGGGCGTTACAAAAAGCGCGCCTGTTATGAAAGATACCGGAAAAGCAACCGCGTGAAGTGCGATAAGTACTCCAAACGCCGCAGCATCAAGACCGAATCCAATCGTATATACAATGGGCAGAATGACCATAAACAAAAGAGTTATAAAAAAACCCATATAGAACTGCATTTTTTTTGAAGCGGCATTCGCTCCCCCTAACGCGGCGGGAATAATTATTACACAGAGCGCATGTATTATAATCGCGATGATGACGCTTAGAATCATACAATCCCGTCCGTTTTCCTCCCATATATATACGCCGAAAGATTTTTCTCCTATAACAATAAATAGGGCGTTAAAATTTTTCGGATCAATAGTAATAATGTACAGTATAAATGCCCCAATCGGCAACAAAATCAACCATGGCAATGCTTTAAGTGAATCTTTCACATAAGTTCCAAACATAATCTTTCTCCTCCAAAATAATATGCGAGGGGTTCCGCAATAAACCCCTCGTGTAAGAACGTACAGCGCTCTACCGTCCGTATACGCTTCCGTCAAACGCCGGTTCTCATTAGTTTTTTCTCACAAGGTACAAAACGCCGGAATACACCTCGTTATTGGCGTTTCGTATCTTGTTAAACGCTTCTTTTATATAGCCATAAATGGTAGTAAGATGCAATACTTTGATCTGTCCGCCCGCGGCAACGCTTGCTTCAAGTTCTTCAATATCAGAAGCACTTCTATCGTAAACCCATGCGGGGATTTTGCCGTGGGACCTCACCGTATACCCTATCTTATAGTACCCTTGTATGAGATTTTTGTTTTTAGTTTCAATGAGAAGGTATAGATAGTCAGTACCGACTTCGGCGTCTACGCTGGCTTCCAGTTCATCAGGCGCGACGTCGACCGCCGCCGTTACGATAGTTCCAACGGGTCTCGCGTACGGTTCAAACGCCGATGGTTCGCCGCGTGTATTTTTTCCCCCGTCAAAGTATTCTACGCGCACATCCACGGAGTATTCAAATTCCGTTATATCCCCTTTTTCAACGGGCAGCGCGGCTATGTACCTCGAACCGCTATCACCGATTGTAAGATAGGCTTCCGCATCAGAGCGCTGCAGAACATACTTGACGCTCCGCTCTTCATCTTCACCGCTTTTAGGCGGCGTATCGCGTTCCGCCCAACTAAGTAAGGTTGTCTTGCGAAGATTAACTTTTTTATATTTATAATCGCCGGAATTAAACACGGTTTCTCTTCTTGTGAATTCTTGACCAGACGGCAGCAGGAGATATGGCTTACCCTGATACAACGCATCGTTTATAAAGAGAGAGAGTTCAAAATCAGTCCCTTTCATCATGCCTTTAATTTCGAAATCTCTCGCCAGCCCTTCGCTGTACGCTTGTACGCTGCCGGTATCTCCGACTATAAAAATAAAAAACGTCGAAGACCCGTTCTTTACCGGAATGTTCTTTTGATTATTACTCCCGGACACATCATTGATATTTCCATTAAATGATGACGTTACGGCAAAAATCGCGCCTGACATGCCCCGTTCAAAGGCGTCTTGAAACAACTGATGAAAATACAGGTGCGCTTTATTATTCTCGTAGAGATCGGTAATAACGATATTCAGACAGTTTTGCGTTATTTCCGGCGCGGTATAGACCGAGTCTCTGATATAGTCAGCCACCGACCCAAACGGTTGACCTTCTCCATCAGAGTTTTTCACGGAATATACCACCTGCCTGTTGGTACCGGGTCCGTAACTGTACTTGTTATAACCGTAGAACTGGGGCTTTCTCAGTTCGTTTAATACTACCGGGGAGAACGGTATCTCGCATATCACCAATCCGCCGAATTCGTAATACAGCGATTCCGCCTGAGAAGCCCATAGTTGTCCGCCAACCGTCCATACGCTCTCTATCGCCTTTGTATAGGTGGATTCTTCAACGTGTCCGGGAACAACCATACGCCCGATCGCATCTACTTTGAACTGATCATTCTGGGTAAACCCCTGCATCGACTCTGTTCTATCAAAAAAGTAGCGCACCTGCTTTACCGGTGAAGGCGGTCCCGGGGGGACGTCTTCCGCCGGACGAGGAGTTTCCGCAACATAGCAAGGACCGAGCCTGTTACATGCCGCAACCATACACGCCGCAACAAGACACGCGCCTATTCGGAATATATATGCTCTTTTTGCCATTTTCATAACGATATTTTCCTTTTTTTGTAAATACTACTATCTATAATAATACACTAGCCGGAACTTTTACGCAAGGGCTTTTATGCAAAGATTGTTAGCTTTTATGCAAAGGCTTGCGATATAGGGCGTCCGCTATGTGTAGTAGAAGTTCCGCTACCTGTAGTAGAAAGTCCGCTGTACACGATATTCATTCACGCCCGCGTAGCGCACGCCGGTCTTGCCTGCAAGTGGCTTTGCCGTTTCCACGCCTCTTGCTCGTTTCAGTTTTTTGCAATGCCGTGTTTTTTTAATTTCGCATGGAGATTACCGGGGTATATGCCGATGGCGGCAGCGGTTTTGCTTATGTTATAATCGTTATTACGGTATTGCCATGAAAAATACTCTTTTTCAAACGCTGCTTTCGCCTTGTTGTACGGAAACGTCATAATGTCCGCCGGAAGCGTCCCCGTATCGTCGGTTTTGGCTGGGATCCTCGTGGGTTTCCGCAATAAATCAGCGGCGGCTTTTCCGGTAATGTGGGTGTGTTCAGACAGCGCCACGACGCGTTCCGCAAAGTTTCTGAGTTCCCGTACATTGCCGGGCCACGTATAGGAAAGCAAGGTCGCTATGGCGTCTTCGTCAAACGTTATGAATGAAGCTCTTACATTATTCATGGTACTCAAGAAACAGGATAAAAGCGCCGGTATGTCATCGGCATGTTCCCGAAGCGGGGGTATATGTATCGGAATGACGTTGAGCCTGAAAAAAAGGTCCTGCCTTACACGTCCGGCTGCACATTCTTCTTCTAAATTTTTATTAGTCGCCGCTATGATGCGGACGTCCACCGGTATTGAGCGTTCTCCTCCCAAAGGGGTTATTTTCCGCTCCTGTATGACGCGCAACACTTTTGCTTGAGCTGCGGGGGACATATCGCCGATCTCGTCAAGAAAAAGGGTCCCGTGATCCGCCATTTCAAAACGCCCGATACGGTTCGATACCGCGCCGGTAAACGCGCCTTTTTCGTATCCGAATAACTCGCTCTCGATAAGCGTATCGGGAATAGCCGCGCAGTTGACTTCCACAAAAAGCGCCTTTTTTCTTTCGGAATAATGATGAATCGCATGAGCGACGACATCTTTTCCCGCTCCGCTTTCGCCGGTTATGAGGACGCGGGAATCACAGGAGGCAGCCTGCTTAACCAGATTCCGCACCTGTTCTATCCGTTTGCTCGTTCCTATGATGATTTCCTGCTGAACGTCGGAGTTCCGCTTGAGCGCCTGATTCTCCTCTTTGAGCGCGTGGATGGAAAAGGCGTTCCGGCACACGGTAAGAACCTTTTCCAAAGAGAGCGGTTTTTCCAGAAAATCAAATGCGCCCAATTTCACAGCGCGTACCGCCATATCCACGTTGGCATGACCGGAAATCATAACTATTTCAACGGAAGGATGGTTTTCACGGATTTTTTCAAGCGCTTCAAGCCCTCCTATGAAGGGAAGCAGCACATCAAGAAAGATGATGTCGATGTCTTCCTTCGCAAGTATCTCAAACGCAATCTGGGCATCTTCCGCGCCAAGCGTGCGATACCCTTCATCTTCCAGCACAAGCCCCAGAGTTCTTCGTATATTCGCTTCGTCGTCTACAATAAGAATATTTTTCATAGCGCCCGTACGTAAAAAGATTAGGCTTTTTTGGCTGCGCGCTCTTTTATTGCGCGCTTAAAAATGGCGTCTGCATCTATCTTTTCGTCCACGCCGAATTGCGGCACGACCCCTTTGCCTTCAATGCTGCGGAATACGAGCGTTGCGGGCGGGTTGTATGCCCAGCTATGCGCGTTACTCAGAAAATAATCCAGCACGGTTGTAATGGAAAGCGTAAAGAGGAGCAGCGATGCGTTGTGCCGCTTCTGCTGCCCCAAAAGCATGTCAAGACGTTTCGAGATGGGTCCCGCTACTTGAAACACATACGGTTTCCATGGGTTTGCAATCCCCTCGCACTCGGCTTTCGTATCGGTATCGCTTGCTTTCACGGCTTTCTCTATTTCCCCATACACAAGGGCAAGGTTTGTACGTAATGTTCGTACTTGGCGGTACAGGGGGGTAACTTCTTTTTTCTGGAAAGCGTTCGCCGTTGTTGAGTTTTGAGCGGCATAGTGCAGGTGAGGGAAGAAATAGAGCCGTTTTACAAAGTACATTTCATCAAGTATACGCCGCGCAAAGGGAGATGTCCGGGCGCCCGCAAATTCAGACACTACCTGGCAGTATTCGCTTAAACGGGGCACGTACTCTTTATCAAGGCTGTCTTCAACATAATCATGCCAATTATTTATGAGATCAGCCATTTCCGCGTCCAGTTTACCGCCGCCCTCACTGCCGCTTATCGGCGTAAACGTTATGGAACGCATCCCAATAAGCAGTTCCTCAATAATACGCGCGAGGATGCTTAATTGTAGCATGGGATCGGTGGGCGCCATAAGCTCGTACCCTTTTGTCATCTGCAACAGCCCCCTGAAATACGGATAGAGATCGGGATAATCGGGTAGTTTATCCCAGCCCGCTTCTGGAAACATGATTTCAAGATTAGAGAGACCCTTCTCAAGGATTTTCTTTTCCGTTTCGAGAGCCTGCCGCCGCACTTCTTCAAGCTCGTTCTTTGCGTCTATTTGAGCGGATTCATCGCTTGTTCCGGACTGCGCTTTCTCCCCGTGTTGGAACTTCTGTTTTGGCGGAGCTAGTACATCCACCGGCGCAATCCGATCGGATTCCTTGACATTGAGCAACGCCATGATACAGTTTTTCCGTTCCACAAAGAAACGTTCATAGGGAATACATTTATTAGAAACGAGTTTCATTAAGAGCGGATAAAGGCGGAAGTGAATGTCCTTGCGGAGCATGATAAATGCGAACAGACTGTTTTTCACCAACGTCTGGTACTTGTTTGCGTCCATGGGATTTTCTATAAAAAGCTGCTTATAGAGGAGTTTATAACTGCCTTTTATGTGCTTGTCCATATTTAAATTCTCCAGAATAAAAAGCGGTTTATAGATTGCCTGTAGGATATCGGTAAAGTCTTTCACCATTACGTTTCTGGGGTGCGCCTGCATCTTCGCCATATCGCTCGCTATCCGTGCAATATTCCAATACCGAATGACGTCAAGTACCGCATAGGCAAAGGGCGAACTTTTTCTTATTTGTTCATTACGTTTGAGGTTATTCCGCGGGCATAAGGTTCTTGTGGAGATGACAAGGGTCTCTAACACCTTGTAGTATTCATTCATCCGTTTCGTAACAAAAACAGGAGCGACTAAATCCGCCGGTCTTGTAATAAAAGAACAGAGCGATAGCACGACCTGCGATAGATTCTTTATATCAAAATCGGGTTTGAACGCCAGATCGTCCATTTTGAGCCGTTCAATATAACTCTGTCTCACTGCCTTTGAAGGATCGTCATCCGGATTCTTTATCCCTATATTCGAATCAGAATGGTTTTTCAACAGGGATGATTCATCGGATGCTAGTTCTATCCGGTGTTTCGGTATTTTCGGACCGGATGACGAGCGTGAACCGGCTCCTGAACTATTGGTTGTTTTTGCTCCTGCGGTCTTTGAGGGCACCATATGTGCCGCCTTTGAAGCGGCGGTCCGCTCTACGCCGACCTTCCCGCCCAGCACCTTGGACATTCGCTGGGCTTCATCACGGCTAACGTTACCTAACCGTTTCCGCACGCTATCTAATTCACCGGGCGCATAGATTGCTTTTTCTTTTCCCATTTCGCTTACTACACCCTCATATACAGCTTTTGACCTAAACCGCAAAGGTTATGAACGTGTATTTGTTCCGCCTCTGAAGTAACCAGCATACCATTATAATATCCAAGGGATATATGATACTCCGCATGTGTTATAAATAAATTTAATTCATTGCCAATCGGTTCTTGTGGGGTAAATACAAGGTCTATCATACCCTCCATGTCCTGAATTATCCAGTCCGATTGAAGCCCATTAGGCTGGGTTATGCGTACAGGCGGCAAGGGCGTTACTTTATCTTCGACCCATAGGGCGTTTTCGTTATTCTTGAAGGTTTCTTTTGCCTGATTCTCCCCTAT
>JAISMJ010000105.1 GCA_031276815.1 Treponema sp.
GGATTGCGCGTATGCGCCGCCCTTAATGGCAGGGTTATCAGTAAACGTCTTGATTGCCGATAGAGGGTATGACGTGAACCGGATAGTAGACACCGCCCGTGCGGGAGGCATTGAGGTAGATATCCCTTCCAAGCGCAGCCGGAAGGAGCAACGGTACTATGACAGAGAACTGTATAAGGAGCGCCATTTTATAGAGAATGTATTTCGGTGGCTCAAACAATGGAGAGGTATTGCCACTCGCTATGCTAAACGCATTGATTCCTTCCTTGCAGCTCTCTTTGTTCGATCTATCTTCCTCCCCTTTTGACGACACCACCTAGATAATCGGGTCTTTGAGCAGGACTAATTCTACTCGGAGAGTAATTATCGGGTCTTTAAGCAGAATTAATTCTACTCGGAGAGTAATTATCGGGACTTTAAGCAGAATTCATTCTACTCGGAGATTAATTATCGGGTCTTTAACCAGAATTAATTCTACACGGAGAGTAATTATCAAGTCTTTGAGCAGGATTAATTCTGCTCGGAGAGTAATTATCAAGTCTTTGAGCAGGGTTAATTCGGTTCAGAAGGGAACTATCGGGTTTTTGAGTTTGACGACACGCCCTAGTACATACCTGTTTTTCTCGATATACTTTTCTTTACTATTTATGAGCCTTGAAATACACAACATCACCAAAACCTATCCGGACTTTGCGGCGCGGCTTGATTTCTCGGTTGAAGACGGGGAGACGCTTGCGCTGGTTGGACGATCAGGCTGCGGAAAAACAACGGCGCTGAACCTCATCGCCGGATTGCTGTATGCCGAATCCGGCGCCATCGTAAGCAGCGGACAGGATTTGACGAACCTGCCGCCATGGAAACGGAATATCGCGGTAGTCTTTCAGGATTTGGCGCTTTTTCCCACAATGAATGTGGGGAAAAATATAGACTACAGTCTTCGTATCAAGGGTGTACCGAAAGACGAGCGGCGCCGCATCGTTGAGGAGACATTGCGGAAAGCGCATCTTCCGGCTTCTTTTGCGGGCAGGAAGATACATACACTTTCAGGCGGAGAACGCCAGCGGGTCGCCATTGCCCGCGCCCTTGCGTCTTCTCCACGCGCGCTCCTCATGGACGAGCCGTTCTCCAGTTTGGACCCGCCGCTTCGCCGTGAATTATGGAGAGAATTTCTGGAGATACGCAGCGCATCTCGTATTCCGTGTATTTTCGTTACCCACGACAGAGAAGAAGCCTCGGTTCTGGGCGGCAGAATAGCGGTCATGTCCGAGGGACGCATAGTGGAACTAGGCGATGCGCGGAGCATAATGACGAACCCCGTTACACGGGAAGCGGAGCAATTCTTCAAGGAGGACCATGACGCTTTACGGAGATGATTCATCCATAGCGGCATTGGCGACGCCGCCAGGTCGGGGTGCGCTTGCCGTTGTACGAACTTCCGGCAAAGACGCCATAGACCGGCTTGCATCCTGCGTTTCCGCGCCGCGAAAGCTGAAAACCGCGCCCGGCAATACCATTGTGTACGGCTGGATACTCGGTAAAAACCGCAGCCGTATTGATGAGACCGTGATTTCCGTGTACCGTGCGCCAAAGTCGTATACGGGCGAGGACGCCGCGGATATTTCCTGCCACGGCGGATATGCGGTGGTGCACGCCGTGATGGAAACGCTCCATAACGCGGGATTTCGGGACGCGCTTCCCGGCGAATTCACGTTTCGGGCGTTTATGAATAACAAAATAGACCTCACCCGCGCGGAATCCGTCATGGAAATAGTATCCGCACAAACCGGCAGAGCGCATACTAGCGCGGTTCGTCGGCTTTCAGGGGACCTGGAAGCGGAGATTCGCGCTATTAAAGAAAAACTAGTACAGGTATTGGCAGGCGCGGAACTGTTCCTTGATTACTCTGAAGACGAGTATATGGAAACAAACGCGAATGAACACGCCGGTTCACTGCCGGATCAGGCGTTGGCGCGGGAGGTGCGCGCGGCTTTACAGCATCTAGCCGACTCGTTCCATATAGAGAAGCTGTATCAGGAAGGCGCTCGTGCGGTTATTGCGGGAAGACCGAACGCCGGTAAGTCCAGCCTTTTCAACCGGCTCGTTAAGGAAGATCGCGCCATTGTTACCGAAACGCCCGGTACTACCCGTGATTGGCTTGAAGCGCGGATCGCGGTCGAAGGCATACCAGTTAGGCTTGCCGATACTGCGGGTATTCGGGACTCGGGAGACGCCGTGGAGAAAATCGGCGTAGAACGCAGCCTTGAATTGATAACATGCGCCGATGTAATCCTGTATATAGTAGACGGTACGACCGGACTCACCGCAGAGGATACGCAATTCCTTCATTCGGGAGCGTTTCACGGTGCGCCCCTTATTATGGTATGGAATAAAGCCGATTGTGCGCGGGAGATGCCGGAGAACCACGCTGGTATGGTGCGGGTCAGCGCCAAAACAGGTGAAGGCATCGCGACGTTGTGTGCGCGGATCGCGGAAACGCTGGTAGCGGATCACGATGCACACGATGAGCGGGTAGGGGTGGCGTCCACGCGGCAAAAGACGCTCATCGACAAAGCCCTTGCATGTACGGCGGACGCGCTTGCTCTGGCGGATGCGGGACAGGCGCTTGACATTATTGCGCCTTCGCTTCGGGAAGCGGTCAACTGCTTGGGAGAAATCACCGGCGAAGTATCCACTGCGGATATTCTTGACGTTATGTTCGGTTCTTTTTGCGTGGGAAAATGAACCCGTTATAAACGTGTGACGAGAAACGGGAAGCTGTGTTTCGATAGCCTTTTTCTTTCTTCTCTGTCAAGAAAGTCTCTGATTTTTTCTTTGGCGTCAACGTCATCGCCAGTATCCCGCATGAGGTGAAATAACGAATGACGCGATGCGTAGCTCTCTACTCATACATCCGCTAAAAAATCATCAAGGGTAAAAACGCCTCTGCGCTCTTTGCATATCAGCCATTCTGTACAGCGAACCGCGCCGAGCGCAAAACCGCTGCGGTTACGCGCCGTATGCTTTATTTCTATTGTATCTGCGGAAGAATCAAACGCCACCGCATGGGTTCCCGGTACTGCGCCGACACGCACGCTGGAAAAATGAAGCTCCTCCGGCGCAGGCGTCCGGTTAAGCATATCCCATACCGGCGTCTTTTTTCGTTTCATTTCGGCAAGAATCTTTTCCACGAGGATTTTTGCTGTTCCTGACGGGCTTTCTTTTTTTTCATTGTGGTGGATTTCATATCCGCCAACATCGTATTCAGGGAAAGGGTCCATCAACGCGGCGGCGCAGGATACGATGCGGTAAAACATATTCACGCCCAGAGAGAAATTCGGCGCATACAAGAGACATGAGCCGTCCGCTTCTATGATATGCTTCGCCTCATCAAGACGGTCGTACCAATTTGTCGTACCAATGACTGCGGGAATACGCCGTTTGGAAAGCTCCCGTATAGCGCCGATAACAATGTCCGGCTGGGTAAATTCAATAGCGGCGTCCGCTTTGACGAGATTTCTCGTTGTATCAAAAGACGCCTCTATCTCCGTCCCCATAAGGGAACGCTTCTCCGTAACATACGGATCAATAATCGCAACAACCTCATGTCCTCTCATAGCGGCGGTTTCTTCGATTTGCCTGCCCATTTTTCCATATCCAATAAGCGCTAGTCTCATGTGCCTATCCTTTTCAGTTCTTTACGCCTTGTTCAAGGCGGCATGGTTAGAGAAAAACTCTTTGTGAATCCGCTGTACCGCTTCCGCCGACTGATTGTCATTCACGATAAAGCTGATGTTCACTTTGCTCGCGCCTTGGGACAGCATCTGCGCCTGAATACTGGCTGCGGCGCACACGCTGAACGCTCGGCTCAATATTTCGGAAGAACGTTCCACATCGCCGATGATGGTAACAATCGCCTTGCGGGTTTTTATATTCACATGCGCTATCTTGAGCAAGTCTTCTTGCAGCCGACTTAAATCGTAATCCGCATCAAGGGTTACTGATACGGAGACCTCGCTCGTGGCAACCATGTCAATGGAAACGCCATGCGTTGCAAAGGTTGAAAACACCTGCTCCAGAAAGCCCACTTGTCCAACCATGCGAGTTGATACGATATCGACAAGCGTTACATTTTTCCGCGAGGTGATGGCTCTCACCGGCGCCATCTTCTCAAGTGAAGCCACTATACGTGTTCCGGGCGCTCGTACATTGTAGGAATTCTTCACCAGAACCGGCGTTCCTGTTTTGACGCAGGGCTGCATACTGCGGGGATGCAGCACTTGCGCTCCGTAATACGCCAATTCCGCGGCTTCCTCGTACGTAATGGCTTCCAACGGCTTTGCATCAGGTACAAGCCGCGGGTCCGCGGTGAGGATGCCGTCCACATCCTTCCACACCTGCGCTTCTTTCGCCTTACACGCCGCCGCAATAACGGTTGCCGTGAGATCGGAGCCGCCACGTCCCAGAGTAGTGATGGTATTATGCGCGGTTTTAGCAATGAAACCCGTTATCACCGGCAAGACGCCCGCATCAACGAGCGGGCATATCTTCTGCGGGATCGTTTCCCAGCTCTCTTTCAGAAGCCACGCCGAAGAATAATTGTCATCAGAGACGAAACCGGCGTCCCACGCATCCAGAGCCTTCGCCTGTACGCCGATTGCTTTGAAATACGCCGCCGCGATCCGCACCGAAAGCCGTTCTCCAAACGATACAAGATAATCTTCCGTCTTTTTTGTCAGCTCCTTAATCATAGACACGCCCATGACGAGGTCTTGCAATTCTTTCAGCAAAGGGGCGATTTCGTTTTCAATGCGGACGCCAAGCCCAAGCGCGGCTATGGTTTTAAGATGCAGTTCTTGCACCTTGTCTATTGAACAGGAGCCAGTATTGATCGCCGCATCGGCGGACTCTAAAAGATAATCCGTCGTATCGCCCATTGCGGACAACACCAAGACCGGCTTTTGCGGGACGCAGTGTTTTACAATCTCCGCCATAGTACGGATTCTATCCGCATCGGCAACGGAACTGCCGCCGAATTTCATTACTATCATAATGAATGTAGTGTACCGAAAACGGTAAAAGAGTGCAATACTGCCTTTTACCGTAGCATCCTGCTAGGGGTGTCGTCAAAAGGAAGGAAGATAGATCTGATATAGAGAGCGGCAAGAAAGGAATCAGAGCGTTTAGCATAGCGGGTAGCAATACCTCTCCACTGTTTAAGCCACCGAAATACATGCTCTATACGATGGCGCTTCTTATACCGCTCTCTGTCATAAGTCCTTACCACCTTCCAACTACGCTTGGAAGGAATAACTACCTTACTACCTCTTGCACAGGCGGTGTCTATTACCTGGTTCACCTCATACCCTCTATCGGCAATCAAGACGTTTACCGATACACCTGCCATTAAGGGCGGCGCATACGCGCAATCCGCCTCCCGCCCCGCTGAAACTATGATACACACCGGCTTTCCCC
>JAISMJ010000020.1 GCA_031276815.1 Treponema sp.
GTTCTAGATTGAATCAAAAAGCACAGTCAGCTCCTTTATAGAGGTATTATGTCTAGTCATAATTTGCCTCGTGGACTCACAAACCAAGGTCTGACTTATCATGTTACTTCAAAAGTAAACAGAGACGCTTTTGAAGTAGAGCCGGATGAGATGAAACAACTCTTTCTCACCGTGATTGAAGAAGCTAAAACCAAGAAAGGTTTCAAGTTTAAGCTGTGGAACTTCTGCATCATGGGTAACCATTTCCACTTTCTCATTACGCCTAAAAAAAGGGAAAGTCTGTCCAGTATATTGAAGTGGATCAAGATGGTTTTTGCGATACGGTGGAATAAGAAGCACCATAAGACCGGTCATTTCTGGGGAGATCGGTTTTATTCACGTGAAATAAAGGATGAGAAGGACTTTTGGACTGTGTTTGAGTACATAGACCAAAACCCTGTTGCAGCAGGATTGGTGCAGAAGCCTGAAAACTGGCAGTACAGCGGCGCATACCACCATGAACAGGGAATCATGACGGTTGTCTCTCTGGTAACTGATATTGCTTGGAGGACAGACCTCAAGCTGCTTTTGTGAAAGTGGAGAGGTAGAGTACTACTCGCTCTGCTCAACGTTCTGATCCCTTTCTTGCTGATCTCTCTAGTAGCTCTATCTTCCTCTCCTTTTGACAACGCGCCCTAATCTGAGCGGCTTATTAAACCTTTGCACAAACAGCCTGTTCTCGATAATCCGGTACGTTGTTCCTGCCTGCTTCAATGCTACCGTATTACAGCGGGAGAGACACTTCAGTCTCCATACTTTTTTCCCATGTTTTTTCAATACGGACAAGGCTTTTATGTTGCCGTGGACTTCCTCTCTGACAGACTGGCGCATTTGACTTGAGAGGACTTTGATTTCACAGTCTTCAAAGGCTTCCTGTTTCTTAACCTTCACGGTTTTTGTCTTATAAATCAAAGACATAGAGGTCTTCAGATGCGATAACGGCATTCTTAAACCACTTTTTTTAAGGAAAAGTCCTGCACAGTAGTCCTTCTTTTCTTTTGAGAGGCGGGAAGCGTCTGTTTGAAGACGGAAGATGGAGCATTTCATACCGGAGCGCCGCTCCCGCGTCTCTTTCAATGCCTGCCGTATACGCCCGCCCTTTCAGATACCTTTCCGCTCCTCTCTTCTCTATCTTTCTTGTCAAGTCTTATTTCAAAAGGCTTGGGCTTTACGACTACCTTTTGTAAAAGCTACGGCATAAAAATCAAGCAGTAGACAGAGATAGGACAGACCTCAGTCTTGCCTGGTATGATCTGGCGAGCTCGCAGAGGTAAAACCAGTGCAAACGAGAGCTAACCGCTTACGGTAGGCGCTGCCAATACGTTCGAGTGTTTCTTGTACCGATTCGCCGGGAATACTCTGGTGCTTGAGGTCCATGGTAAACTGATTCAGGGAAAAATGGCGGAACAGCAGCACCTGATCAAGAAAATCGCTCATGCCGCAGAGCGTTGCGGTAAATGATTCAAAAATTCCCCCTTTTTTCATTTCTGAATACCCAATAATCCAGACCGGCACCGGCGCAAGTGCCTGTGCCATACGCACGAGGATCTGCGCCATCTGTCTCTGTGATTCGACAAGCGCCTTTTGCAGAGCCGGTCCGCCGCGCACTGATAGCTCTCGCAACCCTGCGGTGCGCGCGCTGTGAATAGGGCATTTATTCAGGATCAAAACTTCTTTCCGTAAATCTATCCCCAATTCATGGCTAAAAAATCGTTCTACCCTTTTTCCTGAAGGTCCAACTAAATATGCCCGATTGACCGCCATTTGTTCATACCGCCCCGGATTATCCGCAACAAGGATGCACCGTATTGTAGAATCCGGCTCTATGCGGTCAAGGGCGCTGTTATAAACAATCGGGGTTTCAACGGTATATGGTCTTGAGCGTAACGAGGCTTGCGCCTGCTGGAGAGCCTGCAAATCGGGCAGTTCCTGCTCTAAGCGTTCAATACTTTGGCGCAACGCATCACGCGCCGCGGCAAAGCTTTCCCATGCGCTTTCAGTCATATAGCTACTATAGCTCAAGAAAGATAAAAAGTCGAGGGGCAGCCTTTTCTTAAACTTGACACTGCTCTTCTTTTCGGCAACACTGGGAAGAGTATTATGCTTCCTTATTTTTTATGTGTTGATATTGGTAGTTCTTCATTGAAAGCCGCTCTCATTGATGCAGGCGGCTCTTTGCATGCCTTTGTTCGTAAGCCTTACGACGTAAGCGGACGGGCGGTATTAGCCTCTGACTGGGAAAGAGCCTTGCGGCAGGCGGTCAAAAGCCTCAGTGATGCGCACCGAGAAGCGCCAGCCGCTCTGTGCATCTCTGGCAATGGTCCAACATTAGTACCGGTTACTGCTGGAGGCGAATCGCTTGCGCCCCTCCATTGGTACGATAAACGAGTAGGCGCCGCTACCGGTCCTTCACTCTTTTTGCCCTATGTACAGCTCTTTGCCCGTACTCAAGCGCAGGACTATGCGGCGACACGCTTCCTCTTCTCTGCTCAAGAATGGCTTGCTTGGCGTCTGGGGGCAGAACCAGTAACCGTTCTCCCTTCAGCATTCTATCGCCCTTACTATTGGGATGAGGAACAGTGCCGGATTCTAGGGCTTGACCTTCAGAAATTCCCTCGCTTTGTTGATTTGGGAACGGTAATTGGCAGAACCAAAGCCGGCGCGCTGCCCGGATTAGCGGCAGACCCCCTTCCTCTTGTTGCAGGCGGTCCTGATTTTGTGATGGCGCTCATAGGCACCGGTGTTATAAAGCCGGGCATGGTTTGCGACAGAGCCGGAACGTCAGAAGGGATCAATATCTGCACGGAGCAGCCGGTTTACCGTGTAGGGCTGCGCACCTTACCACACCCCCGCGCCGGCTTGTGGAATTTGAGTGGGTTAATACCGGAATCAGGGGTGCTCTTTGAACGCTACCGCAGCGAGAGCGGGCAGGCAGAGCGTGCGTATGAAGAGACGCTTGAGGATATTCTGACGCATGAGAGTCAAAGGGCAGTGCAGGGGAGGGCAGTGCTTGAATGTATTGCAGCTCAGGTGCGGCAGGTGCTGGCTCTTTTTGAGCGCGAAGGCTTCCCCATTACGCAGATGCGGGTGTCCGGTGGGCAGGCTAAAAGTGCGCTCTGGAATACATTGAAAGCCGAACTGATAGGTTGCACGTTGACGGTACCGCAAATACCTGACGGGGAACTTGCGGGCAATGCGGTACTATCTGCGGCGGCGCTAGGGCTGTATCCGGATTGGATCACTGCGGTCAATGCCCTGATACGGGTTGAAGAATCGCTATGAAGTATATTAAAGCCTTTCTGATTATGTTCATGTTTAGTACGTGCGGCATTGATCAATATATTTACCTTGAACCGGTTAATTCTGCAGGCATTGCGGTAACGTCGAATACCTATGCGACCGTGCGGCTGCCCTCAATGGATGATAGTCTGTATTTTAAGTATTTCGCCCTCTACTACCGGATTTATATAAGCGGCTTACTACTCTCAAGCACGGTCAGTACGGATCTTTTTACAACGGTTAATGCCCATTTAGCTAGTGATTACAGCGTTTTTGCCCCGTATCTGAACAATACCAGTGTTAGCACCTCTGTTGATAGTTTGTTCACGAACCGGCAGTATCGGCGTCTTGCTCTTGAGGGAGCTTCTGTTGAAGATGTGCTGGATGACAACGTTACGAGTACCACGCTTGTTTTCGATTTTACCTCGACCCCCGGCTCTATTCCATCTTTAGTCGCTAACAGTCAACGGTATAAGCTGCAAAGGACAAGCGGCAACGGTCTGTTTTCCCCGGTGCCGTCAAACCGTTATTTTCTCAACACCCCTGAGCTTAACGCAAGCACCAATGCCACGACAGCAGTGAATGCGGACGTTGCGGACGCCACAGTAACCGGCACGCGCTATACCTATGTTGCACTATACATTGTAAGTACCGGCATAGACAGCAACTTTGCGCCTGTGTACAGTGCGCCGGCTTTTATCGGTGTTTTTAGTCTTCCTGAACAATTCTAAGGAGAGGAGGAGGTCTGACCTTGTTAGGGCATGTCGTCAAAAAGTGAGGAAATAAAGTAAGCTAACAAGATGAAAGAAAATGGAAAAGCACTGCACAGACACGACATCAGTGATAACCTGTGGGAAAAGATAAAAGACTTACTGCCAGGAGAGGTAGGGAAACGGGGTCGAATGGCTCAGGACAATCAACGGTTTATCAACGTAGTATCATGGATTATCAGAACCGGCGTTCCAGACAGAGATTTACTACTTGAATACGGCAACTAGAAAAATACACACCGAAGATTTTGCCGCTGGCGGGATAGAGGTGTCTGGAAAAGCATAGCCACTGAAGTTATCGGGGAAGGGGATACCACGTGGCTTATGATAGATGCAACGTATAGCAAAGTCTATGCGGACGAATGTGGAGCAGTCGGAGGAAATCAAGCGATAGGGCGTACAAAAGGGGGCTCAATACGAAAATCCGGTGGTGATCCACAAAGTATGATGGAGGGGTAAAGGCAACAGGGGGCATAAAGAAATACTATGAATCATGCAAATCACCATAGAAATCAAATGCTCTCATTGCCAGTATCTCATTCTATCCCGAAACAAGAAAAAAGCAAGAAAAAGCAAAATTACCGTTGTAAAGACTGTGGACGCCAGTTTATAAGTGACCATGAAAGAACCTAAATTATGGCTTTGTTTTAAGCTCATCTACATAGATAAGAAGGGAAAGCCGGTACGTATCATAGTTTCAGCTGGGCAGGAGGCGGATTGCACCTATGCACCGCCCTTAAGGGCAGGTTTATCGGTAAAAGTCTTGATTGCCGATAGAGGGTATGACGTGAACCAGGTAATAGACACAGCCTGTGCAGGAGGTATTAAGGTAGTTATTCCTTCCAAGCGTAGTTGGAAAGTGGTAAGGACTTATGACAGAGAGCAGTATAAGGAACGCCATCGTATAGAGAATGTATTTCGGTGGCTTAAACAGTGGAGAGGTATCGCCACTCGGTATGCTCAACGCTCTGATTCCTTTCTCGCCGCTCTCTATCTCAGATCTATCTTCCTTGTCTTTTGACGACACGCCCGGAAATATCGGCGTGGCAGACTCCGTAAGCGTAGAGCCGTATATCGGCGTGGCATACTCTTTCTAGCCGCTTATTTGGGCGTTGCGGGAACATTGATCCCGCAAACGGGGTAGGCGCTCCCCTACCCCGCCCTTTTATGTTCCTGATTTTTTGGCGGATTTTACTATACCATTATTCTTGAAAAATGCTCAACGGCTTTTGAAAAATCAGCTATGATTTTCCCAACGTCTCCGTGTTCAATCCCTTTTTTGACGCAACAGTTCAAATGCCCTTCTAAAATTACCTGTCCTACTTTATGTAATGCAACATGCGCCGCATTAACCTGTATCAATAAGTCTTCACACGGTATATCTTCATCAATAGCCTTATCAATAGCTTTTATCTGTCCCAAAATTTTGTTCAGCCGACTATGCAGTTTATCCGCATCAATACATTCCCGCATACATACTCCTTCGGGCTTTCCCAAAGCGTACTCTGTGTTGGACTACTGTCGCTCCGAGTGTTGGGAAAAGCTTGTTACCATACTATAATAAATACTATACCATTATTCATCAATAAACGAAATGGTGTATGTTCATCTCTTTTATTTTTATTATTTTTTCACTATCTTTTCAAGCAACTCATACGCGGTCGTCCAGCCGGTTACATCAGGTGTTCCACTTGTCAATCTATCAGTAATATAGTACACTATAAACATGCTAGATACCATTATTAAAGCGCTGTTCGGCTCTCAGCATGAACGGGATTTGAAAAAATTATTACCCCTATTACATGCGGTTAATGAAAAAGAAGCATGGGCGGCAAGCCTTCCCGCTGAAGAATTTCCCAACATGACCGCCGCTTTTCGTGAACGCTACAATAAAGGCGAAAGCCTTGACGATCTTCTGCCTGACGCCTTCGCCATAGCCCGCGAAGCCGCCCGCAGAACGTTGGGCGAGCGTCCCTACGACGTGCAGGTTCTGGGCTCCATTGTGCTTCATCAAGGCAAAATCGTTGAGATGAAAACAGGCGAAGGCAAGACCCTTATGAGCGTTGCCGCAACCTACCTTAACGCCATTTCGGGCAATGGCGTTCATGTTGTTACGGTGAATGATTACCTTGCGGGGCGCGATTCCGACTGGATGAGACCCATATTTACCTATTTGGGGCTTACGGTTGGCACGATTCTTTCCGATATGGACAATGCGCGGCGCAAGGAAAACTACGCCGCGGACATCACGTATGGTACGAACAACGAATTCGGCTTTGATTACCTCCGCGACAACATGTGCCCATCCCTTGAACAGCGGGTACAGCGCGGACACAATTTTTGTATTGTTGATGAAATCGACTCGATTCTCATTGACGAAGCCCGTACCCCGCTCATTATTTCCGGTTCGGCGGAAGACGATACGTTCAAATTCGCGGAAGTGGACAGGCTCGTGGGTGCGCTTGAAGAAGTGAAAAAGAAAGATAACGGCGATTATCCTGATGAAACACAGGGCGAAGACGTTATCGGCGATTATAAACTAAATGAAAAAAACAAGGGCGTTTCTTTTACCAATGACGGTCTTGCAAACATTGAAAAATTGCTTCAAAAACGGGGGCTTATCAAAGGCGCTATCGTTGATGAGGAAAACTTCGAGTATATTCACTACTTTACCCAAGCTTTGCGCGCGCATAAACTCTTTCACCGTGACACCGAGTATGTGGTGCAAGAGGGGCAGGTGCAGATTGTGGATGAGTTTACCGGACGCATTTTACATGGACGGCGGTATTCGGATGGGCTTCATCAGGCGATTGAGGCGAAAGAGCGTATCAAAATAGCCCGCCGTAACCGCACCTTGGCGACTATTACCTTCCAGAACTATTTCCGGCTTTATACAAAGATTTCCGGTATGACCGGTACCGCGGATACCGAAGCCGTTGAGTTCAGCAAAATCTACAAATTGGACGTGATGGTTATTCCTACGAACCTTCCCGTAGCGCGGCAGGATGAAAACGACGCTATTTATTTGACCGAAAACGATAAATTCGATGCGCTTTGCGATGAGATCGCCGCTGTTCACGAAAAAGGACAGCCCATGCTCATCGGTACCGTGTCCATTGAGAAATCCGAAAAACTTGACGCCGCGCTCACACGGCGCGGTATCAGGCACGAGGTGCTTAACGCGAAAAACCACGCCCGCGAGGCGCTCATCATTGCCGAGGCAGGCGCGAGGGGAGCGGTAACCATAGCCACGAATATGGCGGGACGCGGTACGGACATCAAGCTGGGCGGCAGCCCCGAACACCGCGCCCGCAAACGCGCGGGTACCGAAGCAAGCCCCGAAAAATACGCGGAAGTTTACGCGGATGAATACAAGCAATGGCTAAAGGATTACGAGGAAGTCAAGTCCCTTGGCGGCTTGTACGTCATTGGTACGGAACGCCATGAAAGCCGGCGTATCGACAACCAGCTCCGCGGGCGATCCGGACGGCAGGGCGATCCCGGACGGTCGAAGTTCTTTATTTCCATGGATGACGAACTGATGCGGCTTTTCGGCGGTGAACGTATGAAAAACCTGATGACGCGGCTTATGAGTTCGGATGAAACCCTCAAACACGAGCCGCTTGAACACCCGTGGCTCAACAAGAGTATAGAGCAAGCTCAAAAAAAGGTAGAGGAGCGTAATTTTGAAATCCGCAAGCATCTGTTGGAATATGATGATGTGCTTAACCAGCAGCGCAAATTTATCTATGAGCAGCGGGATGCGATTCTGCTGGATACGGACCTTAAAAAGCGGGTAAGTGATACCACGTCCGATATGGTCGCGGCTGCTGTTGATGATTTCAAACGTTCCATGCGCCATGACGCGCTCGCGGCGGCAAAGCGCGTCGTCGAGTACCTCAAAACTAAATTCGGCTATGAGCTTGATGCGGAAGAAGTGGCGAAAATGGCTCCGGAACAGCTTGAAGAAACCATCATTAAAGATTTACGCAAGGATATTGCCGGTAAAATTGAGCTGGTAGGCGAAGACAATATCAACGCCTTTATCCGTATGCAGTACCTTACGTCAATAGACAGACGCTGGCTTGATCACCTTGAAAATATGGAATCATTGCGGGAAGCCGTGTATTTACGCAGCTATGCACAGAAAAATCCGCTTACCGAATACAAAATTGAAGGGTTCAAGATATTCGAAACCATGATAGATCAGATACGGGAAGAAATCGCTTCCCGTACGCACCTTGTACACATACATGTCGGGACGGAACGCGCCGTTAAAACGGTAGGTACCGCCCAATCGGCAAGCCACGGCAGCGTGGGCGCTTTTGCCGGAGTCAAGGGAACGGCTGATGCCGGAAGCCGCGCCCGCGGCAACGCGCCGGTTACTGTAGTACGTACCCAGCCAAAAGTCGGACGCAACGATCCGTGTCCCTGCGGTTCGGGCAAAAAATACAAACAATGTCATGGGCGGTAGATCGCTAACCGCTCTGCTTTTTCCGTCTTGTTCAGGAACACACGCTTTCAGCTTGAATGGTACTGTATGCGGGTCGCGAGTTATGCCGCCGCGCTTGAGTTTTTGGGCGGCGCATTGTCTTCAAGCGCATGCCGATCCCTGTAAATCATCGAAAGCGCTTCCAAAATCTCTTCAAAATTCAATGTCTCCGGTAAAACGGACACAAGGTGAGCTACCAGTTCTTTTGCCGACATAGTGTTCCTCCTCCTCATTGTATGTATACAATCATTTTCCAAGCCAAATAAAAGCATCGTTCCAGCCTTTCGCTTTATACTGTTGCAATAGTTGGGCGCTTTCACTGCGGCTTACCGGACCAATAAGGATCCGGTAAAGCCGTTGTCCGAATATGTCCGTTATCTGTACGGATACATTGTGTTGTTTTCCAACTTTCGCTAATTCACTCTCCACTAATTCGGGTTTGCTGTAGGACCGTAACTGCACATAATACATTTTCTTTTCCATGCTGGTAATTACAGGTACCGAAAAATCCGCAGAGGGACCGTTTTGCGTTTGCGATTGGGAAGCCGCAATCGCAATATTCTCTTCAATAGAAGGGATAAAACTAGCCTCATCCGGTTCTTGTTCTTGCTCTTGCTGTTCGGCTATAGGCGCAACCTGTTTATCCATAGGAATGATGATGTCCTTTTTATCCGGCACACGGTTTTCCGCCGGAACAAGAGCAAGATTGTAATTATCTAAATTAACCGGCGGCGGCTCCTCTACAGGCGCGGCGGCAACCGCGGCGGGAGGCGTAGCAGGCGTTGCGGGAGGGGCTTTCTCCGCAAGAACCGGCGCTTCCTCTGCTGGAACGGGCGGCGGCTCCTCGAGGGGCGCGGCGACAACCGCGGCGGGAGGCGTTGCGGGCGTTGCGGGAGGGGCTTTCTCCGCAAGAACCGGCGCTTCCTCTACCGGAACAGGCGGCGGCTCCTCTACAGGCGCGGCGGCAACCGCGGCGGGGGGCGTAGCAGGCGTTGCGGGAGGGGCTTTCTCCGCAAGAACCGGCGCTTCCTCTGCCGGAACGGGCGGCGGCTCCTCTACAGGCGCGGCAACAACCGCGGCGGGAGGCGTGGCAGGCGGCGCGGGAGGGGCTTTCTCCGCACGCGCAGGCGCTTCCTCTGCCGGAACGGGCGGCGGCTCCTCTATGGGCGCGGCAACAACCGCGGCGGGAGGCGTTGCGGGCGGCGCGGGAGGGGCTTTCTCCGTAAGAACCGGCGCTTCCTCTGCCGGAACGGGCGGCGGCTCCTCTATGGGCGCGGCAACAACCGCGGCGGGAGGCGTGGCAGGCGTTGCGGGAGGGGCTTTCTCCGCACGCGCAGGCGCGGTTTCTTCAGGCTGACCGGACGCCGTATCCTTATTGGAAGAGGGGATTTCCTCAACGGAAGAAGGCGCATGTTCAGTAGCAGCCGGCGCAGGGGAATTCCGCCGGTCTGAATCGATCTGAGCCATTGGATCGTAGTCGGGATCGCCATTTGAAATTTTGTTTTCCAGAGGAGGAAGCATCGTTACCGGATCAATAGCTTCCATTATGCGTACCCTGCCGGGATACTGTTCCGGTAGGGCTATAGCGGTAGCCGCCTCTTTAGAAAGGAGTATCAAGAGACTAGAATTATCTAACGCCGCGGTAACAGTAACTTGAATCATTTTACCATTTTCAAGATTCATAACAATTATCGCGGTATTTTTCGGAAAGGCATTGGTAGCTGCGTAATAACCGGTAGCGGGCAACAGAGTGACAGGAGCGGCTCGCGCGGAGCCTTCCCATATAGAAGCGCCGGTAAGTACGCCGGTAATCAAGAAATACATTGCTATAATGGCAGCTAACTTGAACATTGACTTCATACTATGTTTCTTATCGGCAAAGAAATTGCAAGTCTAAAGATTTCCTGCCAATAGCCCGCTGTTTTTACCTGACCCGTACGTCCGGTCTTGACAACGCGCGCGAGAGGGTATATTCTTTTTCTAAAATTGTTTAGAAACCACGGAGCGTTCTGAACAAACAAAAGGCGGGGAGGATACTCCGGCGGGCGCGCGCGCGTATATGAGTCGTGCGCGCGCGTATCCAAGGCGCTTGGATACATATCCAAGGAGCGCGTATGTGTATCCGGGGCGCTCGGATATGTATCCAAGGGGCGCGGATACGTATCCGGGGAGCGCGTATGTGTATCCGGGGCGCTCGGATACGTATCCAAGGAGCGCGGATATGTATCCGGGGAGCGCGTATGTGTATCCGGGGAGCGCGTATGTGTATCCGGGGCGCTCGGATACATATCCGCGGAGCGCGTGCGCGTATCCGTATGATGCGGGCGGGGCGTCCGGTCATCAAAGCCCGCTTCTCTATTGCAAGGGCATCTTTTTTTAAGGAGGAGTACTACTATGAGTACCCATGATTATATTCCGCGCAAAGACGCGGATTTTGACAACTGGGCGAACCAGTTAATCGGGTATTCCGCGGCGCATGCGGACGCATGGGGCATTCCGGCTGCGGAAATCACTGGACTTCAGAGCCAATACGCAACGTGGCATAGTCTCTATGAGGCGGCGGTTAAGCCGACGCACAATGCGGTTGACACGCTGCGGAAAAATGAGAACCGCGAGGTTTTTGAAAAGAACCTGCGGGATTTCGTCAACCAGCGGCTGCGCTACAATCCCGCGGTAACGGATGCGGATAAGGAGGCTATGGGGCTGGTGATTCCCAAGCCTTCCCATACGCCGGTTCCGCCGCCGCACACCCAGCCTGAACTGACGGTGGAGCTGCGCCCGCCGCTGGTGGCGGTCGTCCATTTCCGCGACAAGGGAAGCGCGCACCGGGGCAAGCCCGACCATGTCCACGGCATAGAGATACGCTGGGGAATACAGGACACGCCGCCGCTTGACGGGGAACAGCTCCCCCATTCGGCGTTTGACACGAGCGATCCCAAGGAGTTTACGTTCAGCGGCGTCGACCGCGGCAAGACGGTATACTTCTGCGGGCGGTGGGAGAACAACAAGGGAGACGAAGGCAAGGGGCATTGGGGCGAAATAGTATCGGCTATCATACCCTAGTCTCTTATGGACTGAACACGTGAGCGCGCTCGCGTGTGTTCGGAGTAGCGCGGGGCAATCAATGCCCCGTACTACTCCGCGAATAACGGAGTGAAGCGGCGCGCCGCTTTGCCCTCACGGGCACTTTCCCTCATCAAATAACTCCGTAAATATGGCATCAATGGCGGCGTCCACATCGCCGGAAACATCCTTGTGGGGAATATTAAACGCTTCAAGCGCCTTTTTGAAACGCCGGTACCCCTGTTCAGCGCGCAATTCCACCCAATAGACATGCAAGCCGTCCGCTTGACGCTTGTTTTGGTCTGAAAGTTTGTCCGCAACAAAGATACCGGAACGCCGCGTGAATAGAGCGTCCGCGCTTTCGGGATTTCCTTGTCCCATGAGTTTTACTTCGCACCGGTATTTCTTTGCGCCGTCTTTCAGGTAAAAATCAATGTCCCTGTCAACCGCTTTAGCGCGGGATGCAAGGGGGCTTGCCTCCTTGCGCCGGCGTAACGCGGGATTGTCTCACAATAAACCCTTGACTTTTGCAACGCTATGAGGTACCATACATACAAGAAGAGATACTGTTGCGGTGAAGGGGAGCGCCGGCTGCTGGTGAGCGTGGCGGTGAAACTCCCGCGGCAGGACCGCGTAAGCGGAAGGAAGCGGAAAAAAGTGGTTCAATCTACGAACAAGCCGGCGGTAGCTGATTATACTAACGCTACACTAGTACGGTACTATGATTAATACTACGGAGCCTTTGAATTTATTACCTCCTTTTCACAATGACGCCTGTTTTTCAGATGCCTTTACGTTTATTATTGATAAGGCAAACATAGGTCTTTGGGATAAACGGCTTCCAGAGAATATAACCACGTATAGCAGACAATACGAAAAAATACTCGGCTATGATGAAGGCGAATTCACCGGTAAGAACGAGACATGGGAAAATCTTGTGATGCCCGAAGATATTGACAGGGTGCTCCAGTTGTTTCATGAGTATCTTTCCGGCGCAATTGAGTCATACAAGACACAGTACCGTATACTCTGTAAAAACGGCGGTTTTATCTGGGTACAGGAACAGGCTTTTATTATAGAACAAGACGCGCAGCATAACCCAAAACGGGTGCTGGGTATGATTGAAGATATAACGCATCTTAAAGCCAATGAAGAACAGCTCGAAGAACAGAAAGCTCAACTAGCTTTTATTGCAAAAATAGCCGGTTTTTCATACTGGGAATTGGACATTGCCACGGGGATACTCTCGTTCAAAGGGCGGAGCTGGCACGACAAGGTGAGCTTTGCTATCCGTAAAGGGGAATTGCAACACATTCAAGCATGGCTTGACGCCATACACCATGATGATAAAGAACGAATACACCGCGCATTGTCGTCTTTATTGACGGGTAAGACCGACTATTTTAATGAAGAACTCAGATTTTATACTACAACCGGTATCGGTACCTACTTCTGGAGCAAGATTATTATTCATATCGTTGAGTGGGGAGAGAAGGGTATTCCGACCCGCGCGCTCGGTACCACGATTGATATTAACCAACTCAAACGAACCGAAGAGCAGCTTCAGGCTGCGCTCATTCAAAACAAACGCTATAACGAGGACCTCAAGAGCAATATTAATCAGGCGATGAAAACTCTGGAAGCAGCGCAAGAATTCAACCAGATTTTTTTTGATACCAATCCTGATATTAACTTGATCTTTAGCGATACGTTCAAGCTTATTGACTGTAATCCCGCTACGGTACGGTTCTTCGGCTGCGCTACCAAAGACGAAATGATAAACAACAGCGGCGCGATCATTGCCAGCAGTATACCGGACTATCAGGCGGACGGGCGGCGTTCAATACCGCTTGCAGAGCGGCTCGTTACCGTTGCCCGGACCGGTTATATTGATTTTGAGACGGAATTGATTACCCGCGGTAAACCACATTCACTCCATATTGTTTTCAAGAAAATGCCGTATAAAGACTCTTTTGTCATTGTCTGTTTTGGCGTTGATTTAACCGCCGCCAAGGAAACGAAACAGGAACTGATGTATCAGGATAGGCTTTTGCGGACCATTAATGAAGGCGCATCCCATATAGTGATGACCGACACCAAAGATTTTGACAAGGTGCTCTGGGATTTCTTGAAAAATATTGGGCGCATTATCGCGGTACACCGTATTCTTATATGGAAAAATTATACCGATGAAAACGGCAGACTATGCACTAAGGTTGTTTTTGAATGGTTTGAAGGCGTCTCTCCTTATAAGAACTATAAATCGGCTTTCAAAACGGATTATCTACGGGATGCGCCGTCATGGTACGAGGCGGCAAAAAAGAAGGAGTACATACACTGGACTCCAAAAAAATTTCCGGAGAAAGAACGCCTGCGGTTTGAAAAACGCGGCGTAAAATCCTCGCTGGGAATCCCCATATACTTTAAGAGTGAATTTTGGGGCTTTTTTAGTTTTGATGATTGTAAAACCGAGCATGTTTTTACCCCGCAGGAAATAAGCGCCCTCCATTCCGCGGCGATTCTCCTTGTCGCCACCATTTTGAAGAATGAAGCGACTCTGAACCTTATTCAAAGCAGGGAGGAAGCTATCGCCGCATCAAGAGCAAAGAGCGACTTTCTTTCCCGCATGAGCCATGAAATCCGCACGCCCATGAACGCCATCATCGGGATGACTACCATAGCAAAAAAAACAAGCGACCCGGAACGATTGCAGTACTGTCTTTCTAGGGTTGACGCCGCTTCCAAACAGCTTTTAGGACTTATCAACGATATTCTTGACATGTCAAAAATTGAAGCGAATAAACTTGATATTGTCCCAAAAGAATTTGATTTTGAAAAGATGATCCAGAATGCGGTGAACGTTATGCATATTAAATTTGAAGAAAAACACCAAAAGCTCATCGTGGACTTTGATGCGCTGTTTACCCGTTCCATTGTGGGCGATGAACTGCGTTTTTCCCAAGTGCTGCTTAATTTACTGTCAAATGCAAATAAATTCACACCGGAAGACGGAACCATTATTATCAAAATCGTCCATACGCCTGTTGATGATACGCATCTCAAGCTCCGTGTTGAGGTAGCTGATACAGGGATCGGCATATCGCCTGATCAGCAGGCGAAACTCTTCCATTCTTTTGAACAGGCCGACAGCAGCATTACCCGCAAATTCGGCGGCACGGGACTCGGTTTAGCCCTTTGTAAGAAAATTTTGCGCCTCATGGACGGAGAGATTTGGATTGAAAGCGAAGTTGGAAAAGGATCAGCTTTTATTTTTGAATTGACGCTACCGTGGGGAACGGCTTTAACAAAAGAACTTGAGCTGGTTCCCTCTGAACATATTAAAGCGCTGGTTATTGATGATAGTCAAGATGTGCTTGAATACTTCGCCCATATACTCTCCAGTTTTTCAATACCCTGTGATACCGCTCTTTCCGGCGCGCAAGGTATTGAACTTGTTAAACAGAACTATGACAAAGGACATTCATATACCATTGTCTTTGTCGATTGGAAACTTCCTTATGAAAATGGAGCGGAAGTGATACGGGAAATACAGCGTCTTGATAAAAACATTGCCTCTGTCCTCATATCGGTTGCGGATTGGGCGGATATTGAAGGGAGCATTAGTCCCGCCATTACCATCGATCATTTCTTGCCAAAACCGGTGTTACCGTCAACGGTGTACAATACCATCGTAAATCTTTCGAATCATACCGGAATTGTCGAGCAAAAAGCGCCTTTCAATATTGATTTGACGGGAAAACTCGAAGGAAAATTACTGCTTGTCGCGGAAGATATTGAAATTAATCAGGAAATTTTGAGTAGCATCCTTGAAGAAACCAAAGTGTCTTTTGAATTTGCTGAAAATGGAATCAAGGCGGTTGATAAATTCAAAGAAAAAGGCGAAAAGTACGACTTAATCCTTATGGATGTGCAAATGCCGGAACTTGACGGTCTTGCGGCAACACAGCAGATACGCGCCCTAGGCACGGAAGCCGCCGCAACAATTCCCATTATCGCCATGACGGCGAACGCATTCAACGAGGATATTAACGCCTGTCTTGCCGCGGGAATGAACGGACATCTGGCAAAACCCATTGATATTAGCGAGTTAATGAAAACGCTGTCGGAATACTTGTGTAAACCGCTGTAAACCGCACTAAAAGGAACAAAGCGGCGCGGACATAAAAAAATGCTTCTGTAGTTCCACCACAGAAGCGGATGCCAATTACAATTTCCGCGCAACTTCAATCATTTCAAAGATTTCAAACTGATCATTTACCTGAATGTCGTTAAAGCTATCTATACCCAAACCGCACTCAAAACCTGCGGCGACTTCCTTCACGTCATCTTTGAAACGGCGCAAGGACCCTATCTTTCCGGTGTAGATTTCGACATTGTCCCGGATAACGTGAACGCTTGAGTTCCGTTTTATCAGTCCGGTAAGCACAAAACAACCGGCAATAGTACCAAATTTCGGCGTTTTGAACGTATTCCGCACTTCTGCGGTACCGAGCGTTTCTTCTTTCAGATCGGGCTTTAACAAGCCTTCCATAGCCTGCTGTATTTCTTCCACGGCTTTGAAAATCACGTTGTACTTGCGGATATCCACCCGCTCCTGATCCGCCAGGGCTTTTGCCTTAGGCACAGGACGCACATTGAACCCGATGAGAATAGCTTTTGATGCGCTGGCAAGTTCCACGTCGCCCTCGTTGATTGCGCCCGGCAGCGCCTGAATGACATTAAGCCGTACTTCCTTGGTGGAGAGTTTTTCAAGACTTGAACGGAGCGCCTCCGCGGATCCTTGTACGTCCGACTTGATGATAACCTTGAGTTCTTGAATTTCGCCTTCACTGATGGTGTCATGGAGGTTTTCAAGCGTGATCTTCTTGACGTTTTTCGCATCCTCAAAACGTTTCAGTTCCTGACGTTTTACAGAAACATCGCGGGCAAATCGTTCATCTTCGACTACATGGAAGGGATCGCCTCCATTGGGGATGCCGTCATAAAAACCGGTTACTTCGATAGGCATCGCGGGACTGGCGTTGGTGACTTTATGCCCCTTGTCGTTGTAGAGGGCGCGTACCCGTCCGGGCCAAATGCCGGCGACAAAAGAATCGCCTATCTTAAGCGTACCGCGCTCCACCAGAACCGTAGCCACCGTTCCGCGACCCGGATCGATGCGGGATTCAAGCACTTTACCCTCAGCGCGGCGGTTGTAATTCGCCTTAAGTTCCAAGATTTCAGCTTCAAGGAGGATCGCTTCAATGAGTTTATCAAGTCCCTGTTTCTTGAGCGCGGAAATCTCGACAAACATGGTCTGCCCTCCCCATTCTTCAGGCTGAAGCCCGTAATCAGCTAGCTGAGTTTTGACGCGGTCGGGGTTGGCTTCCGGTTTGTCTATCTTGTTCACCGCAACGATAATGGGAACGCCCGCTTCCTTAGCGTGGTTGACGGCTTCCACAGTCTGGGGCATGACCCCGTCGTCTGCGGCAACAACCAGCACCACAATGTCCGTAACCTGTGCGCCTCGCGCGCGCATACGGGTAAACGCCTCATGTCCGGGCGTATCAAGAAAGGTAATCTTGTTACCTTCCGGCGTTTCAACTGTGTACGCGCCGATGTGCTGGGTAATGCCGCCGAATTCCCCGGCGGCAACATCCGCGCTACGGATGGCGTCAAGGAGCTTGGTTTTCCCGTGGTCAACATGTCCCATGACTGTTACCACAGGAGGGCGGGGTTCCAAATCAGCTTCCTCATCTTCCTTGCTTTCTATAACCGTTTCATCGTACAGATTGACGATTTTCACTTCGGCGCCGTACTCCGCCGCAAGCAATATCGACGTATCAGCATCTATCTGCTGGTTTATGGTAACCATCTGCCCCATGCCCAAGAGTTTTGCAATGAGGTCCGCCGCACGGAGGTTCATCTTCTTTGCCAGTTCCGACACGGAAATGACTTCCATGATTTCAATGAACTTAGGTACCGGATTTGCAACGTGGAATATCTTCTTCTTTGTCTGACGGAGTTTTTCCTCCATCTCTTCTTTATCTTTGCGTATATAAACCGGTTTCTTCGCCTTAAATGTACGTTTTACCGTGCCTTTCCCGTCAACCGGCGGCGTTACCGCTGGTACAACAAGCCCCGTACTCGGTCGCTGGCTTCCACCCATCGGTCTGCCGCCGCGATTATCACTGCGCCCGCCGAAACCGCCGACGTACTGCTTACCGGTCCGGTTTCCCTGTATCCCGCTACGCTGCTCACCGGGCTTACCTTGTCGAGAAAAACCGCCGGTGTTTCTGCCGCCGCGCCCATTAGCGGTGGCGCTCTCACCCGAACGCTCGAAAGGCTTTCCGGTGCGATTTCCCTGCCGATTGCCGCCTTTTCCAATACCGCCTTCGCTTTTTCCCCCTTGATTACGGCGGTTATCCTGAGGGCGGGGACCAACCTGCCGCCCGCCGACCCGCCCCACCACCACATGGGGACGCTGAGACATCTGAAAGGTAGTTACTTCTTTCAAGCCAATAGGCTTTTCTTGTTTTTCTTGCTTCTCCTGCGTATCACTCACGAGGATCGCGGGAGATTCAACAATAGGAGGAGCATCTTTCTTTTCAACCGTATGAAGAGGAGCCGCTATACTTTTCGTTTCCTCAACTACAGGCTGCAATTCAATTTGTTTCTTTTTGTCTTTTACTTCTTTGACTATATTAGCAATGGATTGGCCACCGGCATCTCCATTCGTATCGCGGGCTGTAGTAACGATGATCTTTGGCTGAAGTCTCTTATTCTGCCCTATTGGAACTGGAGCCGTCCCAGATACTCCGCCGTCAGGTGCAGACACATTCGTCTGGGACGTAGACGGTCTCGTCGTTTTTACCACAATTACTTTACGCCGTTTGCCTTGAGCAGGGGCAACAGTTTTCTCCGAAGACGGCGTAGCAATCTTATCGCCGGATTTTTCCGTCGTCTCTATTCCAGGTTTGGGGTGCACCTGTTTAATGAGTTCTGCCTTTGGGCTTATGTTGTCTAATACCTCAGCCATATTCCACCTTTACTCTGTTCTATGAAGAACCTCATATCTCTTCGTACTCAAAACTTAATCCAACTCCGCAATTCGGACAATTAGTCATATCAAGCGTTATTTTAGCGCCACATTCGGGACATTCGTATTCTTCACTATCTTCAATTATTTCAGAGAAAACTTCCGGTTCGGTGGCGAAAGCTGCTTCCGCTACCGGTTCTTCTTCTTCTTCAACAATATCTACATATTCTTCTATGAGTTTACGCAATGTATCAAGCTGGTCGGGCTGTATATTCATTTCCACAAGCTGGTCGGAAGTAAGTTTGATAAAATCTTCGATAAAATCAGCGTTGTTGTTCTTGAGTATTTCAGCGACTTCCGCATCAACGCCCGGCAGTTCCGAAATGCGGGCGTATTCATCAGCTTCCGCGAACAATTCGGAAGCTGCGCGTCTTGACGCGGCGTTGATGTCCATTTCCGCAAACTGGGACTTCGTTTTTACATCAATGCTCCAGTCAACCAATTTATTGGCCAGCTTTACGTTATTGCCCTGTTTTCCAATGGCAAGCGATAGTTGCGAATCATCCACCACTGCAAGCGCCTGCCGCTTGTTTTCATCAAAAATAACAACTTCCGCAATAACTGCTGGTGATAGGGCATTTTTAATAAAAACACAAGGATCCGTATCGTATTTAAGAATATCAACTTTTTCCCCTTCCAGTTCCTTGATGATAGCCTGCGTACGTACGCCTTTAAGACCCACACAAGCGCCTACCGGATCAACCTCTTCCTTTGTAGAAAAAACGGCAACCTTGGTACGGTACCCGGGATGGCGGACCACTCGATGAATTCCGACTGTCTTATCGTACACTTCAGGCACCTCAAGCGTAAGAATGGCGCGTACAAAATCGGGATGTACCCTTGAAAGGACAATTTCAATGCCGGAAGATGTTTTACGGACATCGGTAATTATCGCCTTGATACGATCATTCACCCGAAAATATTCGCGTGGAGACTGATTCCGTTTTGGCAGAAAACCTTCAACCTTGCCAAGATCAACATAAATATCGCCATTCCGCTCCCGTTGGTAGTACCCAATGATGATTTCACCGATTTTGTTCTTGTATCCATCGTACAGACTGGTGTTTTGAATGTTCCGTATTGAGTGCTGTGCCGTCTGCTTGGCGCTCTTAATAGCAGCTCGAGTAAACTCTTTAGGATTCACCGGTATAAGTATTTCATCTCCAATTTCCGCATCAGGATTGAGCTTGCGAGCATCCTCCAAATCTATTTCAAAAATCGGATTACTGATGCCGTCTTCTTCCGCATCGACGATCTTTTTCTTAGCAAATATTGAAACTTTTCTGTCATCACTGAACCGTATAACAGCATTAACAGGAAATGGAACAGATATTTCTCTTCCATTAATAAACTCTTTTGTCTTTTCAGGTATTTTATAACGCCTGCGGTACGCAACCAAAAGGGTATCTTCAATAGTCCTGCGGATATGTTCCTCGGACATATTACGTTCCTGCATGAGCTGATCAAATGCTTCCGATACATCTATTTCCAATTCCAAGACTTTCCCCCTTTGTCTATTCCCTCGAATAGACTTCGTAAGATTTATCTAGTTTTGCTTTTGCAATAATTTCATACGGTAACGATAGTATTCCATATTCAGTTTCAAGCGCTATTTGTTTCTCATCGGCTGCCTTGAGTATGCCTCCGGTACATGTTGAAATATCATTCCGGTAACATCGGACACCCCGCCCAATGAACAACGCAAATTCAGAAGCGTCTTTGAGGAGATGTTCTATACCCGGAGAAGAAACCTCCACTGAATAGTCTTCTTTTGGAAACATCAAATCCAACCTCGGTATCACCGCGCGATGAACCCTTGAGCAGTCGTCAATACCGACAGCGCCTTCTTTATACACTACGATCCTAATATGGATGCTTCCCCTATGCCGCGAAACAACAGTCTCGATCAGCGTCATATTAAGCCCACAGACAACAGGCGCCACTACCTCAAACAAAGCATCCGGTTTTCGCGGTGTAAACTGCACCTTTCCTCCTAAAAGTATATAAAAAAAGGGTCATTGGCGACCCTTTGAACCCTATCATCGACATGTATATGTATATACTAGCAAAATAGAAAAATCTTGTCAAGCGGTATAGCAGAAAAATGTCGGCATCCGGCGCCGCAAGCGTAGCAGCCGAAACCGGTTCGCTCTCGCAATCAACAACCGTACGCCAAAATTCTTTCGCCAAGCCGATATTGATTCTTTTTTTCTATTTTCCTATAATAACCCCATATTAATAATAAAGCTGTTTCCAAAACTGATTTTTTGAAACTGCAACCTTATAGGTAAGAGTATGTAAGAAAAAGAGTGGTCTCATCCCGCTTTTTCGGAAGCTGGTTTCAATATTGAAACCAGCTCAAATACCTGTTCATGTATTTAATTCATATAAAGGAAAATAGAGGCAAAACATGCGAGGCATAGAATATCGAGGACTCAGCAGAATAGAAGGACCTGTCGTCATTACCCAGCGCAGCCGCAACGTCGGATTCAACGAAGTCGTGGCTGTGTATGACCGTGAAGAAGGGCGCAGACTGGGACGCGTAGTAGATATAAGCGATGAATGGACGGCAGTACAGATATTCGGTTCAAATACCGGACTGTCAGTGGATGATACGCGGGTTGAATTCTTGGGGAAACCTATGGCAATGCGAGTTGGACCGGATCTCTTGGGGCGGGTGTTCAATGGATTAGGGGAGCCTATAGACGGGTACGGCGCCATTTTCTCATCAACCTGTCTCGATGTAAACGGGCTTCCCATAAATCCTTATGCCCGCGTGTATCCGCGGGACTTCATCCAGACCGGCGTTTCCGCCATAGACGGTATGAACACCCTTATCCGCGGGCAGAAACTGCCGATTTTTTCGGGTAACGGGCTGCCACATAACCGGCTTGCCGCACAGATCGTACGGCAGGCGAAGATATTGAATGCGGATGAATCCTTTGTCGTGATTTTCTGCGCTATGGGCGTAAAATACGATGTGGCGCGATTTTTTCTTGATGATTTTGAAAAGTCGGGCGTGCTTTCCGATGTCGTGATATTCCTTTCCCTGGCGGATGCGCCGAGCCTTGAACGGCTTGTAGCGCCCCGTTGTGCGCTCACCGCAGCGGAGTACCTCGCATATCAGGAACATATGCACGTACTCGTCGTAATGACCGATATGACGAACTACTGTGAGGCGTTGCGGGAAGTTTCCTCAATACGCGGCGAAGTACCAAGCCGCAAAGGGTATCCGGGCTATTTGTATTCGGACTTGGCGAGTCTGTACGAACGCGCCGGAAAAATCACCGGTTCCACCGGTTCAATCACTCAGATTCCGATTCTCACCATGCCCAATGACGATATAAGCCACCCCATTCCTGACCTCTCCGGCTACATCACCGAAGGGCAGATCGTGCTTGACCGGGAGCTGTTCCAGCGCGGCGTGTACCCGCCAGTAGCGGGGCTTCCCAGCCTATCCCGCCTTATGAAGGACGGCATTGGACCGGGCATGACGCGGGAAGATCATAAGGACGTATCAAGCCAGCTTTTCGCCGCGTATTCAAAAGTTAAACAGGTACGTAACCTCGCTTCCATCATCGGTGAAGAGGAGTTATCGGCAGGCGACAAGCAATACCTGAAATTCGGTGAACAATTCGAGCGTATTTTCTTGAGCCAAGATGAAAACGAAAACCGCGATATTGGACGCACCCTTGATTTGGGCTGGAAGGCGCTTACCGAAATACCGAGAGACGAATTGCTGCGTATAAAACAAGAGCTTATTCAGAAGTATCTGGATCCGATTTTAGCGGAAGACCGGAGATAATATGCCGAGAGAATCCATTGCGCCGACAAAAAGCAATTTACTCAAAACCAAGGAGCAGCTTGCGACTGCGGAAGAAGGGTATGATCTTCTTGAGCAGAAGCGTGAAATTCTCGTCATGGAACTGATGCGGAAGGTGGAGGAAGTAAAGCTGCTTGAACGCGAGCTGGACGCTGCGGTAGAAAACGCCTACCCCGCGCTCAAACGTATGCTGATAACTGTGGGACGTGAACGTGCGGACAAAATAGCCGGCAGCATTAGGTACCCGTTTGACATACGGGAAAAACGATTTCAAGTGGCGGGCATGAATCTGCCGGGGCTTGACGTACGGCTGCCGGAAGCGGAATTAAAATATTCTCCTGAAAATTCATTTGCAGAATGTGATGAAACCGTGATACAATTCTTTAACCTGTTAAAGGTACTGACCAATCTTGCCGCGGTACGGACTATCGCATGGAGGCTTGCGCGGGAAGTTCGCAAGACTCAGCGCCGCGTGAACGCGCTTGAAAAAATGGTAATACCAACGGCGCGGGAAACCAAAGCGTACATCGAATCGTCTCTTGAAGAGCGGGAACGGGACAGTTTTTTTACCAGTAAACTATTAAAAAAGAAGGCGGGAAAGAAATGAAACCATTATTTTCCAATATTGTAGTGGCAATATCGGGTTCTAACGCTTCAATTATGGCGGCAAAGTACGCCATAATTATGGCTAAGACGTATCGTTGTAAAATGAGCGCCGTGTACGTGGTTGATACCGCGACCATCAAGCAGCTTACCTTGAGCAAGATCTTCGTGCAGCAGGAAAGTATCGAATACGAACAGAGCCTTGAGGCAAACGGTATGCGGTATCTTAGATTTGTTGAAGAACTGGCGTATTCCAAAGGGATAAAAACAGAACGCGAACTCCGCAAAGGCGCGGTATCCACGGAAATTCTCTGCGCCGCTGACGAAAAACAAGCTGATATTATCATGTTGGGCAGCTGGGAAAAAGATCGGAGCGCACGGGATATTATCGGACAGTCCCATCACCAAATCATGGAAAACGCAAAATGCTCGGTGCTGCTCGTCAAAGAGCCGGATATTGATATGCTGTTCAAGCGATTGTGATGCGATCAGATTCATCTGTTACACAAAATTTCAACCTGAAAGTATTTTGAACCAATACCGCCGTAAAACAATACGCGCGATTGAACGAACCCATGTTGAGCCGGATCACCGATGCGATAGACGGACTGGAATGAGAACCGCCGGAGGGAGACATCAAAATGGATAACACTATTGAAAGAAAATTAGAAATAATAGACGACCTTAAGAAAAAACTTGATGGCTTTAGACCGCTCGAAAGCGATCAAATAAGAAATTTAAAAATACTATTTGATGTAGAATTTACCTATAATTCTACGGCTATTGAAGGCAATACTTTTTCGTATCAAGAAACAAAGATTGTATTATTAGATGGCATCACGATAGGTGGAAAATCAATGCGGGAGCATTTAGAAATTATTAATCATAAGGAAGCTATAGATTATATTGAAGAACTATCTCAAAAAAACTAACGGAATTAACGCGGATAGATATATTTAATATACATTCGATAATATTACAAGGAATTGATCCAAAAAATGCAGGTAAATCAGGTAAATATAGGACAGTACCAGTCTATGTATTATAAAAAGATGGCTCAAAGCATATTTTTTGCGATCCGTTGTTAATTGCTGATGATACGGATTCTTTTTTCAATTGGCTATTTACAGAAAAAAATAGACATCCTCTTATTATTGCTGCTGAAGCGCATACGAAATTTGTCAGTATACACCCATTTATAGATGGCAATGGGAGGACCGCAAAATTGTTAATGAATTTGATATTATTACAAAATGGCTATGTACCTGCAATCATCAAAAATAAGGATCATTTTAATTATCTTGATGCTATAGAATTATGGCAGAACAAAAATGAGAGAGATGTATTTTATAATCTTATTATAGATTATGAGACAGAAAGTTTAGAAATATATTTAAAGACAATTAAAGAAAAAATAATCTGGAAATGAAAAACACACATGCAAAAAACCGGATGCTGATGCCATCAATGGTATTGAGTATTTTTTTAGGGAGCCCTTGGTATAATCAACCTAACGGCCCGGAGCGTGGCGTCTGATGAGCAGGATGGCCGGGATTGACAGCACGCAGAACGCGGCGGTTAGGGCAAACATGGCGGTGTAGTCCGCCGTTTTCGTAAGGATCACTCCGGTTAAATAAGGCCCAAGAAACGCGGCGGGCATTCCGGCCATGTTGATCAGGCTGTAGTTGGCCGGATAGTACTTCTGCCCGAAGGTCTTGATCACGAAAGCCGAGATTGAAGGAGTTACTCCTCCAAAGCTGAAGCCGCCAATGATAAAACCCGCGGCAAGCAGGACCAGGGAGCCTCCCATGGAAACGCCCGCCAGCATGAGCATGGTACAGATCATTGCGGCGCTGATGATGTGCATGCACCGTTTGGTGCCGAATAAATCCAAGAGCCAGCCGAAGGCAAAACGCCCCACGCCGTTAAAAATATGAATCAGCCCCGCGAGGTAGCCTCCCAGGGACGCGCTGCCCGTGAAAGCGGCCGACAGGGGGGCCGCGTGACCAAAGAAGGCAAGGCCCGCCGAATTGAGCAGCAGCACCCAGAGGCCGAACCCCCAGTAGGAGCGTTCCCCGATCATTTTCAGGGGAGGCCGGTCTTCGGCAGGACCGCCCCCGCGGCCCCCGGACTGTCTGGCAAAAAATTGCCACTGATCCGCTGTCGGATTCCGCATAAAGACGGCCGAGGTGATGATTAGGAGCGGCGGCACTATGCCCAGGATGCGGAAGGCCATGGCCCAGTTCAGCCGGGACATGAGAAAAACCGCCGCCGAACCCCAGAGGCTGCTGCCGATGCCGTAACTCATCAGGAGTATTCCCGAAAGAAAGCCCTGTTTGTCGGGGAACCATTTTACGGCGGTACTCATGGCGCTGTTGTAGCCCATGCCGACGCCCGTCCCGCAGAGGAGGCCGTAGGAGAGGCAGAGATGCCATGGGGCGCCGGTCAGGGAAGACAAAATAAAGCCGGCTCCGATTAACAGGGCGGCAATGCATAATATCAACTGGGAAGGAAACTTTTTCTGCATCAATCCCCCCAGGAGGCCCCCCAGGTTGAAAGAGATGAGCACAATGGAAAAGATCATGCTGGTCTCGCTGCGGAGCCAGCCGAATTCGGCTTCCAGGGGCCTCACGAACACGGACCAGTTGTTGATCATGCCGATGCATAACATGGCGAGGAACCCATCGGCGGCAAAGAGCCATCTCTTTTTGTTCAGGGAGAGCATTTCCTATACTGTAACGCTTTTTTACCGGAAAAAACAACCTCGGCCTTGATCGCCTGAATTTCGCCTTTTTCTCCCCATTATTTTTCAAATAAAGGGCATGAGGCAACGCGCTGATTTCGGCGGGGTTGTTGATTACCGGGCAACCGTCCCCCCTTTAAGCCGTCCCTGGCTTTTTTTAAGGGTTGTGGGAAAGCCCCGGTGTTGACATCAACATCATTCCAGACCCAGCTTTTCAAGAGCGGCCCTGGCTTTTCTCACGATGCTGGCGTTGTTCCTTTTGTCGTCCAGCATGGTTCGGATGTCATCGCCCAGGCCGCGGAATTCGTTGTTTACCGCAATGTCCAGGGCAAGAGATTTTTCGATTACCCCGCCGGAAGCGATGAAGCGGCGGGCAAGTTCCTCCAGGGAAGAGGATTGCGCGGTTCCGAGGATTTTAAGAAAGCCGTTGTAAAGAGGGGTCTGGTTTTTCAGCTTCGCCTCGTCCAGTTCCGCTATCAGGGCCGGAGTATACGCGCCGCCGTCATTCCGCATGAGCATTTCGGCCGCCAGAATCCTTACCCGGTCCGAATTCCTCCGTCCCTTAAAGAGGCCTTCGAGAATATCGCGGCTTTCACCGGAATCTATGCTCCCCAGGGCGCGGATAGCCTCGTCCTTTACCGCCGGAACATCGTCGTTTTCGGCCCGGTAACGGAGATAAGGAATCGCGGCCTTCAGTTTCCGTTTGCCCGCGGCCTGGGCGGCCCCTATGCGGGTGCGGTAGTAGGAATCCCGAAAACCATCCAGGACGGCCTTGTCCACCTCGTCCCCGGAAAAGGGGCCCAGGGCCGATATGGCCGAAGATCGCAGGTTCGGGTCCGATGAAGACACCGCTTCTATTACCGCGGGAAGCCCCCGGGGATCGGCGATTTTTGCGATTGCCTCCAG
>JAISMJ010000113.1 GCA_031276815.1 Treponema sp.
ACGCCGGAGAATCCGGCAAGGGATTCGCCGTGGTGGCCGACGAAATCCGCAAGCTGGCGGAGTCTTCGTCGGTTCAGGCGCAGAATGTTGCCGGGGCCCTTAAAAAAATGCAGCAATCCCTGGCAAAAATAAATGTTTCCACCGGGATAGTAATCGAAAACTTTACGGCCATTGACGAGGCGGTGCAGACCGTGGCGGCCCAGGAAAAAAACATCCAGGAAGCCATGAAAAAACAGGAAGCCGGCAGCCGGTCCCTGACCAGGGTAACCGAAACCCTTACGTCCAGCGCACAGGACGTAAAGACGGGATCGGCGGGAATCCTTGAAGAAAGCCGGAAAGTTATGGATGGCGGAAAAAGCCTGGAAGCCGCGACCGGAAGGATCCGAAACGGCATGGATGGCATTGTCGGAGGGATGGGGCGAATTGGGGCTGCTATAGCACAGATACAGGAGATAACCTTGAGCAATAAAAAAAGTATTGATACGCTGGCAGAGGATATCGCGAAATTTAAAATAGGGTAGCATGACGAACAAAGCGCTCAAGCGGCTGCCGGCGCCTTCCTGAACGTCCGGTATTGCGCCAAGAATATAGTCCGCTCCCTTCTCCGGCGAAGCTTCATATCCACCAGCCAGTGTTCCAGCCCTTCCTGCAATTCACCCGGGTTGAGGCATTACGGTCTATCAGTTTATGCCGGATATTCCCATATTTCGTTCACCGCAGATCCCTTATCTGTCCAGATAACCTACCGCCCGCGCCAACTCATGGATGCGTATGTTCCCCAGCATCCCCTCGGGAAATTATGATGGGTTAGTATATCATGCCCCCTGCCTGTGCAAAAGTAAACGCCGATGACATGGGGCGGAGGAGCTCTCTAAAAATTAAACAGCGCTCTGAAGGCGTCTTCCGCATTCTCTATAAACGTAACGGACAGGGCGGCGCGTATGTCCTTGTCAAGGTCGTCCCAATCCTCTTTGTTACCGAGCGGGATAAGCACAGTCTCCATGCCATTCCGCAGAGCGGCAAGGATTTTTTCTTTAAGCCCGCCTATGGGAAGCACCCGTCCGGTAAGCGTAAGCTCTCCGGTCATGGCGGTACGCGACTTGGGCGGCGTCTGACACAGGCTTGAAAGCAATGAAGATGCGAGCGTGATGCCCGCCGAAGGTCCGTCTTTAGGAATAGCGCCTTCCGGTACGTGAATGTGAAAGTCGGTTTTAGCCATATTGCGCTTGAAATTGTATGCGGGCTGCACGCTTCTGATATAAGAAACGGCTATGCGTCCGCTTTCCTTCATCACATCGCCTATATTGCCGGTGATGATGAGTTCGCCGGACCCTGCGAAACAAATGGTCTCGACCGGCAGAATCGCGCCGCCTGTTTCCGTCCACGCAAGCCCGTAAGAAACGCCGGTATGCGCCTCCTTAAACACCACATCGTCCTTGTATTTCTGGCGGTTGAGCAGTTTTTCCAAATCCGCTATCCTGACCGTCTTCCTGAATTCGGAGAGTTTCTTCTTCTTTGCGGGTTTTAGGGCGCCGGCGGGAAAACCATTATCAAGAGCGGTTTCATCATCGGCGGCGTAGCCGGCGGCAACGGCGCCAAAGCCTTTTTCAACCGCGTACCGCGCAAGCCGCCGCGTACAGCGGGCAATTTCCCGTTCAAGATTCCGCACTCCGGATTCCATTGTCCAATGCCGGATTATTTCGCGGATAGTTTCATCTTTGAAGATGATTTTTGCCTCTTTCAAGCCGTTTTCCGCAAGCTGTTTTGGCACCAAAAATTGTTTCGCGATGGCGAGTTTTTCGTTTTCGCCGTATCCCGGTATGTCAATAATCTCCATGCGGTCAAGAAGCGGATAGGGTATGGTATGCAGGGAATTCGCCGTGGTGATGAAAAGCACTTTTGAAAGATCGTAGGGTATTTCGAGGTAGTGATCCATGAACGTTGCATTCTGTTCAGGATCGAGAACTTCAAGCAGCGCGGACGCCGGATCGCCCCGGAAATCGCTGGACATTTTATCTATTTCATCAAGGAGAAATACGGGGTTGATGCTGCCCGCCTTGTGCATGGATTGAATGATCTTGCCGGGAAGAGCGCCCACGTACGTTTTGCGGTGTCCGCGTATTTCAGCTTCGTCCCGCACGCCGCCTAATGACATGCGTACAAAGGTTCTGCCAAGGCAGCGGGCTATGGATTTGCCGAGGCTGGTTTTACCGGTACCGGGAGGTCCGACAAAGCAGAGTATGGGACCTTTTACGGGGGAGCGCGGGATGGAAAATCGCTCCACGCCATGCGGTTCAGTTTCATGTACCGCCTCCTCTTTCTCTTGTTCCTCACTGTGCAACAAGGTATGAACGGCTATGAATTCTATGATCCGCTCTTTCGCCTTTTTCATGGCGTAATGATCTTCGTCGAGTATTTTCTCCGCATGAGCCAAATCGCCTGCATCATCGCTGACTTCCGTCCATGGAATATCCGCAAGCCACTCAAGATAAGTGCGAATCACGCCGGATTCCGGGGATAAAGGCTGGAGCTTCCGAAGACGATCCAATTCCTTACGGGCTTTTGCAAGCACTTCTTCCCCCGGATTTCTGCTTTCTATGGCGCGTTCCAGATCGGTAAACTCGTCACTATCAGTATCTTTGCCAAGCTCTCTATGTATTTCTTTTAACTGTTCGCGGAGGATGTATTCGCGGTGGTTCTTCTCCATGCGGTTCCGGATATTACCGGAAATGTTTTTTTGTATGCTGAAAATTTCATTCTCGATCTCAAGCGTCTCAAAAAGCGCCTCAAGCCGCTCCCGCGTGTCCGTAATGGATAAAAGGCGGGTTTTTTTTTCCGGTTTAAGAGAAACGCTGTTGCAGATGATGTTTGCCATTTGTTCGGCGCGTTCGGACTTTTCAACGGCAACCAAGGTTTCCGTGTTTATTTTTTTGGTGAATTCCGCATAGCGGGTAAAGGATTTCTGAACGCTCCGCATGAGCGCGTTAATAATCGCCGCGCCTCCGGTTTCACTGTCGGAGGCGGCATTGTCCGGCGTACTCTGCGCCGGTCTCCATGCGCCGTCTTGCCCGTACTCTGTACCGATGGGCGATACTTTTACCAGCATCGTATCCTGCTGACGGGTACTTGCAGCAATAAGCGCCCTGTACTCGCCTTGCAGCACGGCACGATAACTATTGTCCGGCAACTTTAGGTACTGTACAATGCTGACAATGGTACCCACGGGGTAGGTCTCACCGGTTCCCTCATTCTTGATACACGAGGCAAAGAGACGGCGTTCCCGTTTGAGCGCCTCATCAATGGCGCGTATACCAGCTTTGTAGGTAATGAAGATGGGCAGCATGGTATCAGGAAAGATCACCAATGCTCGCAGCGGCAGTAAGGGAAAGACTTCCGTTACCGGCGCTGCGTTTTTTAAACCGGATAACCCTAAAAAAAACTTTGTTGCGCCTGAAAATTTCATGCGCTTTTCTGAAGGGGAATAATCTCAGGCGGCGTTAATTTTTCTACCGTATTCTTTGTGATAACTACTTTCATATTTTCCCGTCCACGCATTGAAGGGATTTCAAACATAATGTCCGTCATGAGTTTCTCCACTATGGACCTAATGCCACGCGCGCCGGTTTTCTGTTTGATGGCGGTACCGGCAATGGCATTAATGGCTTCTTCGGTAAACTCAAGCAGCACGTCGTCAAACGACATGGAAGCCTGATACTGCTTGACAATGGCGTTTCTCGGCTCGGTAATGATGCGTTTCAGGTCATCAAGTTCGAGTTCGTTAAGGCTTACGGTAATGGGAAGCCTTCCGATAAATTCCGGTATCATGCCGAAATGGATAAGATCATCCGGGTGAAGCGCATCGTAGAGTTCTTTGAGATTTTTTGCCGAACGATCGGCAATATCCGCGCCAAAACCTATGGGGCGCTGCACAACCCGCTGTTCGATGACTTTATCAAGCCCAACAAAAGCCCCGCCACAGATAAAGAGAATATTCGTGGTGTCGATACGAAGCATTTCTTGATTCGGATGCTTACGTCCGCCCTGGGGCGGTACTGCGGCAACGGTTCCTTCTATTATCTTGAGCAGCGCTTGCTGTACGCCTTCGCCGGAAACATCCCGCGTGATGGAGGCATTCTCTCCCTTGCGGGCGATCTTGTCGATCTCATCAATATAGACGATGCCCCGTTCAGCCGCCGCTATGTTATTGCCCGCATTTTGGATGAGTTTAAGCAGAATATTCTCTACGTCTTCGCCAACGTAGCCCGCTTCGGTAAGAGTGGTAGCATCCGCAATGGCATATGGAACCTTGAGTTTGCGCGCCAAAGTTTTCGCAAGCAATGTTTTTCCGGTGCCGGTTGGACCTATCAGCAACACGTTGGATTTCTCAATTTCAACATCGTTGGTATATTTTTTAGGATTCGCTATACGCTTATAATGGTTGTACACCGCAACGGACAACGCCTTCTTCGCGCTATCCTGCCCTATCACAAATTGATCAAGATACTCTTTGAGTTCCTTTGGAGTCGGAATTGCTTCGGTAAACTGCGAAAAAGCGCCGCCTGCTTCATCAAGAAGAAGCGTATTGCACACTTCTATACATTCATTGCAAATATAGACGTCATGCAGACCCGATATAAGCCGCCGCGACGCGTCTCCGCTCTTTCCGCAAAAAGAGCACGTATTTTCTTCTCGTCCGGTACTACGAAGCTTTGCCATTTTTTTCCCTTCTCAAGATAGCATCCGCTACGCCGTAAGCGACCGCATCAGCAGCCGACATGTAGAAATCCCGCTCCATATCCGATGCGACCTTTTCAGCATCCTTACCGGTATGCCGCGCAAAAATATCAACAGTCAATTTCTTTAGCCTGATGATCTCTTTTGACTGAATCCCAATATCCAAAGCCTGCCCCTGCGCACCGCCCCATGGCTGGTGAATCAGTACTCGTGAAGACGGCAGCGCCATACGCTTGCCCTTATCGCCGGCAGCCAAGATAAGCGCCGCCATGCTTGCCGCTTGCCCCATGCAGATGGTCTGCACATCGCTTTTTACATACTGTATGGTGTCGTAGATGGCTAATCCGGCGGTTACGGAACCGCCCGGCGAATTGATGTATAAGTTAATGTCCTTGTCGGTATCCTGCCCGTCCAAAAACAGAAGCTGCGCCACCACCAAATCCGCAGAAAGGTCGGTGATTTCACCATCAAGAAACACGATCCTGTCTTTAAGCAGCCGCGAGTAAATATCGTAAGATCGTTCACCCATTCCCGTTTGTTCAACAACAATAGGGACGAGGTTATTCATTTGTTCGTACATTGATTATCCTTTATCTTCCATGATATCAAGAAAGTCTTTCTTGCCGCCCGTTTTGACGGTATTTTCCGCCATCAGCAGCGCAAACAGTTTACCCTCTTTAATATCCGTCTCAAGATAAGACTTCATATGTTCCTGTTCATAGAGTTTCTTGATTTCATCAAGACTCTCTCCGCTTCGTTCCGCCTGAAGTGCCAATTCTTTCTCAAGATCTTCTTCCGCTACTTCAATATTCAACTCCTTCATCAGCGTTTCAATGATAAGCTGTGAATGGAGCGTCCTCGTTGCTTCCGGTCTCCAGAGTTCTTCAAATCCCTCAAGCCCCTTATCGGATTTTGCAATATTCTCTTTGATCGAATCAACAGGCATCTGCAACTGATGGGCGAAATTCCGCCACTGCGCGTCAAGCTGTATACGGATCATGGATTCGGGAATATCAACGGGCGTATTTTCCATTATCTTTTTCACTAAGGCATCCGCCTTGAGGGTTTCTAGCCGGCGTTCAAGCTCATGTTCAAGCCGCTCCCTGATGTTGTTCTTGAGTTCGTCCAGCGTTTTGAATTTTTCATCAACATCCTGCGCCAATTCATCGTCCAGATTGGGCAGTTCTTTTTCTTTGAGTCCGGTAATTGTAACGCGGATGTTCTTAGTTTTTCCGGCTAACTCCTTATTCTCAAAATCCTCCGCATAGGTTTTTTCAATGTCTTTAGTCTCGCCTTTTTTCAAACCGACAAGATCATCGTCAAATTTGAACATGGTGTGTCCGCTTCCAATAGTAAACACGACATCTTTATGCTCCGAGCCTTTCTCAACTTCGCCTTCGGCAGTCAATTCGCAGTAGTTCACCGTAATCACATCGCCCTTGACGGCGGGCGCATCATCAGCTTTGTCGCGAACAACGGCATTCCGCTCGCGCACCTTCTCCAATTCACGGGTAATATCCTCATCCGTAATGCGGACGTCTGGCATCTCAATTTCAAATCCCTTATATTGCCCTATTGTGATTTTCGGAAACACGTCGTAGGCTACGGTAAAGGAGTAATCCTCGCCGAATTTCAGAGCGGACGGTTTCCCTTCAAGCGCGGGTTGTGAATAAGCAAGCGGCATATCCTCTTTGGGGAAGGTCTCATCCTGAAACACGCTCTCTATAGCGCGTTCAATAATACGCCCCGTTATATCGCTTACAAGCGACTCTCCGAACTTGCGTTCAACCACGTTCTTCGGGACTTTCCCTTTTCTAAAACCCGGAATTTGAATGTCTTTACAAAAGTCATTCAACATAGTATCGTATTCCGATTTAACGTCATCTTTTCCGATAGAAACAACTAGTTTTATACGGGAATGTTCAAGACGGGTGATTTCTTTTGATATGGTCACGGCTTTCCTCTTGTATATAAAATGGTAGACATGAATCTTTCAAACATTGTAGTGTCTCAAGACTTATATGGTAGTATACAAAATTCTGAAAAGAAAGTCAATATCAGACAGGCGGCTTTCCTCGCGGACGAATCGTATCTTTTGAACCGTCAAAAAAACGCAAAAAAATGTATTACTATCTCTTGACAATTTTACGTTCACCCTATATACTGTTTCGCATGAATAAAAGTCGTAGTATCAACATACTGGTTTTTTATCTGTCAAGCGGCGCGGCATTGTCCGTCATTACAGGCGCGCAAGACCCTAACTCGATCCCCCCCCCCCCCCCATTGTCTTAAAGCGTTTTCATAGCCCTTTTTACACTATGTATTTTTTCTCTATTTTCTTCTCTATAAGGAGTTTGCTATGGCAATCATCAACGCGGTAACCGAGGTTTTACACCGCATCCGCGTAAAACTCTATCCCAACTACCTCACTAATGTTGAGGGCGCGTATATCGCGCGCGCGGATAACGAGGCGTCTCTCACCATTGAGGACGTCTGCGCCGCGCTCAAGAACAGGGGCGGCTTCACCGGCAATTACAGCGATCTCGTGGAGTATGTCAAACAGTTCCTTGACGAAGCGGCGTATCAGCTCTGCGACGGCTTCGCGGTCAACCTGAAGTACTTCCTGATGTACCCCAACGTGGGCGGCACGTTTGACAAAGTTATCGAGGGGCGCGACACGGAGAAGCATCCGGTAACGTTCCATTTCCGCATCCTCACCCCGTTACGCAGTCTTGCCGGGCATATTGTGGTGGAGGTGGAAGGCTTGGCGGACGTACAGGGCTACATCGACGAGTTTATCGATGTAACGACCGAATCGGTGAACGAAACGCTGACGCCCGGGGGAATGTTCAGCATAGCGGGGCACAAGCTGAAGGTAGCGGGAGAAAACCCTGAAGTGGGGGTGTATTTCGTACCGGAAGCGGATCCAACAGGGCTGGTGAAGGTAAGCGGGCATCTGGCGGAGAACACGGCGTCAAAACTGATAGGGATAGTTCCGCCGCTGGGAGTGGGGAAATGGAAGGTGGAGATCAAGACGCAGTACAACGGGTCAAGCAGCAGCGTCTTGAAAAGTCCGCGTACCATAACAAGCGCCTTTACGCTGACGGTAGCCACTCCGGCTTCTTGAAACGGCTCGGTTCGCAGGGCTGAAATGGGTCGGTTCATGGGGCTGAAACGGCTCCGTTCGCGCGGCTGAAACGATCCGGATTTTATCGCTGGAGCGATCGAAATAAAAAAGTGTTTTCCGGCAGGTTCTGCCGTGAAGATAAAGATGTAGTACGCGCATGAACAGCGTACAAACGCGGAATGTGTTCCAAGAGCATACCCTTTGGGTATGGGAACCGACACGGAAGATATAAAGGAGTTTTTCTAATGGGCATTTGGGAAAAATTAGGCGGTGCTATTGGTGCGCTTGCAAATGACGATTTTGAACAAGCTTTAGAAAAGTATGGTAGTGCTGTTGACGAATTATTTAGCTCTGAAGGTGGAAATAATTCGCCGCAACCGCGGAAGTGGTATACAACCTGTAAAAAATGTGGACAGAGATTTCAGCAAATACACGCTACAATTGAGCCGGAAAACACTGGAATTTATAGTTGCCCGGGCTGCGGTCAAGAAGGACCTACAAGAAATCCTAATGGATGGTACAACAGTTGAACCTGATATGGTTTCTGCGCTACGCGGCCAGCTTCGCTGTTTTAGATTAAAATGACGGCAGGGAATAGACCGCAAAGGAGAAGTATATGGGTATTATTAGTGGAGCAATAAACAACCTATTGGTAAGAAAAGGTTTTGATTGGGCGTATTGTGTAATTTCGTACATAGCTGAAAAGGGCAATCGGTATGATGGATTAATACAAAGTTATCAAACCGTGTCTAGCTACTTGAATACCGTGAACGGCAAAAACAAGCAACCGCAAACCATGGAATTAATCACGCTAGGCAATGCCCCTTTGCCGAATGGAGGAAATGCCGATTTTGCGTTTTGTTACCGGAATGTTTCTGAAAATACTTTGTATCAGAACTTGCAAAATTCCGTTAAGAACGTACCTTTTACGAAACAAACGGTTTTAGTATGTATCCCTACTCTTCAACTTTGTGGAACAGAAAATACGGACATATTGTTTTACAAAATTGAAAATATGAAAGTTGTTAAGATTTAAGAAGAGTTTAATGAGCTTTTAACTCCGGCTTGTGCCGGTTAAAAGACTGTCCGTTGGACGGTACTATATTTTTTAGGAGGTGTACCATGAAATACACAAAACCTGTTGTTGTTGCAAAAAGCGGTTCGGATGGCATCTTTTCCGCTGGATGCAGAGAGAGAGCTGGTGCTTGCATGTGTTGCAATTGCAGGTAACAGACTGCCAAAAGGAGCATAGGACTTGAGCCATACTCATGTCTATGTTCTTTGAGCCTTTCCCTGGCTTGGTTAGTTTTGGGAAAGGCTTTCGGAAAAGTGGAGCAATGCCCGCTTTTTGTATGTAAATCTAATGTGACTTTCTCAAAAACTGAAGTTTTGAGGAAAGTCTAATTTTTAATTGGAGAAATAGAATGCTGTTTAAACTGAAAAAAGAATCGTTTGTCCGTATCTATAAAGATACTGGTTACATTGTCAACAAATTTAACTTTGCCGACCGCATTATGGATCAATCAGGGGCACTGTTTTTAAGTGCCCTTTCACGGGAACCAAAACCCATAGAAGAACTTGTAAAATTGATTGTTCAAAATTTTGTCGATGCGGATATAAACGAAATAACTAAAGATGCCATCGACTTTTTTACCGTTCTTGAGAACGAAGGATTTATCGTGTCCGGTGAAACAGAATATGAAATTGAAACAAAAGATAAGGGATTTCTGTATTCTAAGTTGCTGGGAATTCCCGGATACCAAAACATCGCTCTGTCGCAACCCGATGTTGATACACAAACATATCTTGTCGAGCAATTCAAGAAAAATCCGCAACTCATGTCTTTTCATATTGAATTAACAAGCCGGTGCAACGAGCGTTGTGTTCACTGTTATATACCTCATGAAAATAAGATACATGATATTGATCCCGCCCTTTTTTATGATGTGCTTAATCAATGTAAAGAAATGGGTGTTCTGGATATTACTTTTTCAGGCGGTGAACCGATGATACATCCCGAATTTTGTAGTTTCTTGCGAAAAGCAAAGAAACTTGATTTTGCAGTCGGCGTTCTGACTAATTTAACCTTGCTGAATGATGAAATCATTGAAACCTTGAAAGAAGGCGCTCTTTCAAGCGTGAACGTTTCTTTGTATAGCATGAATCCTGAAATTCACGATTCGATTACAAAATTACCGGGATCGTTTATAAAAACGCAAGCGGCGATTCTTAAACTAATTGACAATAATATTCCCGTGCAAATAAATTGCCCCATCATGAAACAAAACAAAAGCAGTTTTTTGGATGTTCTGAAATGGGGGCATGAACATAAGTGCCGTGTGTTGACGGATTATGTGATGATGGCGCGTTATGATCACAGTACTGATAATCTTGATAACCGTCTTTCACCTGATGAGGTGGGAGACGTGGTAATGGATATTATGAATAATGATATCGTTTATCAAAATCGAGTTTTATCGCCATTATTTCAATCAACCTCCGACAGAGATATAAGCGATGATATTATATGCGGTGTTTGTATCACATCTTTAGCTATGGTAGCCAACGGAAACATATACCCCTGTTCGGGTTGGCAGGAGTATGTTGCCGGTAATGTCAGCGAAACACCGCTCAACCAAATTTGGAATGACTCCCCCAAAATTAAATATTTACGGAGTTTGCGGCGAAAAGATTTCCCTAAATGTCTGAGTTGTCAAGATAAAAATTTTTGTGTGCTATGTATGGCGCATAATTCTAATGAAGCCCCAGATGGGGATATATTTAAAATCAACGAACATTTTTGCAAAGCAGCCGCAATTAATCATAAAATTGCGGTGGATTGGAAAGCGAAACAAAGAGGAAAATTATGAACAAGAAGTTTATTGATACAAAATGGAGCGATGAATTAAATCCGGCAAATACTATCTTTTTTACCCATAATGCCGCCGTGCTTAATGGGCAATACTGGGGTTCTGATGACGGAAAAACATATTCGGCAGAATCAAATGACGAAAGGATTGTTATTTGGAGAAATAAACCAACAAACGATAAATTCGAGTTGATTGTTTTTTGTGATGGAAGGCTAACAATTCAAAACGCAAAACCGCATTTTTTTACACAAATACCATAAAAGGATGCCTATTTTGATTGACTATCATGTCCATATCGGACAATTTGAGGAAGTTTATTACGATCCACTTGAAATACTGCAAATCGTTGCTGATAGCGGGGTGTCAGGTTGTGCCTATTCCTCTACTACAAGCGGCAAAGAAGGTATTACATACGGAGAAATAAGGAAAGAAGTTGAGCTTGCGGTTTCAAAATTCTCAAGCGATACCTTTAAGCCATACCTTTGGTATATACCGTCATATAGAAATGAAGGTATTACCATTGAGAAGGCAATGGATGATTTACCCTATAAAGGAATAAAGATTCACCCTCGTGCCAATAATTGGAACCGCAGTATACCGGAAAGCGACAGTATTTTACATGAGCTATTTGGGTTTGCCGGCGAGCATACTATTCCCATACTTATTCATACAGGACCCAACGGGGTAGATGCGCCCGCTACATTTGAGGATTTCTTTGCCGCTTATCCAAACGCAAAAGTTATTTTGGCACATTGCCGTCCAATTAGGGAGGCAATAAAAATGCTGAAAAAATATGACAACGTTTATGGAGATACCTCATTCGTACCAAAAGAATGGATGGCTCAGCTTATTCGATCAAGAGTAGGAAATAAAATATATACCGGTTCTGATTTTCCGATCACTCATTACATGGAAACGCATTATTATTTCGAAAGAAAAAACAATCAAAACTTTAGTTTGCATGACCAGTACTTAATTGATAGTAAGGAAATGGAAACTTGGGAGGCGATGTTTTATGTATAGCGCGAAGTGCCGCTTCATCTTTATCGCGACACTTCACAGTTTTAGACTAGGTGGTGTCGTCAAAAGGAAGGAAATAAAGTAAGATAACAAGTAATAGACATGGTGTCTATTACTTGGTTCACGTCATACCCTCTATCGGCAATCAAGACGTTTACCGATACACCTGCCATTAAGCGCGGCGCATACGCGCAATCCGCCTCCCGCCCCGCTGAAACTAAGATACACACCGGCTTTCCCCTCTTATCTATAGCACGGTGGACTTTGGTATTGTGCCTTCTTTTGTACGCCCTATCGCTTGATTCCCTCTAACCGCTCCGCATCCGTCCGCATGGACTTTACTATACGTTGCATCTATCATAAGCCACTGGGTATCTACTTTCCCGATAACTTCAGCGGCTATTGTTTTCCAGACATCCCTATCCCGCAGGCGGGAAAACCTTCGGTGTGTATGTTTCCAGTCGCCGTATTCAGATGGTAAGTCTCTGTCTGGAACGCCGGTTCTGATAATCCGGATACCGCGTTGATAAAGCGTCGATTGTTATGAGCCATTCGACCCTGTTTACCTGCCGCTCCCGGCAGTAAGTCTTTTATCTTTTCCTACAGGTTATCACTGATGTCGTGTCTGTGCGGCGCTTCTTCGTTTTCTTTCATCTCTTTAGCTTACTTTATTTCCTTCCTTTTGACGACACCACCTAGAGAGATAGTGCAATACGACTTTGCGTGAAAAAAGGAGAAGATGATGAACGAAATCATCAAAATTATTGACCATGAAGGAAAGCAGGCAGTCAACGCCCGCGATTTACACGCTTCTTTAGGCGTTGGGCGTGATTTTTCAACATGGATTAAAGATCGTATTGAGAAGTACGGTTTTACGGAAGGGAGCGACTACCACCTCCCCAAACGGGGAGGTGGTAGTTAGAGTACAGGGTGGCGGTGCGGCAAGAGACCTGTACCTGTTGACTCTTTCTACAGCGAAAGAAATAGCGATGGTAGAGAACAATGATAAAGGGCGTGAAATTCGTCAATACCTTATCAAAGTTGAGCGGGCATGGAACACGCCGGAAATGGTCATGGCAAGAGCCTTACAAATGGCGGCAAAAACGATTGAAAACAAGGACGCGCTTATTGCCGAACTGAAACCGAAAGCGGAGACGCTGGACAAGATAACGGCAAGCGAAAGCGACATAAGCGTGCGCGAACTTGCCGCCATCATCGCCCGTCCCCATTTGGGACAAAAAAATCTGTTCGAGCGGCTGCGGAAAGACGGCTTTATCGACGCCTTAAACCGCCCCTACCGGCAGTACTATAGAAAGTGGGATCATGTATGAAAAAGAAGACTATGTCCCGCACCTTACCGCTGCTAAAACGCAATTACGCATAACGCAAAAAGGCGTGGCGTATTTCGCTCAAAAATACGGCGGGGCGCATGTCCTTGCCTAAAGGAGAAGCCGAATGAGCGACGTGGTAAACCATCCCGCGCA
>JAISMJ010000096.1 GCA_031276815.1 Treponema sp.
TTTTTGCCTTTATAATTTTTTTGCATCATTATTCAATATTTAATGAAGGGGGTGTTGTTAGTGTTGAATATTTTTTTATACTTAGTGGCTTTGTAATTTCATTTGGATACCAAAGAAAAATCTTAAATGGATATAATATAAAAGATTTTCTGATAAATCGCATTATAAAATTATACCCATTACATATATTAACATTTTTTTTCTCATTTGTTTTTACAATTAGAGCTGCAATTATATCAAATGGAAATATTTATTTCAAAAGTGTAATACTTAATATAACATTACTTCAAAGTTTTGTTCCTAAAAATGATTACTATTTTTCATTTAACGCATTGTCTTGGTTTTTATCTGATATACTGTTTTTTTATTTGATGTTTCCTTTATTGATCAATTTGTTAATGTTGCTTGGTAAAGTACGAATTTATAATAAATTGATGTTATCATTTCTTATATTATACTCATACATTTTTGCCTCTTCAATTGTTCCAGAGGAATATACGCATGCGATATTTTATATAAATCCAATATTAAGAATTTTCGACTTCTTTATTGGAATTATTTTGTTTTATATTTATGAAAAAATAAAACAATCAAATATATTAAAAACAAATAAACTACTTACAAAAAAATGTATTCCTACACTTATTGAATTATTATCGGTATTCATATTAATCATTGCGATAGTTTTCTCAAAAAATGTTAAACAGGTATATAGGTTTGCATGTTATTATTGGGTACCAATTTCAATATTGATATTAGGATTTTCACAAGTATTTGGAGAAGGCATATTTTCGAAAATATTAAGTCAAAAAATATTTACTTTTTTAGGAAAAATCAGTTTCTCATTTTATATGTTGCATCAAATTATGCTTGGTCTTATACCTCCTATTTTGGGGAAATTATTTAATATAAATATTAATGGAATAAATAGTATGGTACGTTTCTGCGTATTATTATCAATAATATTATTGTCAAGTATATTTTGTTTTTATGTTTATGAAATACCAATAGGAAAATGTATAAAAAATAAAATATCAAAAAAATAATGTAAGGAGAAAAACTGCGCATAACAGGACTGTTTACGCTTCGCCGCAGTAGCGGCTCGGGATCCCCGCTCGACTAGGTCAGTCCCTACGCTACTTCCCACGGCTCACTCCACCTATGGTTTTGCATGGTAAATAAGCAAGCCGTCGCATACAGCTTGTGGCTTGGGTAATCCCGCACGGATACCCGCTCCATGCGTCCGAATCGGCGTACGCGCCGCCCGAATGACACTCCGCGTTATTTATTGAAAAAAGCAAAAAAGACTTGACGGACGCGAACATGAGTGGAAAAGCGCCTCATGGTGGATTTTTCCCGCTGCCGTGCAGCCGTCCCGCCGGCAACGGCATTAAGACCTCCCCCGTATAGTTTGTAATAGTATAGATATATGCGGTTTTCTCTTCTTTACATACTGTCAGCGCGCCCGATCATCGCTCATATATGACCTTGAAGTTGCGTTTTTTGCTTCGGCGAAGATGACTATTTCTACAATAGAACTGAATCATTCTATGACGGAACTGAATCATTCTATGACGGAACTGGATCATTCTATGACGGAACTGAATCATTCTGTGACGGAACTGAATCATTCTGTGACGGAACTGAATCATTCTATGACAGAACTGGTCATTCTGTGACAGAATTGAATCATTCTGTGACAGAATTGACCAATTCTACGGCGGAATTGACCAATTCTACGACAGAATGGACCAGTTTTACGACAGAATGGACCAGTTCTACGACAGAACTGAATCATTCTGTGACAGAACTGGATCATTCTATGATAGAATTGGTCAATTCTATGACAGAACTGGTCAATTCTATGACAAAACTGGTCAATTCTATGACAGAATTGACCAATTCTACGGCGGAATAGAACGGTTCTACGGCAGAATTATATCATGCTATGATAGAATCGAACCATTATACATTAACATTGAATACTTTATTTTATTACGGAGGTAATAACAATGGCGCATTACAGATATTGGCTGCCCGGCGTCCGGGGCGACCAACCGCACATGGCGAAACTAGGGCTCACCGTACCCGGAGTTAAGGGACGGCAGGGGACGTTCCCTATGCGGAGATTACGGAGTTGACGGCGCTCACCGCAACCGCGGAGGCAACGCTCAACGCCGCTCAATCAAGCGAGCGGATCGCGGTTATTACCGTTGAAGGTTGAGCGGCGTTTGACGCGCTCATCGAAAAACATGCGGTTTATCAAAAGCCGCCCGGCGCGGTGTATACTCAATACCCCGGCAACAACCGCCTTCGGATTTGTTTACAGGCGCTTGGTCAGATATACCTAGTCAATATACGGGCTTGTTCTTTCGGGCTGAAGGCGGCAATGCCCCTGCTGTCAATAACGGTGTACTCAAGAACAACCTATTGGCGAAGCTCGCTTTTCCTTGATACGTGTATCCAATCATATACTCTTCATAAATATCAGAAAACGTTCCGGTAACGGCGTTTTGAAGGTTCTCACGCCGCAGCCGGCGGTTGTGTCATCACCGGCGGTTGCGCCGGGCAGGACAAGGGAGAGGCTTTTTGCGTGAAGCATAAGGCTTATATGCGGGGACGCCGCGCCGTAGACGGGGTCGCCGAGTATCGGATGTCCGATATGCCGGAGATGTACCCGCAGCTGGTGGGTGCGCCCTGTTTTCGGTTGAAGCAGGAGAAGGGAGCATGGTTTCCCGCTGATGCCAGCCGTGTCCGGCGTTTGTTCCCATGAGCGGATAATTTTGTAGCGGGTGCGCGCGCGCTTGCCTCTGTCGGGCGATACCGTGAACCGTTTGCGGTTGCGGCTGTCCCTCGCTATGTTCCCTTCAATGACGCCAAAAGCGGCGTTGGGTATGCCTTGAACGAGGGCGGCGTATACTTTCCGCGTTGTTCTGGCTTTGAATTGTCCGGCTAAAAAAGCGAACGCCTCGTCATCGTATGCGGCTATCAGTACGCCGGAAGTGTCCTTGTCAAGCCGGTGAACGATACCGGCGCGGAAGGGGCGTCCGGCTTGTATGCCGCCGGATGAAAGGCGGCGGTAGAGCAAGGCATTGGCAACGGTGCCGCGCGCGTTGCCCGCGCCCGGATGCACCACAAGCCCCTGCTGTTTATTGATAACGATGACCCTGCCGTCCTCGTACAGCACGTCCAGCGGTATATCTTCGGGTATCAAGCAATCCGGTTCAGCTTCGTTCCATGAACATTCCAGATAATCGCCGTTTTGTATAATACGGGAGATTTTTACCGGTTTCCCGTTGACGCGGGCGGTAAGGCGGCGGGTCTTCACTTGGGAGCGGGTAAGCAGTTTGAGCTTTTCGGCTATGAAGCGGTCAAGCCTCATGCCCGGCGGCACATCTTCCGCGCTACAGGACAAGGACGGCATTACTCCTCCGCATCAGCTCCGTTCTGCCCCGTATGCAGCGGCTCTCTTATGATAACCGGCTGATTCTCCGGCATACGGGCTTTCTTCTTTTTCTCATGGTACCGCCGTATCTGAATCACGACAAAATCCGCTGCGGCAACAAACAGGGAGATTCCTACGGCGATGCCGATTGTCCGCATTTTTTCTTCAGTAGACGGATCATACGCGCCCGCGCCTTTGAGGGGCCACGGGGCGTATGTCATATCGCCGCCGGACTGGGACCAGCGGATGCTGTCCGTAAGCAGAGATGCGGTAAAAAAGGCAAACGGGAAAGCGCCGAATGTTATGATGTCAAACCGCCGTATATCTTTCGCCCACTGGGGAAACTCTTTCGGATCGGTACGTACCGCATCCTGCATAGCGGCGGTTGTTTGCGCTGAAAGAGAAGCGCCCGCGGCAAGCGATAAAGCAAGAGCCATGATACAGGCGCCATGAAACCGGCGGCGGTCATTCCTACGCATGTTTTTTTCCTTTGGTGTGATGTTCCGTTCCGCGTGAGCGCGGCGCCGCGTAGCGCGGCAAGTTCCAATCATACACTATATGGTTCTTTTAGTATACCGTCCGTACACGCGCCCCAGCCTTTCCCGCATGAGCGCGGCTTTCGCGCGTTATTTTTCTCAAATATTACTAATTTTTATTATTACAATATGGCGGATCGGGCGTATGAGGATAGACGGACACGGCGGCTTACTTTTGCATAGAACGATTATTTTGCCGGTTAAGGGGGTCAGGAGCATAGCTACTCGCTATGACACACGCATTGTATGCCGTATCCTTGTTTCCTCTTTGCCTACATAACCACCTAAAGAGTCTATCTGAAAGGCAGCGCTTGTAACCGCGGCGCAAACCGATCCGCTTCAGCGCTTCCGCAGCTCGTTCAACGCCTCCAGCCCGAAAATGCCGCCGGATTTCAGTTCTTCGGTTATGGAATTCGGTACGAGCATCATGGAGTTACCGGCTTTGAGACCCTCGTTAAGGATCGTCAGTATTTTCAGTTTCATGGCCGGTTCATTCGCGGCGTATACCGATACCGCCTCTTCCAATTTTTTGGCGATTTCGATTTCGGCTTCCGCAAGCAGGATGCGGCTTTTCTTTTCCCGTTCCGCTTGGGCAAGACGGGCAAGCGATTCTTGGAGCGCCTCCGGTATTTGAATGTCGTGGATTTCAACGTACTGTACCGTAATGCCCCATTCGGTAGTTTGCTTGTCCACCTCCGCCTGTATCCGCTTTTCGATTACGTCCCCCTGTTCGAGGAATACGGAAAGCGTGTTGCTGCATACCGCATTTCTGAGCGCGGCTTTGCACGCAAGCGCCACCGCCTCCTCATAGTCTTCAACTTCCAAAGCCGCTTTTTGCGGATCCCACACGAGCCAGAATGCGAAGGCGTCAACATTCACGGTTACGGAATCCGCAGTGAGCGTATTCTGCGCGGAAAAATCAGTTACCCGTATGCGTATGTCTATACTAAAGCCGATCCGGTCGGCAAACGGGATCAAAAAGAACAGCCCGGGACCCTGAACGGAATGGAATTTGCCGAAACGCAGGATGATCATACGCTCCCATTCGTCCGCCTTTTTGATCGCGGGAATAACCGCTACGAGGACTGCCATAGCCGCGCCGGAACCGGCAAGATACCATCCTATATCCCCGCTTTCTCTAAACATCGCAAGCCCTGCGGCGCTCTGAACAATGCTGTACACAAAGCACAGTACTTTTGCGCCTGTCCAATCCTGTATTTTCTTTGCTTTTTCCGGTATGTGTCCCGAATAGCGTCTCTGTTTTATCATGTGATCCCCCTTACTAATGCCGGTTTATATTAAAAATTTATTAAAAAATATTAAAATCGTTCTTGTATCAATTCCAGCAGTTCGTTTTTTTCTACGCCAAGGTTTTTCAGTTCCTGCATAAAACGCCCCAGCACTTCTTGAATCTTCCGGTTTCTGACATCGTTCCGGGCTTCCGGTTTTTTGTCCGATATAAAAGTGCCGCTTCCCACCTGCGTTGTCAGTATGCCGAGAATCTCCAGTTCGCTGTAGGCTTTGGCGATGGTATTCGGATTGATTTTCAATTCCACGGCAAGCGCCCGGATAGTGGGGAGTCTGTCCCCGGTCTTGAGCCGCTCGGAGAGGATTGCGTACTCTATCTGCCGGATGATCTGCCGGTAGATGGGCGTCCCGCTGGCTGTGTCCAGCGAAAAGGTAATATTTGGCTCGACCTTTGTATTATTCATCTAATACAAAAATATACTATCTTGAACAATGAGTCAAGCGGTTTTTCATTTTTGCAAGAAGTGAATTGGGGCTGAAACATGTTAAAAGGAATATACACTATTTCTAATGGAAAACCCGAATTGTCTCGGCTACCCACGCCGGAACCGGCTCATCTGTTTTCGAAAATCACATCCGCAACATCCTCGCAATAGGCGCGGCGTTCAGGATGATGCGCGATGCGGGGTGAAAAATGCGCTGTGAGCGCATCACGTATCGTGGTACGGGTAAATTCCTTCCCTTTGAGACACGGTACAAGCTCTAGAATGAAGGTCTCATCCATAGCGTCTGAGAACACCGCGGCGTCCGTGATGACGTTATGCTCAACGTTAAGCGTAATTTCAACGCCGCCCCAGGGAAACCGCGCTGACGATGCAAACGTGAACGGGGGATTCTTGCCGTATTTCCATGCGGGATCGGCAAACTGTTTCTCTAAACCCTCCAACCGTTCCAAAAGCGCGGAATGATTCGGCGCGCCGGGGAACTCATCCGCTATTGCATCAATCTTCAAGGGCGTACTCCTTGTCCCATACACTTCATCAAACGCCTCAACGAGCAAAGCTTTCAGTTTCGGAATACTTACATCCGGCGCACATTCGGTCAAGTTGATGATGCGCTGTCTGACGGATTCAACGCTCTTCGCCTTGATCTTATCTTGTGAAACGGAAAGATATTTTGAAGCCGCGCGTATATCGGCATCCACCAGAAGCGTCCCGTGATGATAGGCGTTTTTACCCGACTGATAATACGCATTGCCGGAAAACTTCCGTCCATCCGCTTCAATATCGTTCCGTCCGTTTTTCTGAGCTTTAACGCCCGCGTTCCGCACAGCCCGCAGAATCACATCGGTCTGTTTATCAAGACTGTAATGGTCTTTAGGAACCAGAAACGTGAAATTCAGGTTGCCCATATCGTGAAATACCGCGCCGCCGCCGGAAAGCCGCCGCGCAAGGAAACCGCCGTCATGTTCCAAATCTTCGACGCGGCACTCTTTCCACGCATTCTGATTCCGTCCGATAACGACGGTGCGCCGGTTCTGCCACAGATACAGTACCGCCGTGCCGGCGGGAAGCGTTTCAAGCAGCAACGCCTCAAGCGCAATATTTTTATACGGATTCGTCTCATCGGTTATGAGAATATAGGTTGAATTAATCATACATGTCTCTTTATCATCGTGTGCGCTGTAATTACCCGTAGCGGAATGGAGCGCCGCAGCCATGCGCCATCACCATTCTTTTGGTTTCATACCTTTTGGATACTCTATGTCCATGCTTTCACCGGAGGGGGTTAGCACGGGAAAGCCTTTCTTAAACGCATACTCCTTTACTTCCTTACTCACTACCATCCCCGCTATTGCTCCAATGTATTTCCTCTCGTCTCTCAGCCGGTCCGCATAGCGTCGTAGCTTTCCCATCCGCTCAACATGATCATCTATATCGTCTTGATTCGGCTTCACTTTTGCCTCTACAGCCACCGCATACTCATCGCCCGTCAGAAACACGTCTATTTCCGCTATAATCCCCTTACCGGGCTCTTCTATCTTGTGTCCCTCTATATGCGTCTTCAATAGTATCCCTAATTTTTTGAACTTCTTTTCAAGATGGGGCGACACGATATACTCTACCATTTCTCCAAGCCGCCCTCCAAGCTCGCCAATCGCCCTGTTTGTCGCTTTTATCTGCTTGTCCGTCTCGCGAGACATCGCTTTTATCTGTTTGCCGGTTTCTTTGAGCTGCTTATCCGTCTCTTTGAGCTGTTTGCCGGTTTCCTCAAACATAGCTTTCGTCTCCCGCGCCATCCTATCAATAATTGCCATAATATCTTGTATAGTTACTGTCTGTTCCATTTTCCTTCCTTATATGGTGATGTTTCTTCACGTATGTTCCGCTGCCACAACACCCGTGTCTTCCTTTTTCTCCTTGGTCTCTTTCGGATACTCTATACGCGAATGATAGTAACTTGCCAGCACGCGGACAAACGCCTTTTTAATGGTTTCCAAATCTCGGAATGTGAGTTCCGATTCGGCGAGCAGTCCGTGTTCGAGCTTGCTGTTGATAAGCGTCTGGATGAATTCTTCGATTTTTATCGCGGTTTTCTTCTCAAGCGTCCGCACTGCGGCTTCCGCCGTATCGGCTAGCATGACTACCGCGGATTCCCGCGAACGCGGCGGATTGCCCGGATAGGAAAAATCCTCAATGCTCACCTCTTTCTCCTGTTCAAGCGCCTTGTGGTAAAAAAATTGTATAACCGAATTCCCGTGGTGTTCCGCAATGATGTCTATAACCTGCTTGGGAAGCTTCATGTTGCGCCCTTTTTCAATACCGAGTTTAACGTGGCTACGCAAAATAGTGGCCGAGAGACGCGGCGGAATCTCGTCATGTTTATTATGACCGGACTGGTTTTCCACAAAGTATTCAGGCTGCTCCATTTTACCGATGTCGTGGTAATACGCGCCGACCCGCGCAAGAAGGGAATTCGCTCCAATTTCCTGACACGCGGCTTCGGCAAGCTGCGCCACCATGAACGAGTGGCTGTAGGTACCGGGCGCTATGGTGAAAAGCCGTCTTATGGCGGGCGCATTCAGATCGGACAACTCAATGAGCCTGAATGTAGTCGCCGCGTTAAGACCGCTTTCCAGAAGCGGCAGAATACCCAAAACGAGCATACCGGACGCCATACCGTTAAATGCAGCCCAGAACAACAGCATGGGATAGTCTTTCGCTGGCGAATGTTGTATAAGCATTACCGCAATAACCGCAATGCAGTTCGCCGCGGCAATGAAGATACCGGCTTTCACCAGATCCATGCGGCGTTCGGCGTTATGCAGGGTACAGGAACCTACAATGCCCGACACAAGGGCTATAATATATGCCGGCAAGTCAAAAGAGCCGGTAAGGAAACTCGCGAGAGGCAGTACAAACGCCCATGCAAAGGCAAGATAGGAGCCTATCAAGATGGAAGGCAGCATGATCGCCAATGCCGTAGGAAGCAGGAGCGAAATCGGAAAGAAGTCGTTGTTAAAGGGAAGGGTTTTCGCCAGCGCCGCTCCAATGATATACAGGCTCGTGAGTGCAGTAAGCAGGTAAATTTCACCGTCGCTCAAATTCCGTCCTATGATTTTAACGTATCCGATAAAAATAAAAAGAACGTAGAGCATAAGGAGGAGGAAAATCTGTCCTACTATGCCGCGAACATCATTTTCGGACAGGGCGGAACTCAAAGCGTTTAGGGAAACCATATCTTCTTCTTTTACGATAAATCCTTTCTTTATGATCCGCTGTCCCTGTTCAATATGAATAAAAGCCGGTTTGACACGGGCGGACGCTTCTTGTATCCGTTCCTCGGTATCTGTTTTTGAGAAGAACAGGTTTTCCAGAAAGAAGTGTTTGAGCAGATCGTAGCCTATGCTCTTGAGCGCGGCGGATGCGGTAGGATCGAGATACGTATTCATGCGGTCTCTCAAAGTAGCCAGCGTAACGATACGATCGAGACTCACTTGCTCCCGGCTGGTACGGGTACCCGAATGTCGCACCACTTCAACTGTGATAGGGTTATATCTGATAAGCTCGTTTCCCGGCAGGGAAAAAATCCCTTCTTCCATGAAATGGATAAGGATTTTCTTAGCATCCGAAAGTATTTGCCTCCATTCGGGATTCTGGGAAAGAGTATCCAATGTTTCTATGGGAAATACGTTGGGGAATTCCGAGTAAATCAGCTCACGGAAATCTTCGGAACCGGTTTCTTCTTCCGTAGTATTTTTTTCAACTTTTTCAGCTTTCTCAAAAAAATTGTAACACAGGGAAACAAAACGGTCGTAGTGTTGTTCGGCTTCGAGGTTCTTTTCGCTTACATAGAGGAAGACCGCAGGCACAAGGCGTTTCTGCTCTTCAATGAGCCGGTTCGTTGCATCTTCATCTATGTAAGAAACCGGTTTTGTCGCTTCCACATCGTGTTCCGCGACTTTTCCAACTTCAAATTCGCTTAAATTACCGATACCGGTATTGGAATTCGCCGAATTTATCGCCACGCTCGCCGAAAGCAGAAATGCAATAAATGTGGCAACCGCCGGACCCCGGCGTATCTTCGCATCCTTGATTCGTTTGAGTATGACATTGATGCATACTTCACGCAGATTATGGTTATTTTTCGTTGTCATAAGCTTGTATTATCTTCTTAATAAGAACATTACGGACAACATCCGTTGTATGGAGGTAGGAAAAATGTATCCCTTCAATATTTTTGAGCAGGGAAACCGCATGAATCAACCCGGAATCGACTCGTTTTGGCAGATCAATTTGAGTTATATCTCCCGTGATAATGGAACGCGAGCCTTGTCCAAGCCGTGTCAAAAACATCTTCATCTGTTCTTTGGTGGTATTCTGCGCTTCATCAAGGATGATGATGCTGTCGTTGAGACTCCGTCCCCGCATGTATGCAAGGGGCGCTATCTCTATCGCCCTCATATCTTCAAGCCGGTGAATGACTTCAAACGGCACGAGGGATTCCATTGCATCGTACAGAGGCCGCACATACGGATTTATCTTCTGGGCGAGATCGCCGGGCAAAAATCCAAGACTCTCCCCCGCCTCCACCACCGGACGGGTCAGTACCAGCTTTCGAATCTTCTTCGATAGTATGAGACGAAGCGACTCGGCAACGGCAAGATAGGTCTTACCGGTACCCGCAGGTCCTATACAGAAACTGATATTGCACGAGCGCATACCCTGTATGTACTGAGCCTGATTCCCGCTTCGCGGGTACACGCGGCTGAATCCGCTTGGAATATGGATAACCGCTTCCCGTATGGGATCACGCTCCGGCGCGGCTGCCTCCACGGTACCGGCAAGCGCCGTAACATACTCGCTTGAAGGGCTTTCGCCGGAACGCGCCGCGGCAACAAGACTGTCTATCACCGCCTTAAACCGCGTAATGACTGCTGCGTCTGTGTGTTCAATGCGTATCTCGTTGCCGCGCGCGCACACCCGCCCGCCTAATTCCGTCTCAAGCGTTTTCAGATTGCCGTCATTCGCGCCACATACCCTTGATAGAATATCCTGATTATCCAGAACAACGACTATTTCTAAATTTTCTAAATTCTCCAAATTTTCCAAAAAATTTAAAAAAATCCCCCTTACTAGTATTCAGTGTAACTGCTTATTATATAAGTAGTCAAGTAGGGAAAGACATGAAGAGGCGTTTATGTAAAATCCTATAAACTACTTGAATTCTTTCATAAATATTGCTATATTCTATCGCTATCCGCAAAATTAAAGTACGCTTTAGTTTTGAATTTTTAGCAAAAGGAAATAGGAAATTGAGGAGAATTATTTTATGAGCATCGACATCTGTAAGATGCGGAACATCGGAATCAGCGCGCATATTGACTCAGGAAAGACGACACTTTCTGAACGTATTCTGTTTTACAGTAATAAAATTCATATCATCCGCGAAGTGCGGGGCAAAGATGGAGTGGGCGCGACCATGGATTCCATGGACCTTGAACGGGAGCGCGGCATCACGATCCAAAGCGCCGCGACTCAAGTGGAATGGAAAGAGCATACCATCAATCTGATCGATACGCCCGGACACGTTGATTTTACTATTGAAGTTGAGCGGTCCTTGCGGGTCTTGGACGGAGCGATTCTCGTGCTGTGCGCGGTGGGCGGCGTACAATCCCAATCAATCACGGTGGACAGGCAGCTCAAACGCTACCACGTGCCGCGCATCGCCTTCGTGAATAAATGCGACCGCGCGGGAGCGAATCCTTTTAAGGTAAAAAACCAACTGCGGGAAAAGCTGGGGCTTAACGCGATTATGATACAGATTCCCATAGGGCTTGAAGATAAACTCGAAGGCATGGTTGATCTCGTTACTCAGAAAGCCCTGTACTTTGACGGCGACAGCGGCGAAACCGTACGGGTTGCCGAAATTCCGGCGCACCTCAAGGCGGACGCCGCGAAGTTCCGCGAAGAAATGCTTGACGCGATTTCCATGTTTGATGATACGCTCATGGAACTGTTGATGGAAGGCGCGGATATACCGGAAGACAGTATCCGCAGAGCTATCCGCAAGGGAACGCTGGAGGAAAAGCTTGTACCGGTGATGGTTGGTTCCGCGTACAAAAACAAGGGTATCCAGCCGCTGCTTGACGGCGTTACGTATTACCTGCCAAATCCTACGGAGGTGAAGAACTATGCGCTTGACATTGACAATAACGAAAAACAAGTGGAGCTTGCTGCGGACGCAACGAAGCCTACGGTTGCGCTTGGTTTCAAGCTGGAAGACGGCAAGTATGGGCAACTCACCTATGTACGCATTTATCAGGGCGGGCTCAAGAAGGGCGATGAGCTTATGAATACCCGCGCCCGTAAGCGATTCAAGGTGGGTCGGCTGGTACGTATGCATGCCAATACCATGGAAGACATCACCGAAGGCGTTCCGGGCGACATCGTGGCGCTTTTCGGTATTGAATGTGCATCGGGCGATACGTTCTGCGGCGGCGGTCTCAATTACGCCATGTCTTCAATGTACGTGCCGGAGCCCGTTATTTCACTCGCCATTACCCCGAAAGATAAAAAATCAGCGGATCAAATGGCGAAGGCGCTGAACCGGTTCACGAAGGAAGACCCCACATTTCAGACCTTTGTTGACCCGGAATCGAACCAAACCATCATCAAGGGCATGGGCGAGCTTCACCTTGACGTCTATATTGCCCGTATGCAGCGTGAATACAACTGCACAGTTGAAACCGGTATGCCGCAAGTTGCGTACCGCGAAACCATCACGGCGCGGGCGGAATTTAACTACACGCATAAAAAACAAACCGGCGGTTCCGGACAATACGGACGCGTCGCGGGGTATATAGAGCCGTGCGATGTCGAGTATGAGTTTGTAGATACCATTAAAGGCGGCGCGATTCCCACCGAATACATTCCAAGCTGCGACAAGGGTTTTCGGCAGGCGCTTCAGAAAGGCTCGCTCATCGGTTTTCCCATTGTCAACGTGCGCTGTCTTATCAATGACGGTCAGTCCCATCCGGTGGATTCTTCTGACATTGCGTTCCAGTTGGCGGCAATCGGCGGCTTCCGCGAATCGTACGCCAAGGCGAAGCCTTGTATCCTTGAGCCGGTTATGCGGGTTACCGTTGAAGGACCAACGGAATTTCAAGGAAACATTTTTGCCTCAATCAATCAAAGACGTGGTATAATAATTTCATCTACCGAGGATGGAACAAACTCCTGCGTTGAAGCCGAGGTGCCGTTGAGCGAAATGTTTGGCTACTCGCCCGCATTGCGGGGAATGACCCAAGGTAAGGCGGAATTCTCTATGGAATTTGAGAAATATGGAAAAGTTCCGGTAAGTATTTCTGATGCGCTCATCAAGGAATACGAAGAAAAACGGAAAAAGGAGCAGAAATGACCACAGAAGATTTGATACAGCGCAGCCCCATACGGATTTTTGAACAATCCATTCACGGGGGCTTGAAAGGCGGGGAAATCGGTATTATTGCGGCGCCGAACGGTATCGGTAAGACGTCCGTTCTGGTTCAGATCGCCTTATATAAATTATTGCAATCGCATAAAGTCATCCATGTATCGTTTATTCGGCATACAGACCATGTTCTTTCATGGTACGAGGATATTTTTGACGAATTTACCAAGAAAAAGAGCCTTGATCACGCAAATGAAGTGAAAAACAGCCTTGTTAAGAACAGAGTGTTGATGAACTTCAATCAGGAAGGCATGACTCACGATCAGATATTGAAGAGTCTGCGTTCCCTGATCGTTGAAGGCGGCTTCAAGGCGGAATCCCTCATTATTGACGGGTTTGATTTTTCCCTTGCACATGCGGAACTTTTCAAGGCGGTTAAACAGTTTGCCGCCGAACTCGAACTTTCCGTATGGTACAGTTGCTCGATACGCGAGGGCGCGTATGACAACCGGAAAATCCCGCTTGTGTTCAAGGAGCATAGTGGCGTCATTGATGTGGTCATCACGCTTGAGCAGAAATCTTCCTACATAGAGCTTTTCGTATCCAAAGATAGAAACGTATATAACCCGTCCTCCACGCCGTTAAAGCTCGATCCCAAAACACTGCTGGTATTAGAGGCGTAATACAAAGCGTCCTTTCAGATATGGACGGCGTTATCTACCGCGGCGCGCGCCCGCTTCCCGTATCGGATGGGTTTGTGCGCCGGAGGCATAACGCCGGCGCCGGATTCTTTTTCAACAAGATATGTTCTAAAAAAAATTCAAACGTCAATAGACGGCTGTTTTATCCTTTTCAATAACGAATTTCATCTTCAAGACGTTTTATGAACCATAAAGAATCCCGCGCTACTTTCGCGGAGATCCACTGTTTGATATAAAAAATGGAATAGCGGCTCGTAGAACGGATAACATGACTTGATACGGCAATTCCACAGTTATAAGAGGTTATAACTTGCAGTACAAAAAAGATAACGTGGGTTACAAGGATTATAACTTGAGTTAGAAAGATTGTAACTCGAGTTAGAAAAAGTATAACTCGGGTTAGAAAGATTGTAACTCGGGTTAGAAAAATAATAACTCGAGTTAGAAAAAGTATGACTTAAGTTAGAAAAATAATAACTCGGGTTAGAAAAAGTATAACTCGAGTTAGAAAAAGTATGACTCAAGTTAGAAAAATAATAACTCGGGTTAGAAAAAGTATAACTCAAGTTAGAAAAATAATAACTCGAGTCAGAAAGATTGTAACTCGGGTTAGAAAAAGTATGACTCGAGTCAGAAAAATAATAACTCGGGTTAGAAAAAGTATGACTCAAGTTAGAAAGATTGTAACTCGGGTTAGAAAAAGTATGACTCGAGTCAGAAAGATTGTAACTTGAGTTAGAAAAAGTATAACTCGAGTTAGAAAAATAATAACTCGAGTCAGAAAGATTGTAACTCAAGGCACAAAGGCTATATCTTACATTACAAGATGTATACATTGAGTTATCAAGAAAACATCTTCCGTTAGAAAGCGGGGAGGAGAGGGCGGAAAGGCTCTATCCGGCGCCGCGGAGACCGGCGCGTTGGATAGAGCCGCGCGTACCCGCGATACGAGGGCGGCTGCCGAAGATTCCGGCGCGGAATGACCGTCTGCGGGCGCGGACGGGTTTTACTCTCAAAACGCCGCCCTTGCCGGCTGCCGCTGTCTTGATGCCGCGCGGGGCGTTATGCAATGACCTGTTTCTTAAAAACCAATCCCGCGGTTTCGGGCGATGGCTGCGCCGGTACGTCTACAAGTACCGTGTCGCCTTCACCGATGCTGCCCGCAATGATCGCTTTGGCAAGCGGATTCTCAAGCCCGCTCTGGATTGCCCGCTTCAAAGGGCGCGCGCCGAACAGGGGGTCAAAGCCGCGGTCGACAAGAAAGGTTTTTGCCGCCGGAGTGAGGTTCAGCGTGATCTTCCGTTCAAGAAGACGGCGTTCAAGCCGTTTAAGCTGTATGTCTACGATCTTGGTGATTTCGTTCATGCCGAGCCGTTTGAATATAACGGTTTCATCAATACGGTTGAGGAATTCGGGTTTGAAATTCTGCTTTAACAGTTCCATAAGCGCGTCTTTAAGCCCGTCGGCGTCCTTTGCATCCAAAATCATATCAGAACCGAGGTTGCTCGTCATCACGATGATTACATTTTTGAAGTCAATGACCCGCCCCTGCCCGTCGGTAAGGCGTCCGTCATCAAGAAGCTGGAGAAATACGTTGAACACTTCCGGATGCGCCTTCTCGATTTCGTCAAAGAGAGCCACGCTGTACGGGCGGCGGCGTATTGCTTCGGTGAGCTGTCCCCCCTGATCGTAGCCGACATAGCCGGGCGGCGCGCCGATCAGACGGCTTACCGAGTGCTTCTCGCCGTATTCGCTCATGTCGATACGGGTAAGCGCCTTCTCATCGTTGAAAAGAAAGTCCGCCAATGTTTTAGCAAGCTCGGTTTTGCCGACGCCGGTGGGTCCCAGAAACAGAAAGGAGCCGAGCGGGCGGTTAATGTCCGACAGTCCCGCCTTGTTCCGCCGTATGGCGTCCGCAACCGCAACGACCGCGTCCTCCTGTCCCACAACCCGCCTGCTCAACACCCGCTCCAGTTCGAGGTACTTCTGCAATTCCCCTGAAAGCATCTTTGAGACGGGTATGCCCGTCCACGCGGACACAACGCCGGCTATGTCTTCTTCGATCACTTCTTCACGAAGGATGCCTTTTTCATGTTCGCCGCTTTGCTTCGTTTCCATGTGTTCGGTCAATACCGCGAGCTTTTTCTGCGCTTCGGGTATCATGCCGTATTTGATTTCCGCGGCGCGGTTCAGATTACCGTCACGTTCCTGCTGTACTTCTTCCCGTTTGAGTTCCTCGATCCGCTGCTTCAAATCCCGCACTTGCTGTACGTTTTCCTTTTCCCGCTCCCAACGGGCTTTCATGGCGTCACGCTCCGCGGCAATATCCCGCAGTTCTTTTTCCAGCTTCGCGAGGCGTTCTATGGAAGCGGAATCCGTCTCCCGTGAGAGCGCCTGTTGTTCAATGGAGAGCTGCAACAGTTTGCGCTCAAGTTTGTCGAGTTCCGTAGGGCGGCTGTCAAGTTCCATTTTGAGACGGGACGCGGCTTCATCGACCAGATCAATAGCCTTATCCGGCAGAAAACGGCTCGTGATGTACCGGTCGGACAGGGTCGCGGCTGCAACAAGGGCTTCATCCTTGATGCGTACGCCGTGGTGAACCTCGTAGCGTTCCTTGAGTCCGCGCAAAATGGCAATCGTGTCTTCAACCGAAGGTTCCGCCGTGTAGACTTGCTGGAATCTCCGCTCAAGCGCCGCGTCTTTTTCAATGTACTTGCGGTACTCGTCGAGGGTTGTCGCGCCGATACAGCGCAATTCTCCCCGCGCAAGCGCGGGCTTCAGCAAGTTAGACGCATCGGTCGCCCCTTCCGCGGCGCCCGCGCCCACGAGCGTATGCAGTTCATCAATAAACAAAATAATTTTACCGTCAGAGGACTGCACTTCGTGGATCACGGCTTTCAGCCGCTCTTCAAACTCGCCCCGGAATTTCGCGCCCGCAACCAGCGCTCCCAGGTCCAACGCCAGCAGTTTCTTGCCTTTTAAGCCCTCTGGCACATCGCCCGCAACGATGCGCCGCGCAAGCCCTTCGGCAATAGCCGTCTTTCCCACGCCCGGCTCCCCGATAAGCACGGGGTTATTCTTGGTGCGCCGTGAAAGCACCTGCATCACGCGGCGTATCTCCTCGTCCCGCCCAATAACCGGATCGAGCTTCTCCTGACGCGCAAGCGCCGTCAGATCGCGGCAGTACTTTTCAAGCGCCTGATACTTGCCTTCAGGGCTTTGATCCGTAACGCGGGTATTGCCGCGCATGGCTTTTAACGCCTCAAGTATGGCGTTTTTGGTTACGCCGGCGCGTACCAGCAGATCGCCCGCTTTGGTACCGCTTGCGCTTATAGCAAGCAGCAGATGTTCGGTTGACACAAACTCATCTTTGAGCGACTCGGCTTCGGATTCAGCTTTCGCCGTAATTTTTCCGGCTGCTGATGAAAGGTAAAGCTGGGCGGCTTCTCCGTATATTTTCGGACTTTTTTTGACAATCTCGCGTGAGTCCGCTATAAGCTGCTGAACGTCGGCTCCGATCCGTTCAATAATAGGCGCGACAATGCCGCCTTCTTGTGTGAGTAACGCAAGCAGAATATGCTCGATCTCAATTTGCGCGTGATCCCCTTTCTGGGCAATCACAGCCGCCTCATTAAGCGCATCCTGCGCTTTAATGGTAAGTTTGTCGTAATTCATACAAAAAAGATACAAAAAAGCAGACCAATCGGCAAGTTTTTTCTCCCTTCAGCGTTGTCAGCAAAGGCGGCGCATGACTCTTCGTCTGAAAGATGCAGGCGGCAGGCATGCGCTCACCAGAGCAGGGCTACATAGAGCCGAATGAACGGCGGTTTTCGCGTATAGGTTAAAGGCAGAAAACGGTACCTTGATTTCACGCTTTTTGCTTTCATACACGCTCGCTGACGGCGGATGCCGCGGTCTTGTAAAGAACAAACTCTTTACAAGCGATTTCCATTAAAATCAAAAAAAGTATTGACATACTTCTATATATGTGATATATACTTATTTATATAATCTTAATGTATTCAAGCGGAGTATTAATAACGTATGAATAAGCCGTATTATCTAACATATTTAATGAACCGCTATAATCAGTTAGCCCCCCCCCCCCCCCGTGCCGTGTAAGTCTTGGCTCTAGGGCGGCGGTAAGCGCGGAACGCGGGGCAAAGCCTGCGCGGTCTCCCTCTCATTCGCAGACCCCGCGAATAAGCGTATATCCATTCTTTTTCTCATATCTGAAAAACGCCGCTTATAGCGGATCGTGTATATGCCCATCATCAAACGGCGCCGTCCGCGCCATTATTGTACAAAGGAGTCTAGTATGGCAATCACTGACCAATTATTTACCCCATAAGGTTCATTCTAGTAAAAAACAGGAGGCGGTTCCAATAAGGAAACGAAGCCTCCAAAGGCGCATACGCCGGGCGTATAGAGCAATACGCCGTAACAAAGGAAACTTGCCCGTATGGGCGGTTGAAATATAAAAAGAGGAACCCTGAAGCCGGCTCATTCCGCCAAGAATCACACCGGCTTCAGAGTTTTGCTAAACGCATGGGCATTATAAACGGATGTAGCGTTCTTTGCAATGCGTTTAGTCCTCTTGTTAGGAGGACACGTATGAAAAAGCATACGCGGTTTTTAACGGGAATATTTAGCATTATGCTGGTATTCGGATTATTTTTATATACTGGATGCCCCGACGATAGTAATGACGATACCACAAACCTTTGGGAGAACGGCAGCGGAAACGGCAGCGGAAACGGCAGTGGAAACAACAATACGGTACCAAGCGCTCCTACCGGTGTAAGCGCGGTCGCGCTGTCTTCAAGCAGCATCTCTGTGACTTGGAATCCGGTATCGGGCGCTACGCTGTATTCGGTGTACCGCAATAGCGGCGACAACACGTATACGCCGATAGGCTACCCGTCAAGTACGAGCTATACCGTCACCGGACTATCTGCGGATACGACCTATTATTTCAAGGTAAAGGCAGAGAACGAAGCGGGCGAAAGCGACTATTCCTCTTCTGTTTTCGCTAAGACTCTCCTTGGAGGCAGCGGGAGCAACGCCGAGGGGGAAGGGGTGTATATCGGACTTATCTCCTTTGCGGGAAATGCAACTGACTTAACCGACGGGGTTCCTGTTCTTCTTGATGCCGCGGGCAAAAACAGCCTGATCAGTAAGCTTAATTCAGGTTACGCTATTTCGTCTCAAGGCGGTACAGCCCTCTTCTATGCGGTGCATAAGGCATTGGCTAATCTCAAAAGCGGGGAAACCCAGTATCCGGCTAACCTTGATTTGGTGAACGTGATTACCTTTACGGACGGTCTTGATAACGGCTCCACCGGAATGTCCGCGGCAAATCCGATTGAAGGACAAACCTTCGATAGCGATAATGACTATACAACCTATTTAAGCGGAGAAATTGCCGGACGCTCCATAGCAGGTAAGTCCATTACCGCATATTCCGTAGGCGTCATGGGCGGCGATGTATCTGATACGACAAAGTTTGGGAACGATTTGGCAAAGATAGCCAGTACGGGAAGAAGTCAGAGCTTAACGGATTTTGGAACCCTGCAATCCTCCTTTGAAAACATTGCCAACGAGTTGCAGATAACCCACAACAGTACCACCTTTACGATGAAGACCACATTGCTTGCAAGCAATACCAAGGTGCGGATGACTTTTGATGTAACCGGTACGAGTCCCACTGACGCGGCGGCATCGGCAAAATATATCGAAGGCACCATAACCAGAACCGGAACCGGAACCGGCATGGTTTATACCTTCGGAAACATAACCTATGCGGGAGGGCTTGGTTCAACCCAGGGCGCGGGTCCCATAACCGGTACTATAACCGGTACAGAGGTCAATTTCAGCTTTACCGGGGTGAGCGGCTATAATCCGTCTACGGATGAATCCACAGCAAAACAATGGACTATGCCTTCCAGTTCAACTGACTGGCAGGTAAACAGTGAATATGATATAGGCGGCGCGACCGATACACAGATTGAAAAGCGTTCCGCCATTATTTACCTGGTCTTGGATGCGAGTAAATCCTTAAATTCAACGCAAATTGGGCAGATTAAGACTGCGGCTATCAGCTTTATCGAATCCCTTTATACCAAGCTCAATCCCACTACGCCCAGTGTGCCTACCGGCGTAAGTGCGTCCCCGCAGTCTTCAAGCAGCATCTCCGTGTCTTGGTCTTCAGTATCAGGCGCAACGAGTTACAAGGTGTACCGCAGTACCAGCTACTCCGGCACGTATACGCTGGTAGGCTCCCCGTCAGGCACGAGCTATACCAATACCGGATTATCGTCGAATACGACCTATTACTACAAGGTAAAGGCGGTGAACAGCGCAGGGGAGAGCGACTATTCGACGTATACTTCCGCTACGACGACCTCTTCATCGTCCGCTGGTTCATCGTACTCTAATGCAATCGCCCTATCAAGCAGTCAGTCATGGATAAGCGGTACGTTAAGCGCCAGTTCTCCAGAGGTTTGGTATAGTGTTTATGCCTACAGTGGTTATCTATTAGGAGGACGGGACGCGGGTTATAGCAACTCTTATACCTCTGATGTTGTTTTTAACATATACAATGCAAACCTAGACTTGATAGCAGCAGACATGGACGTGGGTTACGGCAGCTACCAAACAGGCTACTACACCTTTACATCAGGCGGAACTTACTATATAAGAGTTGTTCCCTATAGCGGAAGCGCCAGTAATTACGGTACCTATGCTATTTATTTCTGGTAAATCGTAGTTCTAACCGGTTGCAGCGCGGCGGCTCTCCATGCGGGGAGCCGCTTTTTTATCCCGCGCCAATCCAGCAGTTCATGTAAGACCGCTTCTTGCCGCGCTTTGAAGCAACCGAGCGGCTTCTCCTATAGGACGAGTCTCTTATCCTGTAGAATGAGCGGCTTATCCTGTAGGATGAGTCTCTTATCCTGTAGAATGAGCGGCTTATCCTGTAGAATGAGCAGCTTATCCTGTAGGATGAGTCTCTTATCCTGTAGGATGAGTCTCTTATCCTGTAGAATGAGCGGCTTATCCTGTAGGATGAGCGGCTTATCCTGTAGAATGAGTCTCTTATCCTGTAGGATGAGCGGCTTATCCTATAGGATGAGTCTCTTATCCTGTAGGATGAGCGGCTTATCCTGTAGGATGAGTCTCTTATCCTGTAGAATGAGCGGCTTATCCTGTAGGATGAGTCTCTTATCCTATAGGATGAGCGGCTCCCTCTGTTTCCCTCTGGCATAAGAGCAAAAGAGTATGATCCGTTCAGGAGATATGTGGGAAAAAACGGATGCGCGGGATACGGCTCATGCTTCTTGACTACTCCCGTGTTTCCTTGTATAGTAGTTACCCATGCACCCGCTTTATCTTATAGATTCGTATGCGCTTATTTATCGTTCTTATTTTGCATTTTTGAAACGCCCGTTGAGAAACGCGGCGGGTAAAAACATTTCCGTTTTGTTCGGATTCGCCCGTTCTCTTGCCAATCTCTTGAACAACGGCGCCCCCGCGGTTGATTGCGAGGGAAAGCCGCTTGAAACCATGCAAAAACCGCTCCTGCTTGCCGCCGTGTTCGATCCGAAGAGCGGTACTACCTTTAGACATGAAATGTACGCCGGCTATAAGGCGAACAGGAACAAAACGCCCGACGATCTCCACGCGCAGGTGCCGCTTGTGGAGGAGTTTTTAACCGCCCTCACTATACCGCTGCTCCGCGTAGACGGCGTTGAAGCCGATGACATTATTGCAACCCTGGTGAAGAAATGCCGGGCGGAAAACCGCCAATGTTATATCATTTCAGGGGATAAAGACCTGTTGCAGCTTGTGGGAGACGGGATTTATGCACTGCGCCAGTCAAAAACAGCCGGTGAAATCTGGGATCTAATCGGAAGCGGCGAGGTAAAAGCCGAGTGGGGCGTGCCTCCCGCAAAAATGCTCGATCTGTTGTCCCTTAGCGGCGATTCTTCGGATAATATACCGGGTATAAAGGGCATAGGTAAAAAAAGCGCGGTAAAACTCATGGCGCGTTACGGATCGCTTGAGGACATCTTCAACAACATTGCGGGCATTGAAGGCTCGATCAGTAAAAAGCTCGCTGCGGGAAAGGAAAGCGCATGGTTTTCAAGAACGCTTATCACGCTGAGAGACGATGTGCCGCTTCCCATTACCGCGATTGACGAGCTTTCAATAGAACATATAAACAGGAGAGCGGGCGCTGTTCTCCTCATGCGTGAAAACTGCCGTGACACTGCGGACATGTATGATAGTAAAGCGGCTTTTTATCATTCCAATACAAGGGACGCGCAAACCAACCGGCGGAATGCGCTGCCGGACAATGAATCAAGGGATGTCGAGGGACTGCTCGGCGAAGGGTCGTACCGTACCGTTCTAGATAGTGAGGAACTGCGTATGCTGCTTGACGAAGCGCATAAACGGTCATTTATGGCGCTGGATTTTGAGACCGATTCTCTTGACGCATGGCATGCGGATCTGGTAGGCGTTTCCTTTTCCTTTACGCTCAAAGAGGCTGTGTACGTACCGGTTACTTCGCACGGCATAGGCAGCCCGTTTATTGATCCGGCTCTGGTACGTTCCGCCTTGAAACCCCTGTTTGAAGACCCCGCTATGACCATCATCGCGCATAACGCAAAGTACGATTATGAAGTGGCGCGGCATTGGGGAATTGACCGCTGGCAGTGCAAGATATGGGACACCATGATCGCCGCATGGCTCAATGAGCCTGAGCGCGCCGGATTCTCTCTTGATTCGCTTGCGGGCTACTATTTTAACTATACGCCTATTCTCTACAAAGACATTGTACCGAAAGATGAAACATTCGCTTCCGTGCCGCTTGATGTGGCGACCCGCTATTCAGCGGAAGACGCGGACCTCTGTTTTCGTTTGAAGGCGCTTTTTGAGAAAAAACTGCGGAACGCCGAACTGCTTACCTTGTTTCTGAACCTCGAAATGCCGCTGCTCCCGATCCTCGCGGAAATGGAGGGGAGGGGGATTATGATTGAAAAACAGGCGCTTTTGGATTATGGGGAAGAATTAACCGATGCGCTTGAGAAGCTAGAGGCTCGTATATTCGCTGTGGTTGGGCATGACTTTAATATTTTTTCCACGCTCCAGCTTCAAAAAGTGCTTTTTGAGGAACGGAAGCTCAAGCCCGGCAAGAAAACCAAGACCGGCTATTCTACCGATATGGTTGTTCTGGAGGAGCTGGCGCACATCGATCCGGTGCCCGCCCTGGTGTTACGGCACCGCGCCCTCTCGCGGCTCAAGTCAACCTATGTCGATTCGCTTGGTTCCCAAGCCGGCAAAGACGGACGCGTACATACCAGTTTTATCCAGACCGGCACTGTAACCGGACGGCTTTCGAGCAAGGATCCCAATCTCCAGAACATACCGATTCGGGATGAAGAAGGCCGGCGCATACGGGAAGCCTTTATCGCGCAAGACGGACATCTTCTCATTTCCGCGGATTACAGTCAGATTGAACTTGTGGTACTGGCGCATTTGTCCGAAGACCCCGCCCTTGTGTCGGCGTTCCGTGAGGGCAAAGACATTCACTCGCGTACCGCCAGCCTCATTTTCGGCGTTGACGAAGATGCGGTGCTGCCGGAACAGCGCCGTATTGCCAAAGTTATCAACTTCGGGGTAATGTACGGCATGAGCCCGTTCCGGCTCAGTAACGAGCTTGGCATAAGCCGCCATGACGCCGCGTCTTTCATCGAAGCCTATTTCAGAACCTATTCCGGTATCAACAACCTTATTGAGTACCTCATCAAACATTGCGAGGAAACCGGTTTCGCTTCAACCCTTTTAGGCAGACGGCGTTTTATACCGGCGATCAATTCATTGAACAAGACCGAAAAAGCCGCGGCCGAGCGGATCGCGGTAAATACCCCCATACAAGGCTCCGCCGCGGATATAGTTAAAACCGCCATGCTGAACGTTGATAAAGCCCTTACCGCAACTCATAGCCGCGCCCGGCTTATTTTGCAGGTGCATGATGAACTTATCCTTGAAACGCCGGAAGATGATGCGGAAAAAGCCGCGGAACTGGTACGGGAACGTATGGAAAACACGATTGCATTAAAAGTACCGATGAGGGTCAGTGTGGAGATTGGTAAACGTTGGGGAGATTTTCATTAAAGTCTATGCTTATCGGTTTAACCGGACCGTATTGTTCAGGGAAGAATTATATCGCATCACTGCTTGAACAAAAAGGCTTTTCCGTGCTTGACGTTGATACGCTCGGACACGAGGCGATCCGGCGGGAACGGGAGGCAATAACCGCGCGTTTCGGCGCGGATATTCTGGCGGCGGGGACCGGTGAAATAGACCGGAAGCTGTTGGGTAAGAAAGTCTTTGGAAACCAGCGTGAGCTGGTGGCGCTTGAAGCCATTGTACATCCTGTGGCAAATGCGCTTACTAGCGAGTGGATAGCGGCGCGGAGAGGGAAAAACTGCGTCATCAATGCGGCGCTTCTCCACAGATCAGTCGCCTTTGAACGGCTTGACGCCATTATCATTGTCAAGGCGGGATTTCTTACGCGGCTGATCCGCGCGAGAAAGCGGGATCGGCTGCCGTGGCTCGATCTTATAAAACGTTTCCGCAGTCAAAATGATTTTTCATCTCAATATGTACAGCATATACAGAATTCACAAAAAAATGCCGATAAAAAAAATAGTATTTACATTATAAACAATACGGGAAGGAATCTCCAGAAACAACTGGACGGCGTGGTTCGCTCGCTTATAAAGGAGATATAAATGGAAAAGAAAAAAATAATACTTATATCGGTGATAATCGGACTCTTTTTATTCATTGCAATAGCGCTTCCTCTATCGCTTCTTTCGTCTAAAGATACGGTATTAGCCGGAACATCTCCGGCAGTTTCCGCTGTTCCCAAGCCGGAAGAGCCGTACCTCGATCGTCCCGCATCAATGGATGTACGGGATACGATTGTTAATCCTCCTGTTAATCCACCGGATAGTAATATGACTGATGGTAATCCGATAGATGGTAATCCGCCGGATGGCTCCTCCAGCGCACAGAATATTATTATCAACAACTATGATACAGCAGGTACCAGAATCGCCGAAAGCAAAACGGTACCCGCAGAAAGCGGGGGCTTAACTCTCACCATTGTACCTGCGGCGCCCGTTACCCAAGAAGCGCCTGTTACTGTCCGAACGCCGCCACCCGTGTCTTCCCCTGCTCCAAAAGCGCAGCAGAGCGCTCCAAGCGGCGGTAAATCCCAGACTACACAGCCGAAACAAACAGCCGCAAAACCTGCAACAACCACCGCTAAGCCGCCGGTTTCTTCCGTGTCGTACAATTATTGGATACAAACAGGCGCTTTCAGCACAAAAGCACATGCCGAGAGTGTCCAAAAAGCCCTCAAGGAGCAAGGCATTCCCTCAACGATTATGAATGCGGTTGTGAAGGGGAAAGATGTATTCCGCGTCCGTACCGGTCCCTATACCACCAACAGCGAAGCGAACTACTGGTTAAAGCTCATCAAAGTAATTGATATAGCTGGATTGGAAGAAAGCTGGATCGATCAGGTAGTCAAGTGAGCTATCAAATGCCGAAGTGCGCTAAAGCGATGGCTTCTTGTTTCACCGGCTACACTTAGACCAATAGAGCAAGTTCTAACAATCCGGCGGCGGCGGATTTACGCTGTAAAACGGTAATAACTGCCTTGATAATTCTCTACGTTAATTTCTAGCCTGATTTCACAAGCGCAAAAGAAGCAGTACAGCTTACGATTTCTCTATTAAAGCCTTGCCTAGTTTCCAGTTATCACCAGCGCCCATGGTGAGAAAGAGATCGCCCGCTTTGAGCATGGGTTTGAGGAGGGGAAGCGCATCCAAAGGTTTTTCCGCATAACATATCTTTTTCCTGAACGGCGCGGACGTATTCGCTTTTTCAATCTTTTCAAAAAGCGTCCTGCCCGTAACGCCTCCTGAGTACGTTTCGCGCGCGGAGGCGTATATGTTATGCAGTACCAGTATATCCGCTCCGGTAAACGCCGTTGCAAAGTCGTCTAGAAGTGCCGCTGTGCGGGTATAGGTATGAGGCATGAAACTCACGATAAGACGGCGGTTGGGATAAAACGCCTTGATCCCTTCGATTGTGGCTTTTATGGCAGTGGGATGATGGGCGTAATCGTCCATGAAAAGAACGCCGCCTTGTTCGCCTAGTATCTCGGAACGGCGTTTACTTCCACAAAAACCTTCAAGCGCCCGCCGTGCGCCTTCAAGCTGCGTTTTGGTCCACAATCCGCCGTCTCCTGCGCGATTTTCGGTACGCATGATGGATGAAACAAGTGCAAACGCGGCGGCGGCGTTGAGCGCATTGTGTTTGCCGGGAATCCGCAGAGTAAACGGCTCCGCAAAAGCGTTCAGTTCAAACATAAGCCGCTCGCTCTCTAGGGAACAATTTTTTATCTTGAAATCTCCGTGCGCGGTAAAGCCGTAGGGCGTGAATACAATGCCGCGCTTTTCATTTTTGAGTATTCCGGCAACCTCATACGCGCCTTCGTTATCCGCACAGTAGATAAGTTCGCCTCCATGCGGGAGCTTTCTTCCATATTCGACAAAAGCGTCCCGTATAGATTCGTATGTGGGATAATAGTCCTGATGATCACTTTCCACGCTGGTAAGTACGATCCGTTTGGGATGAAAGGATAGAAAATGCCGCCGATATTCACATGTTTCCGCCACGAAATACGCAGCGCCAAGCGAAAGCGTCGAGCGTCCGCCGAAATCGCGCACTGCGCTTCCTGCAAGTATCTGCGCCGGCATCCGGGCGCCCTTCAGCAGGACGCCAGTCAGCGCGGTTGTGGTGGTTTTCCCATGAACGCCCGCAATGCCGGACGAGTCGAACTTGGCTGAATAGGCGCCGAGCGCATCCGCGTATTTGAGTATGGGAATGCCGCGCCGGGATGCTTCCAAGAGTTCAGGGTGCGTTTCAGGAGAATATGCTGCGGAGTGGATAACGAGATCGATACCCGCGTGTATATGCGTGGCATCAAAGGTTTCAAAATAGGGAACGCCGAGTTCTTTTAGGATAGCATCCGTGTAGAAAACGTCGCTCGTATCTGAACCGGTTACCTTAACGCCGGCGTTGACTAATAGCTCCGCCAAAGCGGACATACCGGTACCTTTGACGCCCACGCAAAAAACGCATAAATTCGGATGTATCTTACATACAGGTTTATCCATACAGCGACTACAGACTCTCGGATAAGGCGGTCAGAGCGCTTACCATTTCTCCTTTATACGGTTTGCCGCTTTGTACATACGCCTCCGCAATTTCTTTCAGGAATGCCTTGACATTCGCTCTGGCGATAGAATCGCTAAGATTCTTCTCTATATCAGGGATCGTTATGTTCATACCGGGTTCGATAAAATCAGGATCCTGAATCGTATCAATGGAAGCCATCATTATAATCGGGAAATAATAGCCGTTCCCGCTTCCATAGTATGCCGTTGCAATACGGGTGAGCGTGTCGCCTGAAACTACAGTGTAGGATGTCGCTCCATCAAGGAGTAGACCCGATTTGTATTTATTATAAACCTGTTCCAAATCGTTATTTACGACTTGTTCTACCGGCGGTTTTGGTTGTTTTACTAGTTCCACTGGCGGCTCCGGCTGCTCTACAGGTTTCGCTGGTGGCTCTACTGGCGGTTCTGGCTGTTCTACTAGTTCAACTGGTTGTTCCACTGGCGGCTCCGGCTGCTCTACGGGTTCCGCTGGTGGCTCTATGGGCGGCTCTGGCTGCTCTACTAGTTCCACCGGTTGCTCCACTGGCGGCTCTGGTTGTTCTACGGGTTCCGCTGGTTGCTCTACTGGCGGCTCCGGTTGCTCTGTAGCAGTGTTGCCACCGGCCGGACTGCTTGTACAGGAAATAGCGCAAAGAATGGCAATACCAATAACCGCTACTAAAAAAGTAAGCTTTTTCATAAAACTCCTCTATAAAACACTGCGGCGTAGTTACCGCAGACAAAAATATAACTGCTAGTAGCAATGAGACTACTAGTAGTTAATGCGAACCAACGGTTCCTCTATTGTAATTGCGATTATATCTGATTTTTTATGTATGTTCAAGGAGCGGTTATCATTGGAGAGAAACCTCTGTCTAGGCATTAAGAGAGAGTAATGAGAGGGAACGCTATTGGAGAGGTTGTTGGCAAATCCGCGTTTAGCATGACGGTCTTCACCGTACTTTTTTATCATTGAGGAAACAATTGTTTCCATTCATGGTGAACACACGCGGTTTCGTCCGGTGTTTTTGGCGAGGTACAGGAAGCTGTCCGCTGCGGAAAGCAACTCTTGCTTATTCATTCCCTGTTGCGGAATAAGAGACGCTACGCCGATACTGATCGTAACGGACGTTGTTTTTCCGTCTTGTGTGGGTACCGTAGTTGATTGAACGTTCAGACGCAGTTGTTCGGCAATTTCCACGGCGGCTTTAAGACCGGTATCGGGAAGCAGTATACCGAATTCTTCGCCTCCGATACGGGACGCCATATCCGCCGGACGCCGCGCTCCTGTGGAGAGCGCCTTTGCTATTGCCTGCAAAAGCGCATCGCCCTGTAAGTGTCCGTAAGAATCGTTGTAATCCTTGAAATGATCGATATCAATCATCATAAAGGAAAGAGGTTTTTCCTCACGAGTCGCCCGTTTCCATTCTAGATCAAGATGATCGTTAAAGTTGCGCCGGTTCGGAATACCGGTAAGCTCATCAAGCAATCCTGTTTTTTCAATGGCGTGAATGTGCTGTAGAATACGCAGGTGGTTCTTTATTCGCGCTCGTACAATAGCTGTATTGAACGGCTTGGCAATGTAATCAACCGCGCCAAGTTCAAAGCCTTTTTTTTCATCATCAGCGCTGGAAAGATTGGTAATAATGATAACCGGAACAGATTCGATAGCATTATTTGCCTTTATGAGTTTTAATACCTCGAAACCGTCCATTTCCGGCATTATAATATCAAGAAGAATGAGATCCGGTTTTTCTTTCTTGAAAAAATCAATCGCTTCCTGTCCGGACATTACCGAAAGCAGCGTATACTCTGGCGAAAGTATACCGTCTAACGTAATATGACTTACTATGTCGTCATCAATAAGCAGAATACGCGCTTTGGTTTCCTGTGATATTGCTATCAGCGTATTACAGAGAGCCGAACATTGCTCGGCGGCTTCCTCATAGTCTATCTTTTTGGCAAGCGCGATAATTTCGGAGATTTTATCATCTATTTCTTTATTGTAGGTGATTTGCTCAAGGGTTTTCGCTATGTTGTTTATCTCTTTCGCCTTATACGCGGCGCATGCGTTGCCGAATGCCCTGATTTTATCTATCAACTCATCGACATTCGTTAAAGTTTTACGATCTTCCGGCAGTTCGGAGAGCGCGGCTGTTATCTGATCGCGGAATTCGATTATACGCAGGCACAACGGAGCGGTTGATTGTACGCAGCGTTCGGCATTTTTGGCGTCGTTCCCATCTGCCGCAACGATCGATTTTGATGCGGCTTCCAGCGTTTGGGCTTCATGTGCAAGGGACTGCATCCCGATAGTTGCAAAAATGCCTTTAAGCGAATGTATGACTATCGAATAGTTCTTCCAATCTTGTCCGGCAAGGCACGCCTCAAGAGCGGTTTTCTTTTCATCAACATTCGTACAGAACTGTCGAAGTACCTTGATATACGTTTCTTTACTGTTGCCGATATGAAGCAAACCTACATCAATATCAAATCCTTTAATCTCCCGCAAACGCTCAAACGCGGCGTCATAGGCGCCGGCTGTATCATCGGCGAAAGTTTGCCGCTCCGGTATACCGTGGAAGAGAAGTTTCTCTGTGGGCAGCCATTTCGCAAGCATGATATTGAAACGCTCCGCATCAAGGGGTTTTGAAATAAAGTCGTTCATGCCGGCTTGAAGAAAAAAATCGCGTGAACCAGTAACCGCATTTGCCGTCAGCGCGATAATAGGCATCAGCTTGAGCCAATCAGCATCGGGTCCTTGTTGATGTCCCAAGTCCCTGATAGCCTTTGCAGCCTCAATGCCGTCCATTACCGGCATCATGTGATCCATAAACACGAGATCGTACCGTTTCCGCTTGACCATTTCAATAGCTTGCCGCCCATTTTCCGCGGTATCCGCCTGCATTTTGTGCATGGCAAGAAAACCGAGCGCCACCGTGATATTCTCCTGCACATCGTCAACCACAAGTATCTGTATATTTTCCGTATCTTTTGCGGTAACAAAGTGTATAATATCTACGCAGTTTTGAACTTCTTTGGGATCGCCCGCTATCAAAGGCAGGTATACCCTAAACGTTGACCCTTTTCCATACTCGCTCTCAACCTCAATCCACCCATGCATCATATCGACAAGCTGTTTTGTTATGGCAAGTCCCAGCCCCGTACCTGTAATACCGCGGCTTCTTTTCCGATCGAACTGCTGAAAACTGGTATAGAGTTTCGGCATGTCTTCTTTTTTAATGCCGGCACCCGTATCCTGTACTTGGATGATGAAGTAGTCGACGCCTTCTTTCATTCCCGTATATATAGACAGCGAAATTGAACCGCGATGCGTGTACTTTATCGCGTTGTTTACGATATTGGTGATGATCTGCCCAACACGCACCTCATCGCCGATAACCACATCGGGAATGTCCTTATAGTCCGAGATAAACGCGAGGTGTTTACTGTTGGCAATATACTTGAATACGGATGTAATATTATCAAGAAGAGCGGGCAGATTGTAATGCGCCGGATTCAGTTCCATTTTACCGGCTTCTATCTTAGATAGATCAAGAATATCGTTGACAAGAGCGAGCAATGTTCTCGACATTTTCTTAATATCCTCAAAATAGCCGAGTTGAACCTCGTCCAGATTGTCTGTCCGCATGAGATCGCTCATACCGATAATGGTATTCATGGGCGTACGTATCTCATGGCTCATCTTTGCAAGAAATTCGCTCTTTGCCCTGTTTGCCCTTTCGGCGTTCTCTTTTATCATTATAATATCGGTGTTATCGTAATACACGCAACAGGTGCCGTCATAGCGTCCATCTTCGTCTATCAAAGGCGTTATTTTTATGGTGTAGAAATGCGGTTCATTCATGCCGGGAAAAATGATAGGGACATCGTTCTCCGATACGCTTTCAAGCGTTCTCTTGACGTACTCTATCTTTTCAAGCGATGCGGCAATGAATGTATCATCAGCAAAGAGCCTATAGACCTCGTCGAATTTCCGCCCGTTGATCACGCCGAAGTTGTCTACCTTTATCTCTTTTAGAAATGAATTGGAACAATAGGCGATACGGCAGTCCTTATCCATAAGCAAGAGAATAGTCGGCGTACTTTCAAGGAGCAGTTTCATGTATTTTTCAAGTTTTTTCTCTTCTTCTGTCTGTATATCTTCCAGCGTGCGCTGTACCGTCAGGGCGTCTTCCAACGTATGTAACTGATATTGGAGCTTTTTTACTGTACGGGAAAGCCGCTTGTTTTCAAGTTCTAACTTTTTTAATTTCTGGAAAACATCACCGGTTGTTTCCATGTAGTTTCTCCATCGTATTTATTGATAGGTCTCATGTGAGATGTAACATAAAGTTATGTAAATACACATGCTATAAAGGTAAGGTTATGAGTAATATTTATCATGTTTCCCGCTTTGTCTGGTACCGGACAAATTTCGCCGCCTGAGTAACAGCATTGGAACGGTATGCCGTTGGCAATCGTATCGGAAACCACATTCAATTCCGCAAAATAATCGCTTCCTACTATGACGCCTCTGGAAAGACAAGAATACATGAGCGCGCACGATGCGTTCTCCGTATCTTTTTCATACAAATTGGCTATACACGTTACGATCTCTTTTGTTGTTTTCAAAACGTCCGCCGTGTCAAGTTCGCCCAGCGTGATAGTTGAACCTACGGGTATTTCCTCACCGAATATGCCGTATCCTTCTTCGGTAACGCTGTAGTTGCTGCACGATATAGAAGAGACTAAATTGCTATTGTTTAAGGAGACTACAAAAGGAACCAGATATAAATTGCCAAAATTCTCCGGGGTAAAGCCCAATCTTTGAAGATAGCGGCTAAAGGGTATATCGTTTATGGTCTTTACCACAAAGCCTTCGGCGTCCGTAACAACCGCGTATTGTTTTTGAACATTTCGCGGCGAGATGGATATTCTGAAGAATTGAGGGCGAACTTCCCCAAAGAGAAAAACCATGCCGAAGGTATTGAAAACCGCCGTTCCATTGTATATGCTCCTGCACGATGAGAAATCCGGCGTTGTATCGCATGAAAGCGTGCCAAACACCGGAATATCATCGCCGTTGATACGTTTCAGGGGCATAAGCAGGCGTCCGTTCCCTATCTTCTGCAGCAGCGGGGGATATACTAATATCAGCGAAGGTTTTTCGTTTTTATATGCGGCTATTCCTTTGCGGTACGCGGCTTCTATGGGCGCGTCAATATTGTCTATCAAAATAGGATCCGACATAACTGCGGAAAAACGGACGTCGTCGCTGGTGAGGACCGCTATGCTTAACAGGTCGAAGCCAACCTGTCCATTTACGGCGGTTCCCCGCGTGGTAATGCCAACCGTATCAAAGTCGAAGCGCTTACAAAGCGCCTCAACAACGCCGCTCTCGATAAATTCGCTGTCGCATGTAATAAGCCCTACGCTGTTTTTCCTGCGATTGCGATCCAAGTCAAGTTGTTCAACAATTTCGTTGCAGGCGGCGTCTATGTCGTCGAGTTCTTTTGTATATGCCGTAAGCATTCTTATCATGATGAAACGAGTATACCGTGCAAACGTAAAAAAGACAAGGGTACTAAAAACGCCGCGCGCCTGATTACGCAACGCTCATCAGCTTCCGTTATCGGGGAGCCGGTTCCGTTGCCAAGAATAATCAGGTATCGGGTCAAGAGTGGAATACGCAATCGTTATACATTGTTCAGGGCTATTCCCCCGGTACATGCTTCCGTATGTATTTAACCAATCCTACATACGTACGCTGAACCGGGGGAATCTTTCTCAAAAAATCCCGCGTTATCTGTTCATCCTTGTCTAAACCTTTATTTATCATGTCGATGATTGTTTTGTTAATACTAGGCGTGGACTTTAATGCTCCAATGTCGAAATTCTTTTCTTTTGCCTCCCTCCTTAAATTTTCATACAGCTCTTCAAAATGCCGTATGCGGTTTTCAATATTCCCCGTTGTCTTTGCAATTTCTTTAAGAATCATGTTACTTAAATTCATAAACTCCTCAAGGTTTTCACCTTTGAATTCGGCGGCAATCATTTGGCTTATTTCTCTCCCCTCGCTCCTTGCTGTTTTTATTTTTTTAAGCGCCTCTTTGGAAGAAACAACAACGGTTCGATGTGTTAGCAAACCGTAATCTTTTTGTACTTTTTTCTTAATGTCATTATTGGTCTCTCCTTCGTCCCGTGCGTCGGCTGCGGTAATGACATTAATCGGGTCGTATTGTCCCTTTATTTTTTTTTGATAAAAGACAGCGTCCTTTCTTTCTTTTAATTTATGTATCATACAAAAAATCACCACATCCACGGATGAAAGAATAGTCAGGGCGCGGTTTGTATCCGCTTCAAAGTCATGGTTCACCGGCGAATTTTTATCCTCCTTGCTTGCGCCCAATTCAACGCCGGGAGTATCAAGAAATACCATATCATTGCCCAAAAAAGAGTGGAATGGACCCTGTACCTCTATCTTGGAAATATCCAAATTGCCCGGCTTTGATTCGTCGGAATACTCGGTTAGAGTAGAGCCGACCTTATCTTCAGGGATGTCATTACGGATTTCGGGTGCTTTGTTGTTATATTTAACCGTTACCTGAAATTGCTCCGTGTTTTTGTAGGACAATTCGGTACCGAAGCGGGTGGTTCCGTCCGTGCTCCTCATGGTTAGTATATTAACGCCGAGCAGTACGTTCAAAAGCGTAGATTTTCCCCTGCTGGGGCATCCGAATACGCCGACCGTGGGTTTGCGCTCCCCTTTTACACGGGCTTTGAATTTTATCAAATCTTCCCGCATGGTCCTTAAACAACTCGTCAGATTATCATAAAAATCAACGGTATTTTTATTGACATTGTATGCTTTATCCAAAGTATCCAAAGCCTCATCAACCGTTTGCTTGAGACATTCAAGACGCTTCATCTGTTTCTCATCCATGATCGTGTATTCCATACTAGTTATACTTCGTTCAAAGCTATTCTCAACTCGTTAATTTCCTGTATCTCCCGCTCTAGTTCCCGCAGTTTTTGATCTTTGTTGAGCGCTTTCAGGTTCTTTATAACCGAGTCAAGGGCGGTCTCTTTTTCTTTAAGCAAATTCTCAAGCTGTTTCTGAAACTGCGACAAAACGGCATCCAGCGCTTTTCCCGCGGATTCTTTGACGGTTCCTATGGTTTCTTCTAGTCCTTTGGCAACCATAGGAGAGATAGTTTCTTTCGTCTTTTTTTTGGCAAAACTTGTCCCAAAACTGAGTGCAAGTTTAGTAACCACGATACCGCCTATTATCGGTACAACCCCGCCAATGATGGCGCTGGCTAACCCTACTTTAGCAATCGTAAGTCCCGCCGTCGTTGCAGAAATGTTCGCCGCGGTTTTACCCACTCCAAGGAATACACCTATCTTTGCCATAAGCCCCGTTGCTGCCGCGCCAGCAGCACTTGCTGCGCCAGCTGCGGTGGCAACTTCCGAAGCCGCAACGCCGATTTCCCCTATTGCGGTAAGCGCGGTTGTCATTCCCAACAAACTGCCTCCGCCAGCGATGCCTCCGCCAATTAATGCGCCAACTTCGTCCTTCGTGTTATTCCCAACAACAGCCCTGCCGTAAATTTCAACCTGTTCGTTAATGTCGCTCTTGAGGTCTTCCGCAAAGCCGGTAACAAGCCTTTCCAATTCTACATTCAAGTCAGCTAACTCTCCTTTTAGTTCCTGCTGCAAGATATCCTGTATTTTTCTTTCCAGTTTTTTGGAATAGCCAATCAGATCAAATAGCTTTTTTTTATCTACTACGGTTATCAACCGGTCCTCAATATCGCCTTTTTTGTTTTCAAGCCGGACGGTAAACTGACTAATCTCTTTCGACCATTTTTGTTTCAGTTCTTTTGTGTTTTTCTCGAATTGTTTTTTGGTGCTCGTGCAAAAACCTTCCATATCCTTTCTTTCCTGTTCTAATTCTACCACTTGACGAGTAAAGGCTTCTTTGGTTTCCTCAAGGCTCTTTTTATCTGAATTAAAGAGCTCTTCCAGTGCGTTGCGCCGTATGGTTATGTGTTCTTCAACGCCGGCGCTTTTTTCCAGCTTGTCTTGCAGCACGGCTTCAAACTCCGCCATACCGCACTCCTTTTTTACCGCCTCAACCTCTTGAGGCGTTTTACCGGCTTTCCACGCATCAATAACTTGTTTTGCCGCAGTCTTGAAAAGACGCGGCGCACCGCCTCCCATTATTTTGCCCAGAGTATCATTCGTTTTCGAAATGTTTTCGTTAAGTTCATCCTGCTCGACATCACCTGTGTCTATTTTGGTAAGCACAAACATCAGCTTGGCTTTTTCAGAGGGAAGCAGAGCGTCTAAAAACTCTATTTCCTCCCTTGCAAGAGACTTATCCGCTGCTATGGGAGAAAGTATGACGTCAACCTCCGGTAGTATACTCGTAGTTAAGAAATCCTGATCGTATAAGGCTCCGAGTCCGGGCGTATCAATAATGACGCCTTTCTTTTCGATTAGCGGGAAATTTCCGTAAATCTCAATGCAGTCAATCTTATCCGCATCGCCTATAAAAAAATTCGGGTTTGTCTGGTCTACATATTTGGTAATATCCGCAAGGTCGATATACTTTGGATTCCTGCCGTCATTAAAAAATATGATAGCCCCTTCTTTTCCCCGCGCATCAGGGTACAGTTTAGCGTCAAGGTACTTTACGATTGCCGCGGTGCAGGTATCGGTTTTTGTTGGCGCAATAGCGTAATGATCCGCATCACCCAAAAGCGCGTTCAGCAGCGTCGATTTACCCCGCTTTACATAGCCGATGAGCGCTATTTGATAGCGCCCTTGCTCGATTGCATTCCGCGCGGTAAGCAGGGCAGCCTTGCGTTCGCTGTTACCCCAGCGGTCAAGTATAACGCCGTAGCGGTCCATGACATTAATAAGTTTTTGTTTTCTTTCAACAAGATTTGCCATGTTCTTCTCCTTTCTATTTTTTACCGGGCTATCGCGCCCAGCTGTTCTTGATACGCGTCAAGCCTCGCGGCTTTTTCTTCATAGCCGGAACCGTCGAACGCCCCTATTTTTACCCGCTCGGAACCGGTTACTGAACGGGCTGTTTCACGTCCGACTCGCTCCATCTGGTCCGAAAGCGCCTTACAATACGCGCTGATTTTTTTCGCACATGTTCATCAACCGCCGGAAATTGGGCGTTTATCTTTTTTTGAAGCTGGGTCTTGAACACCGACGTCCCGATTCCCATTCCCGCCTTTACCAACTGCTCGAAAATCTTATTGATGAAGGGACTCAGAATAAAAATAAGATACAGATTCGGCACACAGGCTATGGTGCCGAAAAAGCCGTGCGCCCTCGTGAAAAACGTATACGCCAACATACCGAGGGTTCCGAATTCAGCCGGAATCTTGAAGTTTTTATCCCAAGGCACAAGTCCGGTTACGGTCAAATGCCCTCCTTCCTGCCGCGGCATGGGAAGCTGCACTCCGTCAAGAGCCCGGGTGATGCTGTTGCGGATTTGGTTTTCCGCATCAGAGAATTCCTTTAATAAGAAATTGTTAATTTCATTCTGAACGCCTCCCAGTAATTGATTGGGATGATTCAACTGTTCGCTGGTCGCATGTTGAATTTGTATATTCACTTCATCCTGTATGTTGCCGTATAAATTCGACCATTTGTCCAGAATGTTTCCTTCCAGACGGCGGATTTCGCTTTGATTGCTTCGTATTACCCGCTCTACCTCGCGTTCAACTTCCCGTATACGCGCGTGCGCGCTGTCTCTGAGTGCGGCGCGTTCTTGCGCGTCATGCACCCTGCTGAACTCCACCGCTTCTTTGCATCGGGCTTGCAGGGTCTTTGCCGCGCTGCCGATACGCCGTGAGACGGCGGCTTCACGGGCGGCTTGCAGTCCGGTGTTGATATACTGCTCAAGGGCTGTGCGGAACTGTTCAAACGCTCCGGGCGCGGCGGCTTCGTCTTTACAGGAAAGCGCGAAAATCCGCGTGCTGACGCCCATTTCCGAGAGCATATTCCGGCGCGATGCGATAAACCCTTCCCGTTCTTCCAACGGAACCTCGTCAATCTTGTTCACAACGACAAACAATTTTTCCGTCTTTCCGGTCTTTTGCAGCATTTCAATGAATCGTTTATCGTGTTTTGCAGGCGGGTAATTATCGGTGACCAGAATCACCGCATCGGCGTTTTTAACCGCTTCTTCGGTTAACGCCGCCGCTTCTTCTGAGGCTTCCAGCCCGGGCGTGTCAATCAACAGGGCGCCGTGTTTAAGGATGTCCGCGTGAACGCCGGCAAACACATTGAACACCGGCGGGTCTTCGGGGATGGACGCGATTTTCTCTAACGTAATCTTGTGCATATTGTCCTGAAAATCGTGATAACACGCCCATTCTTTGTCTTCCCCGGCGGCATACTGAAGCCATGCAAGGGTTTTGGTGGTTTCCCCATTTCGAGTTTTCAATATATTCCGTTCCAGCAGTTTGTTGAGCAGCGTTGACTTTCCCGTATTAAAACATCCGGCAAAAAGCACGGTGAACGAATCATCGTTAATCTGCTCAATGATAGACTTGACCATAGAGACGTATTCAGGCACTTCGAGAGCTTTTGCCGTGTTTTCCAGCAGTTTTATCTTATGATCAAGATGTTCGGAGACCGGAATATTGAGATGCGGGAATTCCCACCCTCCGGACGGCTTCTCTTCCGGCGATTCCAGGGGAAACTGTTCCTTGAGCCAGCCGTTCACCACGTTTCCGCCTCCCATGACGGCTCCGCCCGCTTGTTTTGCCATTGAAACGGTTTTACGTCCCGCTTCAAACACTAATGATGGATTTATCATTGTTATCCTCCTTAAAAAATATATTCACGTTCTGTTTCTCAAAAGCATCGCTGCTTTCCTGTACAGACAGACCGCGATGCAAGACCATGTTATTATCAGCCATTTCCTTACTCCTCTTTGCGCCATTGGCACATTCCGCCCTTCACACAGGGCGAATCCAGCGGCTTATGCTCCCCGCTGATGATGCTTCCGCATTTTGAACATCTCCATCTTCCCATACATACCTCTTTTCGCATATAAACGTACTATCGTTTAACCGGCTTAACGCCTCTATCTCCCATGCGGCTACCGTTTACTATGATCATGCAACCTCCAATTCAGGGAGGCTGATCCGTCTTATAGTAGTGGCTTATCCATATTGCTTCATTATTATCCGCAGTAGCCTTATCATACTCACCTATGCTTGCATAGGCTTGTCCCCGCAAGGCGTACGCCTCTGCATAATTGGGCTTTATCCCTATGGCTTCCGAGAAATCCGCAATAGCCTTGTTATACTCTTTTTTGTTGCGATAGGCATTGCCCCGGCTGGCGTACGCTCCCGCATAATTGGGATTAAGCCATATCGCTTTGTCATACTCCGCGATAGCCGTGTCATATTCCGCTATGCTTGCATAGGCTTGTCCCCGTAAGGCATACGCCCATGCATAATCAGGCTTGATCCGTATTGCTTCGGTATAATCCGCTATGGCTATGTCATACTCCGCTTTGTTGTAGTAGGCTTCGCCCCAGCTAGTATACCCCCACATAGCTTTGTCATACTCCGCTTTATTGTAGTAGGCGTT
>JAISMJ010000008.1 GCA_031276815.1 Treponema sp.
TGAACTTTTCCTCGCTTATTGGGTATAGTCGTTTATCCCTTCCCATTTTTTCCCTCCCCCACGCCTCCTTTTTATCCTGTTTTTCCCCTTTTGTCTATCTTTGCTAACAGTGCCTAGTATCTAATAGAATACCATAATAAAAAAGTAGGTATCTCCGCATCACCACTCAATGCTTTCAATACTCATGGGCGCCGCGTTCAGTTCCATGCCGCTTACGCGCCCGTTCTTAATGTGAATCACGCGGTCGGCCATGTGCGCGATAGCCGAATTGTGCGTAATAATGATGACCGTCTTACCTGTGCCGCGGCATGTTTCCCGCAATATTTTTAGAATCAGCTTTCCCGTCACATAATCAAGCGCGCCGGTCGGCTCATCGCAGAGGAGGATTTTCGGGTTCTTTGCCAAAGCCCGCGCAATGGAGACGCGCTGCTGTTCGCCGCCGGAAAGCTGGGCGGGAAAGTTGTTCAACCGCCCGGCAAGCCCTACGGACGCGAGCGTTTCCACCGGATCATGCGGGTTTTTGCATATTTCAGACGCAAGCTCCACATTCTCAAGCGCCGTGAGGTTTTGGATAAGATTGTAGAATTGAAACACAAAGCCCACATCGTCCCGCCGGTAATCGGTGAGCTGCCGTTCCTTCATGGCGCTGATGGAAACGCCGTCCAACGTGATGGTTCCGCTGTCGCAGGAGTCCATGCCGCCAAGCATGTTGAGCAATGTCGTCTTACCCGCGCCGGAAGGTCCCACAATCACGCAGAATTCGCCCTTTTCAATGACAAAGCTCATGCCGTCAGCCGCGGCAATGCGGTTATCGCCCATAGAGTAGTATTTACAAACATCAATGAATTCAATGTACGCCATCTTACGCCGGAGACGCCGCAAGACAGTCCCGCAATCCTCTACACACCGTTCCCAAATCGTCAAACTTCAGATAGGCGCGTCCGTCTATGTACGTTTCTCTGTCATTAACGATCACGATGTCGCCGCCATGCGCCAGCGTAACGCGGGGCAGGGACGCGGCGGGATTCACCGTAAGGCTTGAGCCGAGAACAAGCATAAGGTCCGCGCTTTGGGCGTGATCCTGCGCCTGCTTGAGCGCCTCTATGGGCAGGGCTTCGCCGAAAAACGTGATGGCGGGCTTGAGCGCGCGGCTACAGCGCGGGCAGCGGGGTATTCCGCCGCTCTTGACAATGGACGCCGCTTCTTCAAACCCCATGCGTACGCCGGCGCAGCGCAGGCAGTAGTGTACCGTGGGCGAGCCGTGTACTTCGATAACCCGCGTACTGCCCGCCTTCTGATGAAGTAAGTCGATATTTTGCGTGATAACCGCCTTGAGATACCGGCGTTTTTCGAGTTCCGCTAATGTTGTATGGACAATAGACGGTTCTTTTTCGTCGAGGTTATAGATGAAGCCCGCCGCGGCTTTGTAATAATAGCTTGGGTCCTGTTCAAAATACGCAATATCGAACATTTTTTGCGCGTCTTCAGCGGTATCTGACGAAGTATACAAGCCGTTTTTGCCCCGGAAATCCCGTATGCCCGATAAGGTGCTTACGCCCGCGCCGCTGAACGCGACGCAATGCCGCGCCGACGTGATTTTGTCGAAGAGTAGGCGGAGTTTTTCTTCCATGGTGAGACGCTCTTTTATACCGCGCGTATCGTTCATGCTATGCCGTTCCTTACCTGATTCAGAAATAGGTCGATGAGGAATTCCGTATCCCGCGGCCCGGGGCAACCTTCAGGATGAAACTGTACCGCGGAAAAAGGAGCGTTGATTGCGTGGATACCTTCGATGGTGTTGTCGTTTGCGTTGACGAACCACGGTTCCCAGCCGGACGGCAGGGTATCGCCGCGCACCGCATACCCGTGGTTCTGGCTCGTGATATAGCAGCGATTAGTTCCCGCCTCAATACAGGGCTGGTTTTGCCCGCGGTGTCCATAAGGCAACTTATACGTGTCCGCGCCCGCGGCAAGCGCCATGATCTGGTTGCCCAGACAGACGCCGAATATGGGTTTGCCCATGTCGAAAGCGCGACGGACAGCCGCAATCGTTTTTCCGCAGGCTTTCGGGTCCCCGGGTCCATTTGACAGAAACACGCCGTCATAGTCAACGCCGGTCAAATCGTGGTTCCACGGCAGTCTGATCACAGTGGCGCCGCGCGCGAGGAGGCAGCGCAGAATATTGGCTTTTACCCCGCAGTCAATGAGGGCTATAACCGGCTTCCGCGATGCAGGCTTGCCTGTTTCAGGCGAGCCTGTTTCGGGCGCGGCGTAGGTCGTTATTGCAGCCGGCGAAACATCCGCGACAGGATGCGACATGACGCCCGAATTGATGGGTACGTCACGAGAGCCTTCCACAAGGATTTTTCCCAGCATGACGCCGTGTTCCCGCAATCTGCACGTAAGCGCCCGTGTGTCGATGCCGGAAATCCCCGGCACATCATGCGTTTCAAGCCATGCGGAAAGGGTCGTCCCGGATGCGAAATGGCTCGGCGTATCGCAGGCTTCGGAAACGGCAAAGCCCGCAACCTGTACCGTATCCGACTCAAAGTGCGCGGGTATGCCGAAAGCATCGAAAAAAGGCTCGCCGGTTTTCGGCTGTACCGGCACGCCGTAATTACCCATAAGCGGGTAGGTGGCTACCAATATCTGCCCTCGAAAGCTGGGATCCGTGAGGGACTGGGGGTAGCCGGTCATACCGGTCGTAAACACCACTTCTCCCGCCTGGGATCGCGCTTTGCCGAATGACCAGCCTACAAATTCCGTCCCATCTTCCAAAACGAGTTTCGCCGTTTTTACATTCATAGAAACATGATACTGAAAAGTGATGAAATAGGCAAGGGGACGCCTGTCTAGCGGAAGCCGCCCAACGCCGGAAGCGCCTTTCGTTTCGGCGTATACACTACGCAAAGGTTATGAAGGGAAGCACCGTGCAGGAAAGGCGACTCATTGCTTCAAATCCGCCCGCACGGTTCCCGCCTCTCTGTATCCCCTCTATTGCACAAACCCTCTGAATAAGGCGTTTAAAGCCAGACGGTTAGAACGTTAGCCATGAAAGCGCGGGCTAGGCAACCGTGAGGCTTAAGCCGCGAATCTTCCGGCTACGCCGCCTCCTGCCCTGCGTTCATAAAATGAGCCGCTTATTCAACAGAATGAGTCTCTCATTTAACAGAATAAGCCGCTCCCTAACGCCAATGAGCGACGGGAGAGCTTTCAGGAAGGCGGTGAATGGCGTCTAGTGGACGTAGCGCATAAAGACAGGGACGCATGAAACTGTAGAATACAGTACGGAGATACAGGAGGGCGCGGTATGAACGTACCGGAAATAAGGCGGGAGCGTACAGCTCTTGGAAAAGATACGCTCAAAAATAAGAAACATCACCGCCGGTGAAGATGCGTCCGCGCCATCCGTCATCAATCTGATAGTAGGGCGATACAATCGGAACAGTGGTAGTACTGTAAAAATACGCCTGTCATCCAAGCGGAAGACAGGCGTATGGTTTGATGCTGCACAACATTATGTATAACGTTCCGGCTGTTTATGACGTTTTTGCAGCCCGAATAAGGGCTTGCGTAGCGAGACCATGTCTGCAAAAATGTGGCGGAGTTTTGGCGTGGGAATGTTCAGACCGAAGGTCTGCGCGTAGCGGAATGACCTAGCCAAAACGTAGCCCGAGCGCCTACTGGCGGCGAAGCGTAAACAGCCCTGTTAGACGACGTTGGGCGTACTTCACTTATTTCTTAAAAATATTCTTAATCAATAGCTTTCTGTTGACTATTAACCCGTTTTGCATATCTTCACTCACAAGCATATTACATCCTGAAAATAATGCGCTTCCAACAATAATACTATCCCAGAATGAAAATGAATACGCCTCTCTTGTTGATGATGCTAATAGAACTATCTCTTTTGTAAAATCCTGTATTGTACATATTTTCAACATATATTCAATGATTTCTCTTATCTCCATTTCTGAATATTCATTTCTCAGCAAGGCATTTGATACTTCATTGATTATTTGGTATGTAATTATGAATGTAGTATTAGCGCCTTTTTCAAGGAGACAGTCTTCAGCAATTTTATATTTTTCTTCATTATCCTGAAGGAACATATAAACCCAGATATTGCTATCCACAAATATTTTATCGGTCATAACATTCTTCCCGGTTGAATTTATAATTTTTTACAATTTTTCTATTTTCAGAGGCAAATTTTAAGAATAATTTTATATTCTTTTCTTTATCCTTTTTAGAAATAAAATCAATAACTTCCGATAATTCTTTCTCATTATCTGACTTTACGATTAAGGTTTTTGAATCTAATGTCATTGTTTCATACATACATAATTTTCCTTTGATGTTTTTACTATATTGTTATGACAAAATTTTGTCAAGTACTGTGAAGTATTTTTTAGTATGATTTTTTTATACATTTTATCAAATTTTAGCCCAATGCCGTCTAACTTCCCGCTTGCTACTCTCTTTACGGTTACTGATTTTATGTTTCCCCTTACAAACCTTGAGAAAACGCGCCTGACCGGCCCCCTATCTTTGGCAGCCGTAAACAGTTTCCCTCTATTCGTATTTGTCCGGCATTATTATTAGTCGTATATCGTTCCGGCTGTAATGACGTTTCGCCGCCGCCAAAATGTGCTGGAGTGAGGCGTGGGAATGGAGCGTAGCGGAATGACCTAGCCGAACGAAAGCCAAGCCCGCTACTGCGGGCGCAGCATATACAGTCCTGTTATATGCAGTGCGCCCGTACCCCATTATTTTTTATAGTTATTTTTACCTTCGGTTCTTTCCTTATTAATTTTTCAGGAGGAGGTAAAAAATCAGAAATGATCTCACCTTCAATAATTTCTTTTGAAATAATCTTAGGCGCCTCAGCGTATGCTGCTTTTCTTTTGTTCATACTTGTCTCTCCCTTCTCTCCAATACCCGGCTACAAATATGCGGATATTTTCATTTCTCATAGTAAATCTGACTGTTACTATGCCATTTCCATCATTTCCTATGCAAAAATATCTATCTTCTTTTTTTGAATGTTTTCTATCTTTAATTATAATACGGTCTAGATCAAAAAAAGCCTCTTGAGCGACTTCAAATGAGACATTATGCTTTCCAATATTTTCCAGGTTTTTGTTTTTATCCCATTCAAATGTCATACATATTATTATATGTATATTTTTACCATCATGTCAAGTATATTTTTTAAAAAATTTGTGTATGCTTTTTCATACTTTCTTTTGAAAATTTTTAATCCAACTATTTTGCCCCATTTCGCATAACGTTCCGGCTGTTTACGACGGTTTGGCGGCCCGAATAAGGAAATGCGTAGCATTTCCAGGGCTGACAAACTGTGCCGGAGCAACGGCGTGGGAATGGAGCGTAGCGGAATGACCTAGCCGTTGCGGAGGCCGAGCCGCCTACCGGCGGCGAAGCGTAAACAGTCCTGTTATGCGACGTACAACCCGTACACCATTATTATTTATTTTTACTTTTTATTTCAACCGTTTCTACTTGACTGCCTTTTACAATAATGGCCTGTTTATTATGTATTGGTCGTAAATTAAGTTTATTCGAATA
>JAISMJ010000011.1 GCA_031276815.1 Treponema sp.
AGGCCGACCAGCTTGAAAAATTCCGGTATGGTGTGCTTTTCCTCCCGGTACACCTTCCGGGCCCGGAGTCCAAAGGCGATATTTTCGTAGATGTTCTTCCAGGGGAAAAGGGTGGGGTCCTGAAACACCAGGCCCCGCTCATGCCCCGGCCCGGTTATTTCGGCGCTGTCCAGGGAAAGCCTGCCCTGGTCCGGGGCGATAAGCCCCGCAATAAGCCTGAGCAGGGTCGACTTGCCGCACCCCGAGGGGCCTATGAGGGAGACAAACTCTCCGGCATTGAAGTCCAGGCTTATATTGTTCAGGGCAACCACGTCCGGGCCTTCCGCCTGGACAAAGGTTTTCCGCACATCCCGGATCTGTATGTCGCCGTACTTTTTCTGCGCCGCCATTGGTGTGCTTACCATCGTATGGTCCCCTTTTGCCAGCTCAAAACCCGGTTCCGTATTTTAAACTGAATTGATATCAGGAACGAAAAGGTTACAGCGATTATGATCAGAGCGGCGTAGACATTGGGGTACGCCAGGGTTTCCCGCTGCCAGTTTATGTACCAGCCTATGCCGAATTTGCAGCCGATCATTTCCGCCGCCATGAGGGTGAGGAAACAGGCGGAGGTGCCGTTAAAGAGGCCGGCGAACACATTGGGAGCCGCCGCGGGCAGGGCGATGGAAAGGATGTTCCGTAAATTGCCGGCCCCCAGGGTACTGGAAACCTCAAAGTAACTTTTCTGGACATTCATAATCCCCGAACTGGTCAGTACCGTGGTGGGAAACCAGACCCCCAGGGCGATAAGAAAGAGGCTGGCGTCGGTGGGCTTAAAGAAAATCACCAATGCTATGGGAATCCAGGCGGTAGAGGGGATAGGCCCCACAATGCGGATAAAGGGCATGACCCAGTAGTTCCACCGGGGGCTCCAGCCGATCAGGGTGCCGGTTACCACCCCCAAAAAGGCCCCCAGAAAAAAGCCGCCCAAGAGGAGCCTGAGGGAATAGACCAGGCATTGGAGCAGGAACAGCCCGTCTTTGATAAACACCGCGATGATCCGTTCCGGCGCGGGGAAATAAAGGCTGGGGATGAGATTCAGCTTGATGGTGATGAGGTCATAGATCCCCAAAAGCAGGAAGGCGGCCCCGTAAAACCAGGATTTGTGGGCCAGTTTTTCCCGCCGTTTTGGGGAGAAGAGGCTCCAGACCGCCAAAACCGCAAAAAACCCCGCAAGGATGTACAATAAATGGGTAAAATAGGGAAACTGCTTTACCTTGTATCCCGGATAAACCGGCAGGGTTTGGTGGACAAACAGCACGGCGATTAAGGCCCCCAGGGGCAGTAGTACCCGCCAGTCCAGGGTAACCGGCAGAGGTTTCCTTCCGGCCTTTTCAAACGCTCCGGCCTGATCCTGGATGGCCTCCGCTTTAATGACTTCAGACATTTTCCATTCCTCCTTTTCGGTATACTACATACGAATTACATTGTTCGATAATATTATTATACCGATCAAACTAGTAGTAATTTACTCTAGTTGAAAATAAATGTCAAGAGGAAAAGGGGGAAAATTCAAAAAAAAGTCATATTAGTAAACCGGCATGTACCTTAAAAGAGGAGTGTCAACTTCAGCCAGCTCCTCCGCCGTTACCGCTACATGAAATTTTCTACGCATCTCCTGCTATCGATACCCCTTTGGTCTGCCGCCCTCTTTTTGTCCACCACCACACCGCCGGGCTTTCATCGTTGTGCTGTCGATAATGACTTCGTTACACCTTATTGCCTCCCTTCTTGCAACTCTAAAAGGATGTTTGCCCATAATCCCCGGATCATACCGCAAAACACCCGGTAATGGGAGACTGCGGATGGAACGCCTTTCCCCCGATAGGTCGCTTCTATAATGGGCAGTACTACTTTCCTGAATTTCTCTTCATTTATTGGGTATAGCCGTTCTTTCCTTTCCATTTTCCTTATAACGTCCGTAGATATCATCGTGTTTCCTATGCTCTTTCGCCTGTTTCTCTTTTTTGCAAACCCATCTCCCAATCAGGAGGAAAACCTATGTGTTCCAACTTGACATACCTTCTATTATTGTAAATAAGATCATATACATCTAGATATATTTCCCGATTCCATATACGCGGCGGATAAACTTTTCTTTAACAGGCGAATTGGGTATAGGAATTGGCAAACATACAATCTATCGGAGTGCGCGTACCTATTCCTCAAATCCATGCAGCAACGAAGCCAGCTTGCTATACTTTTATGAGTTCACCCCTATAGTGAATTACCATCGCAGACACTGTGAGCAAAGAAAGGTATACATGGGAAAAGGGGGGAAGCAAAGAAGCGGGAAGTGGAGGGAAAGGAGATGCAGATACATGAAAGGTTCTACTCCACAAGCGAAGAAAGGTTCACGGAAACGGTATCCGCCTGAATCATTCCATTATAATGTGTGCTGCGGTATGCTCTATATGTTGAGGACCGGTTGCCCATGTCGAGATTTGCCTAATGACTACGGATAATGGTGAGGTATATGACCGGTTTTTCCGGGGTAGCCAAAGGGGATTATGGGCAAACATCCTGTTGGAGCTGCAAAAAAGGCGGGAATAGGATTTAACGAAGCCATCATCGACAGCGCAACGATGAAAGTCCACCGGTATGGAGGAGGACAAACAGGGGTATCCTTTTTGGCGATAACGATGAAAGAGCAAGGAAGGGAGGGCTTTTTAAGTGGTAACATAAACGATAGTGAGGCGGCGCTGGGATTAGTCCATGAGGTACATTGAACTATCCGGCGGACATCTGATGAGTACAGGCGCGTCCGGCTTTATCAGGCGTAACGGCTTCGTTACGCCGGCCGTACCTTTTTCGCCGCCTCCATTACTTTTTATACTGCGCGTTATTCTTTTTCTAACTCGAGTCATACTTTTTCTAACCCGAGTCATAACTTTTCTAACTTGAGTTATACTTTTTCTAACTTGAATTATTATTTTTCTAACCCGAGTTATTTTTTTTCTAACTCAAGTTATACTTTTTCTAACTCGAGTCATAACTTTTCTAACTTGAGTTATACTTTTTCTAACCCGAGTTATTATTTTTCTAACCCGAGTTATTTTTTTTCTAACTCAAGTTATACTTTTTCTAACCCGAGTTATTATTTTTCTAACTCAAGTTATACTTTTTCTAACTCGAGTCATAACTTTTCTAACCCGAGTTATACTTTTTCTAACCCGAGTTATTATTTTTCTAACTCAAGTTATACTTTTTCTAACTCGAGTCATAACTTTTCTAACTCGAGTTATACTTTTTCTAACCCGAGTTATTTTTTTCTAACTCGAGTTATTATTTTTCTAACCCGAGTTATACTTTTTCTAACTCGAGAAATTTTTTTTCTAACTCAAGTTATACTTTTTCTAACTTGAGTCATAGTTTCTCTAACCCGCGTCATACTCTCTCTACCTTGAGGTATACCTTTCGTAGATCACTTAATACTCTTTCTAACTTATATAACAGTACGCGCAAGGCAGGGTTTGCGCCTTGTAACCGGACGTATCGCGGGTATACCCCAGCGAAGTATAGCGGCATGAACCGGAGCGGCGACCGTTTCCGGAATGTATGCGTAAGGAAATCAGTATGGCGGATTATATCCCGCAAATAACGCGAAGTTTGACCGATAGTTCAAATAGCGAATCAGTATATTGAGGGCAAGTGCGCCAGCGTAAGTCCGGCGCGGACGCGCAGCCTGCTTTTTGGATACCCGCGCCAAGGCGGGCGCGGAGGCGGAAAATGATGCCAAGACCGCTAGCCGCGCTTCCCGCCGGTAACGGATGAGGATCGGGCGGCGATGGGCGTTCCCAACCGCGATGTTACGCCCATGCCGGCGCCGCGGGCGCTGCGCTTCACGTTCCGCCGCGTGGGAGCGAAACGGTGGAGGCAGCCTGAAGGGATTCACGGCTTGGAGCTGGCGTGGGTCATCGCGACTGCGCCGCCAAAGGAGACGGAAGGCTTGGTACATTCGTCATTCGCCACGAAAAGCCCGCCGGAACTGACGTTCAAGGAGAATGAGCGCGGGAAACGGGCGTACTATGCGGCGCGGTGGGAGACGGGAGCGATGAAGAAGGGGAAGTTCACGGATATAGTGAGCGTGATAGTTTCGTGCATGAAGAGCAGGCGGCGAATGGCGGGCAGTCTGACCGTTCACCGCCGGTTTGGATGGTTTCCGCTTATGCGTCCGCATACTATGCGGCGGGGAAAAGACCCGCGAAATAACGTACTATAAGGGAATAGCCGTGAGCCACCCAAGTCAAAAGCGACGGGCTTCTTGTTTCACAGACCACACGTAGACCGGCAAAGCAAGCCCTGCCAATCCGGCGGTTTCAGCCTCCGCGCGCATTGTGTTCTTGCGCCCCGCAAGAATCTTTAATCCTTCCTATTAATAGACTTTTCTATCTTTCTTGACACGTCTTATATCCCTCGGTTGGTACGTATCTGTATCGTTGCGTCTTATATCCGCAAGCCTTAAACCTTGGGCTTTACGGCGGCCTGTCGTAATACTACCACCGCTAGTTGAGATATATGGGAGTGATTGCTGATTACCCGCTTGTGTAAATCTTCGGTAGCTGCTATTATGCTATTAACAACCCTTCCTTCCAGACATTCTTTAACTAACTGAATGTCCGGTTGAAGTAAGGCAAGATCGCTTGTAGGAGGAAACGTATGGGTTTCTTAGGTCTTTGCCTTCTCTTTGTAGGCATAGCGCTCATCATGAACGGTGTCGCGGCAATCTCAAAATGGGACGCGCGCACCACGGCTTTTATCAATCTTATAACGGGCGGAATTCTCGTGATTGGTAATTTTATTGGGATCGCCAAGACAGACGGCGCGATAACCGCGGAGTACAACAATGCGGCGGCAGGTTTTCTGTTTGGTTTCACGTACATCTTTATCGCGGCTAACTATCTCCTGAAGCTCGACCCGCGGGCATTCGGTTGGTACAGCGTATGCGTTGTCGTGTTTGCCGTGATCAGCACGGTCGTCTGTGTACAGGGCGGCGCGGTTTCGCTCGGCATACTCTGGGCGGCGTGGGCTGTCCTCTGGCTGGAAGGCTTCCTGCAACTGTCGCTCGGTATGCAAAAGCTCAGCGCAATCTTTCCCGCTTTAAGCATTTTGGAGGGGATATGTGCCACAGGCGGTCCGGGCGTGCTGATGTTATTCGATTGGTGGAGATAGTGTGATGAATATAGCCTTTGCAACATCCGCATTAATTGAAATTGATGTGCAGAATGATTTTTGTCCTGGCGGCAGTCTTGCTGTTATGGACGGCGATACAGTCGTGGAGCCGTTAAACGAGCTTGCGCGTACGTTTGCTGTAGCGGGGGCGCCCGTGATAGCAACGCAAGACTGGCACCCTGCGGGGCACAGTTCTTTTTTATCGGCAGGACGTAAACCCCGTGAAGGCGAGATACTCTGGCCTGACCATTGCGTCCAAGGAACAGCCGGAGCGGACTTTCATCCAAAGCTCGACATAAAGCCGGTAACGATCATCGTCCGCAAGGGCTTCCGCCCCGGCATCGACTCGTACTCGGCTTTCTTCGAGAATGACCGCAAAACTGCTACCGGACTTGCCCCATACCTGCGCGGGCTCAATGTGGATACGCTGTACATCGGCGGTCTCGCCACGGACTACTGCGTGTACTATTCGTGTATGGACGCGATCCTGCAAGGGTTTGCCGTATACCTTCTTGTGGATGCAATCCGCGGGGTAGGGTATCCAGAAAACTCCATAGAAGCCGCTCTGGACGCGATGAAAATCGCCGGAGTAAAGACGGTTTGACGCTGACGCGAGGGGGCGTTCCGAGGGGTTTTTCAGTATATCCACGGAACGCCCTTTCTTGTTTGTGTTAATAATTATTAAAGGATACCCACCGTAAACGGCGAGGTATTGAAGATTGCTCCTTGAAATCTTTGCGTATGCGGGGGAACCAATCCCCCGCGCCCCCATTTTACGCCCTGAAGACGGGGAATTAAACCCTAAAGGGATTAAAAACATAAGAGAAAATTATATACACATATCATAGTTCGAAAGCCAGCGGTACGACACAACGGCGCATAACTATAGCTGGCAAAACCACACGGTGCAGCTTGCTAGAACACAAGGTACAGCTTACCAGAACCATATACTGTAGTTATCCAGAACAGTTCAGAGCGAACACTCTACACCGTCAACGGCGTTATCCTTCCTTAAATAATTGAATAACTGAAACGTCTATTGACGGTTATCATCCTAATCTTATACAATAGAAGCGTTATGGCGCATTGCATTGTTTCTGAAGCGGAAGCTCTGTTAGACAGAGAGATTCCCGTTCTCAATAAGGGCTTTGTACGGCTCGTTGACTATATGGGCGGGGACGCCCGCGTTGTACAGTCCGCGCGGGTCTCGTATGGAGAAGGAACCAAGAGTTACCGTGAAGATGCGGGACTTATCGACTATCTCTTACGCAACCGGCATACCTCGCCCTTTGAACAGGTTGTGCTTACCTTCCATATAAAGCTGCCGGTTTTTGTCGCCCGTCAGTGGATACGGCATCGTACCGCGCGGGTGAATGAGATATCAGGACGGTATTCGGTGATGAAAGACGATTTCTATGTGCCAGAATGGAGTGATATTGCCCTGCAAAGCGCGGACAATAAACAGGGGCGAGGCGAGACGCTGGAAACAGACGCGGCGGAAGCAGTGCGGGAAACAATGAAAAACGGTCAGAAAGACATGTATGCGGCGTATATCGAACTCATAGACATGAGGGTTGCGCGGGAGCTTGCCCGTATCAATCTGCCTTTGTCCGTGTATACCGAATGGTATTGGCAGATAGACCTGCATAACCTTTTTCACTTCTTGGAACTCCGCCTTGACGCCCACGCGCAGAAGGAAATCCGTCTGTATGCGGATACGCTGCTCATGGTAACGAAAACGGTGGCTCCCCTCTGCTGCGCGGCGTTTGAGCGGTATATGTTGGGCGGCGTTGCCTTTTCTAAAGAGGAGTTCGCGGAACTCCAGAACAGGCTTGGGAACGGGGGAGCCGGAGAGGGCGCAGGGCTTACCGGCAAAGCCCTTGAACGGTTTGAAGAAAAACTGCGAACCGGGAGGCGGACGTAATGCCGCATGTTCTCTTCCAAACCCGCGCGTTTCGCGTCCTGCCTGATACGCCGCGCACGGCGTTCTCTATACCCATAGCTTCATGGACATATACAGACCTGTGCAACGCCATCGGCGAAGCCGCCGAATTAGATGAACGGGAGCGCGAACCGTTTGTCAGCAGCCGCAGCAGCAAGGACGTGTTTGTGTATCCGGGCGGCTGGCAGTCATGGTCGGCCGGTTGGGAACTCGGCGCGGACGAAACGCTCCCCCGTAAAGTGCTGCTGCTGGGCGACCTTATCAAGCTTACCAACCGCGACGGTGATACGCCGAGACGCGGCGAGATTACAGGGCATTTTCTCATGTATCTACGTTCAGGCGATACGTACCTCTGTATCGCCTCTTGCACAAGTATCGGCGGCGTTCCGCTTCCGCCAGTGAGTTTCCGCATAAACCGAAAGAAGCGGCGTATTACTGCGGAAGTGTTCTGCCCCGGAAAACAATGGGCGCTTGACGATGTGATGGCGGAACTGTACCTGTTTGCGTGTAGAGGGTATTTCGAGCTTAAAGATACGGTTGCTTTTATTTATAAGAAGGAATTGAAAGACCCTACCTTTTCAAACATCGCCTTTCTCAGACAGCCGGAGGAATGTCAGCGCACGGCGGAGCGCAGAGAGAGGAAAAGAAATCCGCTTGGCGGGTATGAATCGTGGTACAACCATTACACACACATCAATGAGAACGTCATACTGGATGACCTTACCGCCCTGTCCATGACTGACAATCTCATCAAACTCGTATTTCTTGACAAAAACAAGCCCGCTGTTTTCCAAATTGACGATGGCTGGGAGCAATGCGTAGGGCAATGGGAAATAGATACCGGGAAGTTTCCGAACGGTTTGCAGCCGTTGGCGGAGACGATAGAACGGCAAGGATTCATACCAGGTCTGTGGATAGCGCCCTTCATCGTTACTAAACGCTCAAAGATTTTCTCAGAACGCTACGAATGGCTGCTCAAAGATGAAAAGGGAAAGCCGGTTGTCGCGGGATTTAATCACTTGTGGGACGGACGCTACTACTGCCTTGATCTTTCGCGGGATGACGTGATTGTCTACATACAAGGACTCGTCAACACGGTGATTGATTGGGGTTTCCGGTATATCAAGATAGATTTCCTGTATGCGGGCTATCTTTCCGGCGATTTTGCGCGGGGCGGCGCACCCCATGACCATTACGAGTGCGCATGTTCCCGCTTAACGGAACAAACCGTTACCGCATCGAATATGCCGGTCGCGTATCTTGGCTGCGGCTTGCCTCTCGGCACTTCCTTCCGGCATTTTCCGCTGTCGCGTATTGGCGCGGACACCCGTGAGGAATGGGACTGGACTGCGGTCAAGTTTTTGAGGCATGTGGGCAGACCGAGCGCATATATTAGCCTGCTTGACACTATAGGGCGTTCCTTCTTTGATACTGTTCTCTATTGTAATGATCCTGATGTGGCGTTTCTGCGTACGCACAACTGCACGTTGACGGAAAACGAGAAGGAGCTTATCGCATTAGTCAATTTTCTGCTTGCAGGGCAAGTCATGATCTCTGACTCTCCGCTTCGCCTTGACGCCGCCGATATACGGCTCACAAAACGCATTGCCGCGCTTTACGAGGCGCTTGCGGATGATGAATATGGAGCGGTTCGCATTGCACGTGATGTTTTCCGTCTGATAAGCCGTTCAGGAGCCGTTTCCGGCATCATCAATCTGTCAAACCGTCCGTATCCGCTGCCGAAAGCCTTTTTGAGCGGACGCTTTCTCGTGGATCACCGTCAAGACGGAGCGTGTGCACCCCATAGCATTTCGATTCAGACCGATATGAGTCCATGCCGTATGGCAAAAATCGTGAGTTGAGCGCGGTTGTGGAGTCCAGTTTTCCGCATCACTATTGAGATGTAGTTGCGAGTGGTAGCATCAGTAATCGAAAGTTTTTCCGCTATTTCGTGGGTGGAATATCCTTGTGCGATGAACGCGATGATCCGTAATTCTACTCCGGAAATACAGGACGGTATGCGGACTTCTTCATACGGTTGTTTGGCGGTATACCGATGAGTTTCAGGATACAAGCCTCTTTTTTCCATCTGTGAAAAAATAACGCATATCTTTGATGCAACCTGTGAACTGATAAAGCAATCGCCCTGGTAGATATGTTTAATATCTCTACAAAGGGTCGGCATACCGCTATGCTTGATGATATATCCGGCAGGTCTTTGAATAAGAGCCTTGTAGATATGTTCTTCATCTTCAATGTCCGTAAGGAGAACAATTGATGTGCGCGGAGAGAGGCTTTTGAGTAAAGGAATAAGCGCAACGCTGTCTTCGTCTCGTAATACAATATCCATGATGACAATATCCGGCTGTTTGTTTTTGACGATCTTGAGGGCTTCATAACAGTCTTTACCGATTCCGATGATGTCAAAATCAGATTGAGAAGAAAGGCTGTCTTTTATGGTATAACGTGCAGTTTCATTACTATCAATAATGGCAATGGTGATCATATACAACATCCTTATAGCAATATATAAAAAAAATAATAAAGATAAGTTACAGAACGAAAGTATAGAAAGTATAGAGGGTGCCTTAAAAGAAGGCAATACATATCTTGAAAAGAAGGATTTTCATATTATAGATATCATAAGCCATTAGATATGCTATATAACTATGAGTTCTTGATTGGTATTGTATGCATCTATGCGAGGATGCCGCTAGGTGGTGAGCACTGGAGGACATTTTCGATCCTACATCCTCATACGTGTAGTCCGCTCCTGCACAAGTCTGATGGCAGTTATTCTTTCCAAGTTGCTATCTTGACTCAATCTTTCATTTTTGCTATAGTATGCGCCGTGAAAAATATATTGAAGAAGCCCCTCTTTCTCATTATTTTACTGGCGTATGTGGTTTTTACCGCTTTTTTTGAGGAATCTTTTATATTTACACACCTTTACCATAGGCATGACCATAATGGCGTAGGAGAAAGCTGTTCCCTTTGTTATGAAATAGAACGTGCGCAACTTCTCCTTGAAAGTCTCGGACGCATTGGCATCATGTTTTTCGCCATCGGTCTTATCATGTGTGAAAAAAAACAAATTAAAAAACGGTCTTTGCCGGATCATGCGCTGATGACGCTCATCGCCTTAAAAGTCCAGCTTAATACATGATTTTTCTTATCCTACTATCTGGCTTCACAATCTGACATTGTGAACTTTGCTTCATTAATAAACACATTTTCTCTATTTTTATTTTTCTATATTATAGGAGATTTTTATGAAACGAGTATATATATTTATTGTATTATGTATTGGTATTTGTTCATTCGCGTTTGCGACTGGAAATAAGGATTCCCAGCGCGCGAATGGCAACATTACGGTAACGGCGACCATTTTCCCGCCCTACGACTTTACCCGCGCCATTGCCGGCGATAAGGTAAACCTTACTATGCTGCTGCCGCCGGGCGCGGAAAGCCATTCATTTGAGCCGACTCCTCGCGACATTATCACTATTCAAAAGAGCGATATGTTCATCTATATTGGTGGTGAATCTGACGCATGGGTGGATAGGATTTTGGATTCCATGGACACGCGAAACATGAAAATTATCAAACTCATGGATACCGTTGATGTGGTTGAAGAAGAAATCGTCGAAGGGATGCAAGATGATGAAGAAGGACACGATCACGGACATTCCCACGAGCATGAGGACTTCACCATTGATGATGTCAAAGACCGCGCCTTGACGGATTGGGCGGGGGACTGGCAATCGGTGTATCCCTATCTGCTTGACGGAACACTTGATCCGGTAATGGATCACATGGCGGAAAGCGGCGAAAAAACCGCCCGCGAGTATTATGAGCAGTACAAAACGGCGTATATGACGGATACGGATAAGGTCAGCATTACCGCCGACTCCATGACGTTCTACAGAAACGACGTTGCGGCAAAGGCGCAGTATGCCTATAAAGGGACGGGCGTTATAGCCGACGACGATGGAAGCCTTTGGGTGCGCTATAAATTTGAGGCTGTCGGCAATCCGCCGCAAGGCGCACCCAAATACGTCATGTTTAGCGATCATCTGATTGCTCCCGCTAAATCGGAACACTTCCATTTGTATTCAAGCGATGTAAGTTTTGATGCGCTTATGGCGGACACGAATCCGGTGAATTATCCGACGTATTATCCGGCCGATTTGACAAAAGGCGAAATCGTGGTGGAGATGATAGGTCATGAGGAGGAAGCCGAGTATGACGAGCATATTTGGACGTCTCCCAAAAACGCCGTGCGTATGGTTCAAGCAATCACGGACGCGCTATGCGAAAAAGACGGGGCAAACGCCGGCTTTTACCGGCGGAATGCATCTGCCTATACAGCAAAGCTGAATGAGCTTGACGCCGCTTTTCGAAAAGCTGTGAGTAATGCAAAACGGAACACAATCGTGTTCGGCGACCGCTTTCCTTTCCGGTATTTTGCAGATGCTTACGGGCTTTCTTACTTTGCCGCTTTTCCCGGCTGCTCGACCGAAACGGAACCGAGCGCGGCGACCGTCGCCTTCCTGATCGACAAAATCAGAGCGGAAAAAATCCCCGTTGTTTTTCATATTGAGCTTTCCAATGAAAGAATGGCGGATGCTATAGCGGGTGAAACCGGAGCGAAAAAACGGCTACTCCATGCGGCGCATAACATAAGCAAACGAGATTTTGACAGCGGCGTAACGTATCTGGAATTGATGACCCGCAACGCGGATACTTTGCGGGAGGCGTTACAGTAGACTAGGAAGGGTTTATAAAACCCATTGCGGGACTTTTAGATAGTGGTACACAACACACGCGGAAAACAGCCAAAGTCCCGCAGAACATCTATGATGCGTTATACTCCGACAACTGTTTTAACTTGGGGAATTTGCTCGCGAAGGTAGGTTTCAATGCCCCTTTTCAGCGTCATTTGCGCCATAGGGCACCCACCGCATGCTCCGGTCAGTTTGACCGATACGGTCCCGTCATCCTCTTTGAAGGAAACGAATTCTACATCCCCGCCGTCAGCCTGTAACGAAGGGCGCACCTCATTAAGCGCTGCTTTTACTTCTTCTTCTAACATGGTACTCTCCTACATATACTATAACAATCTTTACCATTTTCGGCAAGTATATTATACCTCATGTTACGCCGGATTGACATAAAGGTCGAGAAGCATACTATAAAAGCATGAGCGAGATATACTTGATTTATACAGTGATTATCTGACAAAAAAAATTAAGAAGACATCCATTTTGGAAATAACAGAAATCGGCTGGCGGCGGTTAGTGAAGAGGAACTGAAGGACGGTCCTTTTACCATGATGATCACCTAGATATACCTGATGAAACATCGGTAGAAATATATTTGAAGGATGTACTATTTCTGGTACATCTCTACAAATATATCTCTTTAAGAACAAAGATGGGTCACAGGCAATAGAACTACTCTCTACATTTAACAGAGAGACAAGCGCTATTTTGCGTAATATGAGTTATAAAATGGCGTGTACGGATGTTGCATGCGGCATTTAACATGCTGATGCAGAAATTTGTACAAACTGTTACTTGTATATTTTTCTTGGGTGCGGTATAATGGCTATATATGGTTGATCGAATCCTTGTTGACACGCTTCATCTCAATACGCATGAGTTTGTGCGGCGGTGGAAATATAAACTTCAGAAATCCCCACAGCTCAAATGCTATAACGCCCTTACGGACGAACAACTGAACGCTCATGGCGGCGTGTATCCGGTGCTTGCACGCACGCTTGATAGGGGGCTTGACCGTTCCTATGTAGGCGGCTACTTTGTGGGGCTTGCAAAGGAGCGCATGAAGGAAGGATATCCGATCTCGGAAATCGTGTACGCGATGAGTCTTGCCCAGCAGACCGTTATCGAATATATTATGAACGACTTCCTTATTGACAATCCTCTGAAGATGTATCAGACAATGGAGACCGTCAACAGGGTGGCGGAATTTTTCTTCCTCGGCTGTTTCTATATTACCAAGGGTTTTTTGGAAGCGACTTATACCGAGATGAGCGGCAAGGATGCGGTTTCGGAAGAACTTCTGAAAAAATATTTTAAGGACGATTTCTTTTTTAAGCGGGATTAAGGCGCGCCGTAGATATGGACGAATTTCTTGACATAAAAACAGTTTTCACCATTCATATACCGGATGGAAGTCCGGCGTTTTTGTTGAATCTGTTCCCAAACGGCATTGCCATTACTGAAACGGTAGTCGTCTCATGGGGAGTCATGGCTCTACTCATTGGGCTTTCCTTTGCCATAACCAGAAATTTAAAGCGAATCCCCACAGGCGCTCAAGCTGTTCTTGAAGCCGGTATCGAATTTCTCAACGCTTTTTCAAAAAATCAGTTCGGGAAATTTTCATCCGTGTTCGCCCCATACGTAGGAACGCTCTTTCTCTTTCTGCTGTTTGCCAACATTATTGGGGTGCTAACGCCCATCGAAGCATTCGGCTTTACGCCGCTGTTTGAAATAAAACCGCCGACGCGGGACATGAACGTTACCGCGCCGTTGGCGTGTCTTACCATTTTGCTGGTGATCGTATGTAATATCAAAGCAAAGGGCATTTTCGGCTGGCTCAAACATTTTCTGCGGCCAGTGCCGTTTATGTTGCCGTTTAATATTCTGGAGTATGGAACTCGGATATTGTCGCTTGCGCTTCGTCTTTTCGGTAATATACTCGGCGGGCTTATTCTCATGCATTTGATCGAGGGACTTATTCCGGTGGCGGCGCCTATGGTGTTGAGTCTCTATTTTGACTTTTTTGACGGATTCATTCAGGCGGCGATTTTCACATTCCTGTCTGTTTTATATATTTCGGAAGCGTTAGAGAAAGATTAATAAGTAAGGAGAGTATGTATGACTGGTACGTTAATAGCAATCGGCGCGGGTATCGCGGTGTTCACCGGTATCGGCGCGGGTATCGGCATCGGTATTGCGACATCGGGGCTTATCCAAGCCATAGCGCGGCAGCCGGAGGCGTCTAACAAGATGATACCATGGTTCTTCGTGGGCGCTGCGCTTGCGGAATCAACAGCCATTTACGGGTTGGTTATCGCCATCTTGTTGTATCTGAAAGTATAGATCGTAAATCATGCTTGATTTTACTGTAACTTTTGGTATTACCATTATCAATTTCGTTATTCTCTTCTTCATATTGAAGGCGATCCTTTTCAAGCCCGTTACCAAATTTATGGAAGTGCGCGCAGCGAAAATACAGAACGATCTTGATAGCGCCGTAAAAGACAAGGAAGAGGCAAAACAGCTTCTCGCGCAGTACGAAAAAAAAATCAAAGCCGCGTACGCCGAAGCTGACGCCATCATCGGCGAGGCGCGAAAACAGGCGGTTGTACAGGCGGATAAAATTGTCGCGGAAGGCAAGCGCAAGGTAGAGGCTATTATCGCCAATGCCAACCGGCAGATAGAGGCTGAACATAAGGCGGCGCTCGCTCTGTTCAAAGCCGAAGCCGCCGGGCTTGTTATCGCGGCTTCAAGCCGCCTTGTGCAGCGTGATCTAAATCAGGAAGATTCAGCGCGCTTTGTAAACCTTGTGTTGCAAGAGCTGGCGGTTAACGCTGTGGCTAATGCGGCTCATAAAGTCTGATCATGGCAGCCGTTTTTTACGCGGAGCGTTGGGCTGAAGCGTTCATTGCCTCTTGTAGCGATGACGATGACGCCGCTTTTGAGAGCCTCAAGGCAATGATACGCGGCATTGGACGTATGGAAGGGCGGCATATCGCGGGAACGGTGGATGCAAAGCGTGTGGAAATCATGGTGAGAACGGTAATGAAAAAAGCCGTCCGCAGTACAAGCGGTATCACCGGCGCTGAAATTGCGTGCAGAACCCTGTCGTTATTGGTACGCCGCGGGTTGTTCCGGTACCGTCATGCCCTCATTGAAGCAATCGGGATAGCATTGGACCGCAAAAAAAGAATACTGTCCGTAACGCTTGAAACGGCTGCGCCGCTGTCCACGGCTCTCATGAAGGATCTTGAGCAATCAATAAAAGAACAGACAAACGCCGGAGAAGTCAGGCTGACCGAAAGAATTGCGCCGGACATACTAGGCGGTTACAAACTCCGTATCGGGACGCGGGTAATTGACGCAAGCGTCCGATCATTGCTGCAAAACATGGCGAAAGAAATTATGCGGTAGACATACCGGCGTAGATGTACTGTTGTGAGGAAGAGATATGACAAACTTTGCAGACCTGACCAAGGTTCTGGAAGAACAGATTCAACACTGGGAAGGCGGCGCCTTTTCAGGCTCCGTAGGTTTCGTAGCGGAGATCGGCGATTCAGTCGCAACCGTTTATGGGCTTGATAATGCGATCTATGGGGAATTAGTAGAGTTTGCATCGGGAGCGGAGGGCATCGTGCTGAACCTTATTGAAAATGGAGTGGGCGTTGTGATGCTTTCCGGCGAAACCCTCGTGAAAGACGGCGAAGAAGTCCGAGGAACCGGCACGGTGGTGTCCGTACCGGCGGGGATTTCCCTCATGGGCCGAGTGGTGAACCCGCTCGGCGAGCCGGTTGACGGCAAGGGGGCTATTGTTGCGGAAGAATGGCTGCCGGTTGAGTCGCCCGCCCCGCCGGTTATTGAGCGCGGACCCGTTAACACGCCGCTCCAAACCGGCATCCTCTCCATTGACGCTATGATACCTATCGGAAAAGGGCAGCGGGAACTTATCATCGGAGACAGGCAGACCGGAAAAACAGCTATCGCTATTGACGCCATCATTAATCAGAAAGGTAATGACGTATACTGCGTGTACTGCGCCATTGGGCAAAAATCCTCATCGGTTGCGGCGATCCTCAAAAATCTTGAGAAATTCGGCGCGCTTGATTATACGTTTGTTGTGCTTGCTTCGGCTTCGGATTCGGCGGCGCTACAGTATCTTGCGCCGTATTCCGCCGTTGCAATGGCTGAACACTTCATGCGCCGGGGCAAAGATGTGCTGGTGGTCTACGACGATCTTTCCAAACATGCGGTCGCCTATCGTACTATATCCCTGCTGCTTCGCCGTCCCCCCGGACGCGAAGCCTTTCCGGGCGATGTGTTCTACCTGCACTCCCGCCTTCTTGAGCGGGCGGCGAAACTCTCCAAAGAAAAGGGGGGCGGTTCCATTACCGCGCTTCCCATTATTGAAACCCAGTCCGGCGACATTTCTTCTTATATTCCGACCAACGTTATTTCCATTACGGACGGGCAGATATTCCTTGATTCGGAGCAGTTTAATGCGGGTTTCAGACCCGCGATTGACGTCGGTCTTTCCGTAAGCCGCGTGGGCGGCTCGGCGCAAACCAAGGCGATCCGCAAGGTGTCGGGGCGTCTCCGGTTGGATCTTGCCCAGTACCGTGAGATGGCGTCTTTCGCCCAGTTCGGCAGCGATCTCGACAAGGCGACTCAGGATAAACTCGCCCAGGGACAGCGTCTCATGGAAACGTTGAAACAACCCCAGTTCTCGCCGTGGCGCGTTGAGGAACAGGTTGCCGCGCTGTACCTTTCCATTAACGGCTACCTTATGGATGTTCCGGTTTCCCATGTTGCGTCTTTCATCAGGGAATGTATCGCATATATCAGGGATCACAACGCCGCCCTCCTTGAGCGTATAGCGCACACCGGCGTTTTAGACGCGGACGTTGAGATGGATATGCGCTCGGCAATAGAAAATTTTAAGAAAAAAGGGTAATTTATGACAAATTTACGCGAAGTGCGTCTGCGGATGCGTGCGATTCGTCAAACGTTACAGGTTACTAAGGCAATGAACCTTATTGCAACTTCAAAGTTGCGGAAAGGAAGGCGTACCTTGGAGGATACCAAGCCGTATTTTACCCGAATTCAGAAGTCTATGTACGATATTGTCTCCTGCGCCGATATTTCACACAATAAGTTCTTTGGTAGAAAAAACACGCAAAACGTATCGCCTCGTTCGGCCGTAGTGGTCATATCAAGCGATAAGGGGCTTGCCGGCGGGTTTAACGCCAATGTGTTCAGACCGGTGAATACGTTATGCGGCAACGTGCAGCGCCCCGTTCTCATCACCATTGGAAACATTGCCCAGCGGTTTTTCGCCAATTCCGCGTATCCCATTCTGGAAAGTTTTTCATTTAAGTCCCAGCTTCCCTCCCTTGATGACGCCAAGATGATCGCGGATTATATCATGTCGCAGTTTTTGTGGGGGGCGTTTGACAGCGTGTACCTCGTGTATACCTATATGTACAGCGCGGTACGACTCCAGCCTGACGTTCTACAGATGCTTCCCCTTTCAGCGGAAAAAATACAGGAAAAAATTATGCAAACCGGAGGGGAAAAACGGGTCAAACTTCAATTTGAGTTTATTCCTTCGGAAGATGCGGTTTTTGAGGCACTGATTCCTATTTATTTACAGGGAATCATATATGGAGCGCTGGTTGAATCCTACGCCAGTGAGCAGAACGCGCGAATGTCGGCTATGGATGAGTCGTCCAAAAACGCGGAAAAGATGCTTGATAAGTTGCAAATATTTTACAACAGGGCGCGGCAAGCCGCCATCACACAGGAAATGACGGAAATTATCGGCGGATCAAACGCTTTGATGTAACATAAACGGAAAAAAGGAAACGGTATGGCAAGTAAAGGACATATCACGCAGGTTGTGGGACCTGTGGTTGACGTGCGTTTTGAGCAAGGAGAGGTTCCGGCAATCCTGAATGCGCTGGAAGTAGCGTGCGCGGGGCGGAAGATAACGCTGGAAGCGCTGCAACACATTGGCGATAACCGTGTGCGCTGCGTGGCAATGTCCGCAACCGAAGGGCTTGCCCGCAGTCTTGAGGTTGTTGATACCGGTACGCCTATCCGTGTACCAGTCGGCGAAGCGGTGCTTGGGCGGATGTTCAGCGTAACCGGCGAACCTATTGATGATAAAGGGGTTTTCACCGCCGAAGAATACGCATCAATACACCGCGCTGCCCCCGGTTTTGAAGAACAAAAGCCGGCTACCGAAATACTGGAGACCGGTATCAAGGTGATCGATCTGATTGCGCCCTACGCAAAAGGCGGCAAGATCGGGCTGTTCGGCGGCGCGGGTGTGGGCAAGACCGTTATCATCATGGAACTGATACGGAATATAGCCACAGAACATTCCGGTTATTCGGTGTTTGCCGGCGTAGGCGAGCGTTCCCGGGAAGGCGCGGACCTCTGGAAGGATATGAACGAGTCCGGCGTCATCAGCAAGACGGCTCTCGTGTTTGGGCAGATGAATGAGCCGCCCGGCGCACGTATGCGCGTTGCCCTTGCCGGACTTACTATGGCGGAGCATTTCCGCGATCAGGGCGGACAGGATGTGCTGCTCTTCATCGATAATATTTTCCGCTTTATTCAGGCGGGCGCGGAAGTTTCCGCGCTATTGGGGCGTATTCCGAGCGCGGTAGGTTATCAGCCTACCCTTGCCAACGAGATGGGCGCATTGCAGGAACGTATCGCCAGTACCTCCCGCGGCTCCATCACCAGCGTACAGGCGGTGTATGTGCCGGCGGATGATTTGACTGATCCGGCGCCCGCAACCACCTTTGCCCATCTTGACGCCACAACCGTGCTTTCACGGAGCATTGTCGAACTGGGCATCTATCCGGCAGTTGATCCGCTTGCCTCAACCTCCCGCATATTGGAGCCGTTGACTGTGGGTAATGAACATTATGACACGGCGCGGCGTATTCAGCAGCTCTTGCAGCGATACAAAGAATTGCAGGACATCATCGCCATTTTGGGTATGGATGAGCTTTCCGCCGAAGACAAACTCACGGTTGTCCGCGCCCGCAAGGCGCAGCGGTTCTTTAGCCAGCCTTTCTTTGTGGGCGAGAAGTTTACCGGCATTCCGGGGCGCTATGTGCCGCTCAAGGAAACCATACGCGGTTTCAACATGATCCTTAACGGCGAGTGCGATGCGATACCGGAACAGGCGTTCTTCATGGCAGGCGCTATTGAAGACGTTATGAACAAGGCGTCGTGATGGCGGCGCTTTTCCCGTTTGAAATTCACACGCCGTATCGTAAGTTTTATTCGGATATGGTGGAATGTATTATCGTCCAACTTATTGACGGTGAAATCGGCGTATATGCGAATCACACGTTTTTTACCGCGTCGGCACGCGCCGACATCGTCAAGATAAAAGACAAAAAAGGCGTATGGAAAAACGCCGTCGCGGCTGAAGGCATCCTTGAGGTAAAGGGGCATAAATCGGTGTTGCTCGTTGACGCGGCGGAACTGCCTGAAGAAATAGACCGGGATCGCGCTATGGAAGAGAAAAAACGCGCGGAAGACGTTATAAACAAAGGCGGCGGGCTTAAATTCGAGGTTGACAAAGCGAAGATTAGCCTCGCACGAGCGGAAGCGCGGTTAAAGGCGTGGGACATGAGAGAAAAACAGGCGGAGTAAGCGATCCTTGCAACGGTACCGGTATTTCCCACGCCGTTTTACAAAAGGTCGGCGTAAAGCCCAAGGCTTAAGGGTTGTGGATATAAGGCGCAACGATAAAAATACGTAACAACATATTGAAATAAGACTTGACAAGAAAGATAGATATAAGTATACTGACTACTATAACAGTTAGTATATGACCATAAAAGACCCCTGCAAGAACTAAAAACAACCCCAACGCTGGTATATAGCTGTCAATATCATGTGATATGGCGTCCAAAATACCGGCGGAAAGTCCTCTCGGAGGCGATTCAGACCCGGCTCAAAGAGCTTATTATCTCGAAACAGGAAGCATTGGATTTTGAAGTGTTAGAAAATGGAAACAATGAGCGATCTCATGTGCATCTATTGCTTGACGTATGTCTGTATAGTGGGATAGAAACACTGGTAGGACGGCTGAAAGGATATACGTCATACGTATTGCACGCGTATTACGCGAGGAATTTCCCGAATTAAAGAAATGGCTGCCCTGTCTGTGGACGCGGAGTAAGTTCATATCAACGGCAGGGAGCGTTTCACTTGAGGCAGTCAAGAACTATATAGAGGAGCAAAAGGGTGTCTGAAAAGGGCAGGCGTATACGGTGGGCATTGAAAGAGACTAGTGCGCGAAGAGCCGCTCTGAGATGCTGCGTCTTCCGACAAAAAATAGACGTTTCCCGCCTCTCACAAGAAAAGAAGGGCTGCCTTGAAAGACTCTTTCTTGAAAAGAAGTGGTTTAGAAACGCGGTTATCGCATCGGAAGCCAGATATGCCTTTGATTATAAGACAAAAACCGTGAAGGTAAAAAAACGGGAAGCCTTTGAAGAGCGTGAAATCACAGTCCTCTCAAGTCACATGCGGCAGTCTCTGATAGAGGAAATCCAAGACAACATAAAAGCCTTGTCCGTATTGAAGATAGGATCGCCGTTTTCCTGATCCAACGGTATCCGGACGGCAATGAAGACCTGCCCAAACGTTTTGCACAGACGGCGTAGGCGCTATGGGCGATTGATCACGGCACCGGTACGAAGCTTAGAATACGGGAGATGACCGCATCCGGATCAAGCCCGTCAGCTTCGGCTTCGTAGGACAACACGATGCGATGGCGGAGTACCGGCAGCGCGATGGTTTTGACGTCATCGGGGCTGACAAAGGCGCGCCCTTCAAAAAGCGCGTGTATTCTGGCGCACCGGTACAGGGCGATAGAAGCGCGGGGGGACGCGCCGAAATTGATGTACCGGTAGATGCCTTCTTTGTCGCTCCTTTCGCTTCTTTCCCGCTGACTACCCCGCGCCGGCGCGGGTCGTGTAGCGCCGACAACGGAAACGATGTACGCCGCAAGCCGTTCATCAACATGAACCGCATCCGCGGCGGTTTGGAGGGATTTTAACATGTTGACAGTCAACACATACGGAAGAGATGACGCGGTTTTCTTTCCCGCGACATGGGAGAGCATCGCCGCCTCTTGTTCGGGATGAGGATATTTTATGAGCAATTTAAGCAGGAACCGGTCTAACTCGGCTTCGGGCAGGGCGTAGGTGCCTTCGTGTTCGATGGGGTTCTGGGTTGCAAGCACGAAAAACGGATGCGGCAGGGAATACGTCGTCTCACCGATAGTAACTTGCGTTTCTTCCATTGCCTCAAGAAGGGCGGATTGTACTTTAGCGGGCGCACGGTTGATTTCATCGGCAAGGATCACATTGGCGAAAATGGGTCCCCGACGCACGGAAAAGGCGCCGGCAGCCTGTTCCCACACCATCGTACCGGTCAAATCCGCGGGGAGCAGATCCGGCGTGAACTGAATCCGCTTGAATACAAGCCCCGTAATATCGGCAAGACTTTTCACGGCTAGCGTTTTCGCAAGACCCGGCACCCCTTCAAGAAGGACATGTCCCCCGGCAATCAGCCCCATCAGGAGACCGTCGATCATGTCCTCTTGCCCAATGATGCGAGTTGCGAGGGCTTTTCTGCACGAATCAAGTATCGGTTGAACTTCCATGTCCGGTAGTATACACAAGCCGTACGGTTTTTGCAAGACATTTAACTGAATTCAGACATCCGGCTATGGGGATTATTGCCGGGAGGACGCGAAACGTAATAAACCCCGTATCTTGCTTGACGCCATTACCGGCGCTGGTTAATTCGGTTGTACCGGTATCAAAAAAAGCGGAGAGGCAGTACTACTCGCTATGCTAAACGTTCTGATTCTTTTCTTGCCGCTCTCTCTGTAGATGTATCTCCTTCGCCTTTTGACGACACCTCTAGCGTATGTCGCGCACTGATCTGCATGTAAAGAAAAGTATTATCTATTGCATTGTTGGTTTTCGGCAAACTGTTTAAACTGGAAAAATAACATGCAATTTCACATGCTACTCTTGACAAAAAAGAAACGCTCCTGCTATAGTATGGAGTATAATTATTATGATTATACTAGGTTATTATGGATACGGTGTTTATAGGACAGTTTATTCCTCTTTATGCTAAAGCGTTAGGGCTTGTACTAAAACTTTGCTTCTGGGGATCGTTCTTTTCCCTCATTATCGGACTGTTCTGCGCGGTCGTCCGCTATTTCCGGCTGCCCGTTTTACGGCGCATTACGGGCGCATACATAGAGCTTTCCAGAAATACGCCGCTTATGATCCAGCTTTTTTTCTTATATTTTGGTTTGTCCCGTGTAGGCATAAAGTTTGAATCGTGGACATGCGCGGTGACAGGGCTGAGTTTTCTCGGCGGCTCATATATGGCGGAATCCTTCCGCGGCGGACTTGAGGCTATCGGCAAGGCGCAAATAGAATCCGGACTTTCTATAGGGCTTTCATACCCGCAGCTTGTCCGTTACATAATTCTACCGCAGGCGCTTGCGGTGAGTATTCCGAGTCTCGGCGCGAATGTCATCTTCCTGCTCAAGGAAACCAGCGTCGTGAGCATTGTCGCGCTTGCCGACTTGATGTATGTGGCAAAAGACCTCATCGGTCTGTATTACAAAACCAATGAGGCATTGCTCATGCTGGTAGTTGCATATCTTATCGCGTTGCTGCCCATTTCCATTTTATTATATATCGTTGAAAGGAGGCTCCGTTTTGCAGGATTTGGGCATTAGCGTTCTTGTTGAAGGCAAAAATCTCCAGCGGCTCCTTTTAGGGTTGTGGGTTACGGCGCGTATTGCGTTCATCTCGGTATGTTTTTCCATCATACTGGGCATCCTTTTCGGTATTCTTATGACGCATAAAAGTAAAGTCATACGCTTCTTCTGCCGCGCGTATCTCGAATCGGTTCGGATCATTCCCGTTCTGGTATGGCTTTTCCTGTTTTATTTCGGGCTTGCCCGCAATTTTCATATCAATTTGAGCGGCGAACTCGCATCCATTCTTGTGTTTACTCTGTGGGGAACCGCTGAAATGGGAGATTTGGTGCGCGGGGCTATTACAAGCATTTCTCACCACCAATACGAAAGCGGCTTTGCGCTTGGTCTTACCAATAGCCAGCTTTACCGCTACGTCATAGTTCCGCAGACAATGCGCCGCCTTATGCCCGGGGCAATCAACTTAATGACCCGCATGATAAAGACGACTTCGCTTGTCGTGCTTATCGGCGTTGTCGAGGTGCTGAAAGTCGGGCAGCAGATCATTGAGGCGAATTTTCTGAAAAGTCCGAGCGCTTCATTGTGGGTATATGCGCTTATCTTTTTCTTTTATTTTATACTTTGTATGCCTATATCACATCTTTCAAAAAGACTGGAGCGGAGATGGCAAAGTTAATTAATGAAGAAGTCTTGCTTGAAATAAATCATCTTTATAAACGGTTTGAGAGCATGAATGTACCGGCGCTTAATGATGTATCTCTGAAGCTGCATAAGCAGGAAGTGCTGGTCATTTTGGGTCCTTCAGGTTGCGGGAAAAGTACGCTTCTGCGCTGCATGAATGGGCTTGAGCGTATCCAATCCGGCGAAATCAAGCTAAACGGTACTATAATAACCCAAGAAGGTACGGATTGGCGTGAAATCAGACAGAATGTCGGTATGGTGTTCCAGAATTACGAACTGTTCCCGCATATAACCGTGCTGGAGAATATTACGTTAGGTCCAATGAGAGTACAGAAACGCGCCAAAAAGGAAGCGGAAAAGGCGGCGGAGACGTTGCTGGATCGTGTCGGCTTGCTTGAGAAAAAGAACGCCTATCCCAGGCAGCTTTCCGGTGGACAGAAACAGCGGGCTGCCATAGTGCGCGCCCTCATTATGCGTCCTGAAATCATGTTATTTGATGAAATTACCGCCGCGCTTGATCCGGAAATGGTGCGAGAAGTGCTTGATGTCATGCTCAATCTCGCAAAAAGCGGTATGACTATGGTGATTATTACGCACGAGATACCATTTGCGCGTTCCGTTGCGGATAGAATTATTTTCATGGATGCCGGCGAAATTGTGGAAGAGAATGAACCGCATCAGTTTTTTACCCAGCCGTCTACGGAACGGGCAAAGAAATTTCTGAATATTTTTGAGTTTGACTAAGGGGAGCGGAAGCATCTGAATTGATGCTCCATGAGCTCTATAAAACATAGTAAATAGAGGATTTAACTCTATTTATATATATTTTTATGTCCATAGGAGGGACAACATGAAAAAGCTGGTTTTATTATTACTGGCATTTGGGATGGCGGTTTCCGCTTTTGCGCGCGGAAGCAATGATGACACTGCGGCGTTTGAGAAGCTCAAAAAATCGGGCAAAGTCCGTATCGGCGTGTTCACCGACAAAGCGCCGTTTGGCTATGTAGATGCAAATGGCGTGTACCAAGGGTACGACGTGTATTTTGCGCGCCGTATTGCCAAGGACCTGTTCGGCGATGAAAATGCCGTAGAGTTCGTACCGGTTGAAGCCGCAAGCCGCGTTGAGTACCTGCAATCGAATAAGGTTGACATTATTCTCGCGAATTTCACGGTAACGCCGGAACGCAGCCAAGTGGTTGACTTTGCAAAACCGTATATGAAAGTCGCGCTCGGTATTGTATCGCCGGATTCGGCGCTGATTACCGATATTTCCCAGCTTGAGGGAAAAACTTTAATCGTCGATAAGGGTACCACCGCCGAGCTGTACTTTACCAAAAACCACCCCAACATCACACTGCTTGCGTTTGATCAGAACACCGAAGCGTTGAATGCGCTCAAAGACGGACGAGGAAACGCGCTCGCTCATGATAACACCTTTGTTTTCGCATGGGCGATCCAAAACCCGGGTTTCAGCGTAGGCATTGATTCCATCGGCAGCCTTGACACAATCGCGCCCGCAGTCCAAAAGGGCAATACGGCGCTGCTTAATTGGCTCAATAACGAGATCGAACATGTTCTTGAAGCCGATTTTTTCCATAAGGCTTATAAAGCGACCCTTGAACCAGTTTACGGTAACAAAGTCGATCCCGAATCCGTTGTCGTGGAAAATGGAGTAGTAAAATAACGGAAGAAGGCGAATGGAGGGCGACATTAATCATGGTATAATCCATTCGTCTCTTCTTTCAGAGCCGCTAAAGCGGCTCTACATATATACAAACTTAGGTAGTGATCTTCAAAGTATGAAGGAAGGTTAAAGGCAACAAGGACACAAAAGAATAGTATGGAATGATGCTAATCATCATAGAACCACCCACCATCATGCCGGAATCTCACATATCCTCAAACAGGAAAAAGCAATGACAAACAAAAGTACCTTTGTACCCATTACGGATGCCAGTTCATCAGCTGCTATGAAAGAACCTATCAAGGATGCCGTTCATGGATAGTTGATATGATCAAACGTAGGCGCTCATCCGGGGAATGAGCATCAAGACTCATAGTGGCGCTGAAAATCAGTATCACCGAAGTCTTAAAAATATTCAAACCGGCAAAATATAAAATAAAACCAAAAAGACTCACTATACGCTCGTCTTAAAACAAACGAGTTTTGGACATATGTGGGAAAAGGATAGGGACGGATGATAAAGATAACTTTCTGGCGTCCTTTACAGAGGACAATCATGATACTAGAAAAAGCATACGGTAAGGATAAAGAGGAATAATTGCCGATTATTAAACTCATTCAATAAATTAGTATCTGTAAAGTATCTCACGAGAGCTTATTGTTCCATCTATAGCAACGTACCGCAAAACGAACAGAATTACACCTGTTACTTTTCCAATTCCGCTTCCTTCTTGGTAATATCCTTTTGCAGTGTATCAAGCTCTTGGATAATATCCTTTATGACAGGAGTTGAGAAACTTACGCTAGAAATTTTTTGTTCAACAAGGACGGTATACACTTCCGCGCCAAGCTCCGCCGTGAGTTTCTGTACTCTGGATTCGAGTCTCCTGATTTCAATGATCAGATTACCTTTCTCACTAATATCTTGCGCTCTATCGCCAACTTTGCTGATAAGCTCTTTTGACGCTTGTAACCCCTTGGCTCCTATGTCTTGAGCCTTGTCGCTGACTTTATTCAAAAACTCCTTTGATGCGGAAATGCCTTTTTCGCCAAAATCTTGAGCTGTATCTCCTGCTATGGAAACAAAATCTTGTGCTGCATCGCCAACTTTTGATGCAAGTTTTTTCATTCTTTCGGACAATGTCATGTTATAACCTCTTCATTATTATAGAAAGAAGCCCCCCTTAGGAGGGGGCTTCTTTACTTAAATCGTTTTCGCCACTCTGCCTCATTCGGCAGCAAGAATGGAAAACTCCGTTTCCTTATCGAAGTACCGAGCTTTTTCAAGACGGGGTATAAAGTTGACTGTATCGCCGACTTTGAAGGTATAATGAGCTTCGGTTCGGGCAACGAGTGGTTGACTGCCACTTGTGAGCCACAAGTGAATATCTGCACCGAGCGGTTCAACTACACTGATCTTGAGTGACATGTTGTTTGTAGCAGCAGGATTCTCGCAAAAACTCAGGTCTTCCGGACGGATACCAAAGAAAACCTCCTTGCCAATATATTTTTTGAGAGCATCGACATGGTTCTGTGCCGGCTTAATTTCAAAGGCTTCTTCCTGAAGCACGATGGAGCCACTTTTTTCCACCACTTTAACGGACAGGAAGTTCATAGGAGGGGAGCCTATGAAGCCCGCAACAAACTTGTTGACTGGTTCGTTGTACAATTGCAACGGCGCACCGATCTGCTGCACCTTGCCGTCTTTCATAACAACGATCTTACTTGCCATAGTCATAGCTTCCACCTGGTCGTGAGTAACATAGATCATGGTGGCGTTGAGTTTAAGATGGAGTTCGGAAAGCTCTTTACGCATGGTTACGCGGAGCTTTGCGTCAAGGTTTGACAACGGCTCGTCAAACAAGAAGACCTTGGGGTTACGGACAATGGCGCGTCCTACCGCGACACGTTGGCGCTGACCGCCCGACAATGCCTTGGGTTTGCGTTCCAGAAATTGTTCAATATCCAATGTTCTTGCGGCTTCGCGTACGCGGCGGTCAATTTCATCCTTGGGTACTTTCTTAATGCGAAGCCCGAACGCCATGTTTTCATACACGGTCATGTGCGGATACAATGCGTAGTTCTGGAACACCATAGCGATATTCCTGTCTTTGGGCGGCACCTGATTCATAAGCTCGCTGTCGATGTACAGCTCGCCTTCGGAAATGTCTTCCAACCCTGCAACCATGCGGAGCGTTGTTGATTTTCCGCATCCCGAAGGTCCTACAAAAACGACAAATTCTTTGTCCTCAACTACGATATTGGCATTATCTACCGCGCGTACGCCGCCGTCATAGATTTTACCGATACCTTTCAATTCTACTTTAGCCATTACAGCCTCCTCATTCCCACAGCTTACCATTAGTAAGCATTGGGATTATTTTATTAAATAGTAGTGTACACGATATTTTTAAGGACGTCAAGTCTTTTTTTTATTTTCTTTTCACATACAGTTTTCCCGCCTTGATATGATCATCAAATGTCTTTGAAAAATAATGCTTACCCGCATCCGGTTCAATGAGCCTGAAATAGAGATAATCGCTTATAGTTGGATTGAAGACTGCAGCAAGCGCGGTTAATCCCGGAGCGGCGATGGGACCGGGCGGCAGTCCCTTATGTATGTAGGTGTTGTACGGATTCTTAATTTCGGTATCCCTGATGCTGATGACTTCCGGGTGTGGTTTATGCTGAATTTCGGTGATGATGTATTCGACTGTGGCGCAGGATTGCAGCGGCATGTTGATAGAGATTCGGTTGTAAAACACGCCCGCCATGAGCGGCGCTTCTTCCGCAATGCGGTACTCGCGCTCTACAACGGATGCAAGCGTTACCTTTTCAAACAGTTTTTCGGGCGTAAGGGAATCAACGTCAACAATTTCAGAGAGCCGTTTGAAAAACGTATCCGCCATGACGCGTACGACCTTTTCCGCCGCATAATTTTCTTGAAAAAAATAGGTGTCCGGAAAGAGATACCCTTCCAAGGTTTCGGCGGGAATACGAAATGTTTCGAGGAGTTCTGTATCCGATGCGGCGTTCAGAAAGGATTCTTCCGTGCAGACGCCGGCTTCATCAAGCAGCCGGGCGGTTTTAGTGAGCGTCCCGCCTTCGGGAATAGTAACTTTTATAAGAACCTGCCGTCCGGTCTCCAAGATATTGTGTATTTCAAACTGGGTTGCGGGAAGTTGTATCGCGTAGGTACCGGCTTTTATAACATCTTTGTCGATCTTGTTCACTACGTACCAGAAATACCGGCTTTTGATTATGCCTTCGTTCTCAAGCCTTCTCCCTATGGAGCGGGGCGTCTCACCCGGTTCCACCTCGAACATCACCTCGCCATGAGCGTATACGGGCGCTTTATTGAGTTCCCGCGCAACTATCACGAGCGCCGCTCCCGCAAGAACGGCAAGAATAACCGTGAACATGACAATAACTATGATGAGTTTTATGGGATGTATCCGCATTATGTTCTATATTTTATCCGTATCGCCGGTAACTTCATTCATCAAAGATTCCGCTTCCTGAATAGAAAGGTTCCGGTACAATAATTTTTCAATGTTCATCAGAAACGTCTGTTCCTCCGGCGAAAGTCCGGCAGACGGAAAGCCTGATTCTACTCTCTTGAGCCTTATAAATAAGGCTCTTATTTCCTGCGCCGTTAAAGAAACAAGAGGTTCGTTTACCATAGCGCCCGCCTTGTATCCCGTTTTCTCTGAATAAGCGTCCGGGCGTTTCCCTGTTCCACTAGGCGTTTGATTTCATCAAAGGCGTATAAACTTCCCTGACCCATTCCCGGACAGTCTTTTGCGGAGCGTTCCCAAGCATCCGCGTCGGCGAGTATCGAATCCCAGAAAGGAAACGTTCTGCACTGCAAGGGTCTGCTTTCATATATCGAACAGCCGTCATCCCAGAAGATACAGTCAAAATTGGGCTTTTCCTTGAGAGACAAGCAATCTACTGTTCCCGATGGAATCCACGTACAATAGAGCGATTCAACCTCATGACGCGGAAGCTTGAGCGTTTTGATGAGGAGCGTAAGATCATCATCAGAGAGAAACACGCACCCGCTTTCATAACGGCAGCACGCGGAACAGCGGACGCAGGAAAAACGAAGTCCGTTTTGATAGAAAGTCTGAAAAGATTGCATAGAGGTATTATACCTATCCCCTGCCATTTTCGCAACCGCCGGTTACGCGACCGCCGTTTTCGCAATCACCGCGGCGACCGCCTCCGGATGTTCCTGATGCGGCAAATGCCCGGCATTGGGAATCAGGACGAATGGAGCTTCGGGACGTATTGAGCGGATACTATCCGCTGTCTTTGGGGGCAGAATTTTGTCGTTTTCGCCCCACACAAACGCCACGCTACCTTTGTAATCAGCCAGAGCCTTTGCAAGAGACGCGGTTCTGGTCATGGTATACCATATCATGCTCCGCAGGGTGCCGAAATACGCCCGTTCCTGTTCCGCGCTTTCCACCCGTTCAATGACGCGCTGATACAGAAAGGAGCGGTCTTCTTCCGGCAGCTCTTCAAAATTGTGATAGTAGCCGAAAAGAGAGCGATACGCGGCGGCATGGTTCTTGCGGAACGCGCGGTACCAATGCGTACCGTAAAACGGCAGCGCCTTGCCCAGCATGTTGAGCGCGCCGCCCGGCGCATTCGTAAGCGGCGCGCCCCCGTCAATGAGTATGAGGGCTTTCGCCAGTTCCGGCTTCGCTGCCGCTACGGCTTGGGCGATCACGCCGCCGAGTGAACTGCCGGCAAGCGCCGCAGGTCCGCTCATTTCGAGGAGGGAGACGACGGCTTTAATGTGCCGTCCGATGGTTATCATACCGCCGGACTTCGAGCGTCCGAATCCGGGGAGATCGAGCGCAAGCGTCCGGCAGGTATTGTCCAGAAGAGGGATAAGACGCCGCCATGAATCGGCTTCGTCTCCCAAGCCGTGTATCAGTATGACCGGCGGTTTAGCGTCCGCGCCCGAATCATAATAGAAAATGCTTTCATCTTTGCGTATTGTAAGCGATTTCGCCTGTTTCAAGAGCGCGGGATATGGTCTCATGCGAATATCCATGGCGTCTATTAAATACAAAAAGAGCTTTAATGTCAATAATTGTATTCGCAATTATATACGTATGCGATAACTATGCGATCGTGTTCTACAACATGCCAAAAACCTGTCATTACCGTAATCTTTTATAGTACGTATACACATGCTATATTCATTAGCTCTCAATACGTTTTTAGTTCTGTACTATCTTTTTTAGCGGAAGCGGAGAAGCGCGGCATTATCATACCGTCTTGACAAATACATGTATGAAAAAAACACGCGAATTCGCCTTCATTGTTCAAAAAAC
>JAISMJ010000084.1 GCA_031276815.1 Treponema sp.
TGCCCTTCCATAATTTTGTCAAACGTGCCGCCCACGTTGGGATACGCGAGGAAGTAGAGCAAGTTGACCGCGAAGCCGTCACATAACTGATAGGCGACTTCGTCCAAGAACTGTTTGACGTGAGTCACGAGGTCGTCGTAGTTGCCGGTGAAGCCGCCTCTGTTTTTGAGCGCGGCGCAGACGTCCTCAATGGTGAGGGACGCCTCGCTGTCCGTGCGGGCGATATACGCGCCCGCAATAGTGGAGAGGTAATTGGGATAGAGTTTTACACGGATGCGGTGTAAAACCTCGGTAACGGCATTAATAATAGCCATAATAAACTCCTTGTAGAGAAATAAAATAGAGAAAGAAATAATGAATGTCTAAAGTGATATGAAAAGGCGTTAGGACAATGGGGGGGGGGGGGGGATCGCAAAACCAGAGCCTTGCTCGCCTGTAGCCGCGGACCGTATTGAGTAGAGTAGCACAGAGGAGATGGATATGTCTGCGGGACGTGTATTCATGCGAAGAAGCATACAGAGTGAACGCAAATATGTCAAGAGGCTTTGATATGGTTTTTAATAGTTTTGCTCTTTTTTTAACGCTTCAAAAGCTATTCGCCCTTCACGGCGCGGGTGAGACGTCCATGCGGAGAAGAAGCTCTGTTGATCATTTTTCCGTTGTGCTATACTATTCACCACTATGGCAGTTAAAAGTGAAAAACCGCCGTCAACAAGCGCCGGCGCGACCAGCGCGGCGGTGTATGATGAATCCAAAGTAAAGACGCTTTCCTCGCTTGAGCATATCCGGCTGAGAACCGGTATGTACATAGGACGGCTGGGGGACGGTTCTCATCCCGATGACGGCATCTACGTGCTTCTCAAGGAAGTAATTGATAACGGCATTGACGAATATATCATGGGAAACGGGCATACCATACAGGTAGAAGTGAAGGACGGAACCGCGCGCGTGCGGGATTTTGGACGAGGCATACCCCTGGGGAAACTCGTTGAGTGCGTGTCCGTGATCAACACCGGCGCGAAGTACAACGACGACGTGTTTCAGTTTTCCGTAGGATTGAACGGCGTAGGCACTAAGGCGGTGAACGCCCTGTCTTCGCATTTCCGCGTCATGTCGATACGGGACGGCGAATATGCCGAAGCCGCGTTTGCGCGGGGCGTCCTGCTGAACAAGAAAAAAGGCGCGATAAAACAGTCGGCAAGCGAGGAGATGCGGAAAAACGGTACGTACGTTGAGTTTACCCCTGATACGAATATTTTCGGACCATACGAATTCAATCTGGAATTCATCGAAAAACGCATCCGGCATTACGCCTACCTCAACGCCGGTCTCACCCTCACGCTCAACGGGCAGCCATACGCATCAGAGCGCGGGCTGTTCGACCTGTTGAGCGAAGAAACGGGCGAGGAAAGCCTCTATCCGCTGGGCTATTACAAGGGGGCGCAGCTCGAATTCGCCTTTACCCATACGAACAGTTACGGCGAAGAATATTTCTCCTTTGTCAACGGGCAGTTTACGTCTGACGGCGGTACGCATTTATCCGCTTTCAAAGAAGGGTTTTTGAAGGGTATTCAGGCGTTTTTCAAAAAAGACTACAAAAGCGAAGACATCAGGGAAGGAACCATCGCCGCGGTTGCCGTTAAAATAAAGAATCCGGTGTTTGAAAGCCAGACCAAGAATAAACTCGGCAACTCCGACATCCGCTCTACTGTGGTGCAGGAAGTGAAAACCGCGACCGAAGACTGGCTGCACAAAAACACCGAAGCGGCAAAGAAGCTTGAGCAAAAGATAGCGGCTAACGAAAGCCTCCGCACGGAACTCAACGCGGTAAAAAAAGAAGCCCGTGAAGCCGCAAAGAAGATCGCGCTCAAGATACCGAAACTCAAGGACTGCAAATACCACCTTGAGGACGGGGAGCGCGGCAAAAGCTCAACCATCTTCCTGACGGAAGGCGATTCCGCGGCTGGCTCTTTGGTGAGCAGCCGGGACGTTATGACGCAGGCTATTTTCGCGCTGCGGGGCAAGCCGGAAAATATGTACAGCAAGAAACGCGCGGCGATTTACAAGAACGAAGAACTCTACAATATGATGATGGCGCTGGGCATTGAAAACGATATCTCCTCCCTCCGGTATGCGCGGATCGTCATCGCGACCGATGCGGATTTTGACGGCTTTCATATCAGGAATCTGCTGCTCACTTTTTTCCTCTCGTATTTTGAAGAGCTGGTAACAAACGGGCGCGTGTTTATTCTGGAGACCCCGCTTTTCCGCGTGCGTACCAAGAAAGAAACGCGGTACTGCTACACGGAAAAAGAGCGGGACGCCGCAATGAAAACCCTCGGCGCGCAGAGCGAGGTAACCCGCTTCAAGGGGTTGGGTGAAATCAGCCCCAAGGAATTCGGGCAGTTTATCGGGGAGGATATGCGCCTCGTGCCGGTTTCAGTAAATCAGATCAAGGTTGTTCCGCAGGTGCTTAATTTCTATATGGGTAAGAACACGCCGGAACGCCGCGAGTACATCATGCGAAACCTCGTTGCGGACATGTAGGAGCAGTACATGAGAAAAAGGGCGGCGCCGTCCGCGCATCTGACGTGTTCTTTCGTATCCATCGCTCTTTTGTGCGCTGTCCTCTGTCTGTTTTCCTGTGCAAGCGATCAACGACCGCAGGCTGTGCTGAATTGGACCCCGCGGACGGTACCCGCCGAACAACCGGTTCAGACGGTGCCCACGGTACCCATTGTGAGCAAGAAAAGCGATACGGTTCCTACATGGGCGGAAGCATACCTTGCCGGCGGAGTCCGCGCTGTGGAACGCCTGTCCGCGTACCGCAACGCCTACGTTTTTATTAAGGAAAACAAGGGAAACAATCCGGCTACGCTCAAACAATGGACGGAGCGCTTTTTAGTAGAACGGGATTTTCCCCGTATGGTGGCGCGACGGGCGCAAAACCGGCTTGAAAGAAACATTACAACGTATCCTGATAATGAATACGGCGTCTTTTTTGAAAACGCCGTAAAAGCCTTCTCGGATGCGCGTTACGAAAACGCCGTTAGATTTGATGATTTCTGGGTTAAAAAACCGGTTGTTGCGGAAGACGGCGGAGAAGATCGCCATGAGTATCTCTTTCTTATCATGGTCATTATTGAAAAGAGAAAGCTCACCGATCAGATCAACGCCATTCTTTCCACTATTCCGCTTATTCCGCAGCCTACAAACAGCCAGCTTAACGCCATATCCCATGTACGAGCTACGTTCTTCACGGGGTTTTGACGGCGCACAGGCACAGCCTGTTCCCTCCTTCGGCTTGCTGGCGCTGGCGGCTCGCGGCTCCCTGTCTGACAAGCGCGGCTCCTCCTATTGAAACATGTCCCGCTGTTATGTATACTTTTCCCATGAGACTCCGCCGCTTAAAACGCAGCCAATTTGAAGACTCAAGCGCCTCAAGCGATATTGCTTTTCTTCTCATCATTTACTTCATCGTGATTGCGGGGTTTAATGTGAATAAAGGATTCCTCATGGATATGCCCGCAAAGGACTCAACGCGGCTCCTTTTACGGGAAGAACTGCTGCGTTTTGAAATGGACGATACCGGAGCCCTTCTCTATGACGAAAGACCGCTTGCTATGGCGGACGCGGAAATAATGATCCGCTCGAATCTGGCGGAGATGCCGAATCTGGCGGTGGTACTGGTAATCGCGCCGGCGGCTCCGTGGCAAAGCGTGGTGTCCTTTGTGGAACTCGCGCAAAAATTGGACGTAGATTCCTTTTCTTTTTCCATGAGGCAGCCGTGAATCTCAAGCGAAACCGGAAACGGTTTATCATTCCGCTCAATTCAATGTCTGACGTGGCTTTTCTCCTGCTCATTTTCATCATGCTGGTATCTCTCATCAACTACCGGAAGGAAGTCAAGATAGAATATCCCGAAGCCGAAACCGCGCGGAATACAAGCGCGGAAAAGAACCTCGAAATCTGGATCGATAAACAGGGTCGCCTGTACCTCAACGGCGATACAAGCGATCTGCGAACCATTGAGGACAGCATCATCACAACCTACCAGACCGCGCCTGAAACGCGGGTTCATCTTATAGCTGACAAAAACACCCGTTTTGAACAGGTCAACACGGTACTGCAAATGCTTCAAATCCTCCGGTACCGCGTGGTGAGTTTTGTCGCAAAGTAGCGGCGCGGCTAGCGGCTCTACGGTCTGAAATAAGGGTCGCGTGTTTCGCCATAATGCGTATCTCTGTTTAAGAAAGCCGTCCACAGAGAATTGGCTATACAAAAACATGATCGCCGTGATATACTCATACTCGTATATGCCGCTTCTAGCCGATTTTCATAACCATTCCTGTCTTTCCCCGTGCGGGTCTCTTGATTTAAGCCCCCGCTCTTTGGCGGAGTTAGCCGCATCAAGAGGCGTTGAAGTTCTCGCGCTCACGGATCATAATTCAAGCCTGAACTGTCCGGCATTCGCAAAGGTCTGTCCCCGCTATAACATCGTCCCGATATTCGGCATGGAAGCTACCACTTCAGAAGAAATCCATGTGGTGTGTCTGTTCACGAGCCTTGAGGCAAGCCTTGCGTTCAGCAGCTATGCCTATTCTATCCTCACGCCCTTCCCAAACAATCCTGAAAAGACGGGAGATCAAGTATTCGTTGACGAAGATGACGGCATTGAAGGGGAGGTCGAGTATTATTTGGTAAATCCGCTTGATATAACGGTAGACCAGATAGGCGGTACGGTTGCGGAATACGGCGGCATAGTGATTCCCGCCCATGTTGACCGTCCGGCGTTTTCCATGACCAGCCAGCTCGGCGTGGTGGTGTCCGGTCCATGGGCGGCGGTGGAATGTGTGCGCCTTCCGCCTTCCGTTGATACGCTCGGCTATCCGCTCACTACCTCATCTGACGCGCATTATCCCGAACACGTAGCGCGGCGTCCTTTTTCGCTTGATATTACCATGGAAGAGCTGGCGCCGCATGGTCTTGAAGGGGAAGCCGACATGGCGGCATTGACAAAGGCGGTACAGAGAAGACCGGCGTATAGGACATAATCGGTACACATGAGGCTATGCCGCCGCATTACCCAAAAAACATAAATTTTTTTTGTACCATGTAACATTTAGACTGCTATACTGTTTATTATAGTACATTCCTCCTATGAGACATCTGTAATACCGTTGCCGTTTTCCTCCTTTCGGCAGCGGTATTTTTTTTGTACCATTGCCGTTTTCAGTGAAAAGCGGTATTGTATACGTATCAACCCTATGGATACAAACAGGATAAGACTTGCCATCTTCATAGTTGCCGGCGTTTTGCATGCCTTTCTTCTCTTTTCCGTGGCGTTTAAGCTGAATACGGTCGTTCAGGACGAGGAATCGGGCGCAAGGGTGATGAAACTTGCGGATATTCAAGAAGACATACCCCTTCCGCCGCCACTCCCGCCACCTCCTCCGCCAAAACCCAAGGCGGCGGCTCCACAGCCTACCGTTGCCGCAGTTGCCGAAAACATGATCGCTACCGATGAAGTGCCTCCGGATCAAGTGGTAGGCGAGCCTGAAGCTGCGGTGTACGCCGTTGAACCCGCCGCCGTTGAGCCGGTAATAGACTTTCTTCCCCAGCATAAAATATCTGTGCCGCCGGTACTATCCGATGATAAGATACGCAACAATGTAGAGTACCCTGCCATTGCCCTGCGTTCCGGTATCGAAGGCACGGTCATTCTTGAGCTTTTTATCGACAGTAGGGGAGAAATCAGACGTATCAATGTATTGAAAGAGGACCCTCCTGAACGCGGGTTTGCCGAGGCTGCGGTGAATGCATTCAGGGACATAACGGCTGTTCCGGCGGAAGCGAATGGTACCGCCGTTGCGGTGCGTTACCGGTATCCAGTACGGTTTAAGATAAAGGGATAAATGAAGAAACCGGCAAGCGGGGCTTCAAAATACAGGATTCCGCGGTTTCGGCAGTAGGGGAGCCTACGTGCGCTCTATAGTTCTTGTCAAGCGTTATTCAAATAATGGCGTTATGTATCTTTTTTGTTGCGGACTAACGCCGGCTGTATATGAAGAAATTATTCCGCGCCCTTCATGGATTCCGCCATCTTGATATTCCGCAGTTTTGGCAGCATGAGAAGGTCAACGCAGCCTGAGAAAAGCAGCGTGATAACGCCGGAAAGCGCGAAGCCAAGCGCGGATATGCTTCTTCCGAACATGAGGTCCGCGTTCTCCGCGACGCCGATGATGAAACGGTGTAGCGGAATACCCAGAAACAAACCCAGCGCGGCGCCTATGATGCTTAACGCTGTGATTTCTCTAAAAATATACGCGGCGGCTTCACCTTGGTGAAACCCAAGCACCCGCAGCGCGGCGATTTCCCGCGTGCGCTCGTTGATATTGATATTGGTGAGGTTGTAAATGACCAGCATCGCAAGACAGCCGGAAGCGATAATCAAAATAACCACTACGACGTTGATACTGTTTAGCAAGTTGGTATACGAGGCTTGAGTCTGGGCAGTGAACGAAACCATCATCACGGCGCCAGTAGAAAGCAGTTGCGCGGTAAACTCGTTGCGGGCTTCTTCTTCATGGATGCCGGTAACCGCCAGAATAGTCCGGAACGGGATTTCTTTTTCATCCGCTTCGCCGAAAACGCGCTTATAAGCCGCCTTACCAATATAACAATAGACGCCCACGTAATTTTCCGTAATGCCGGAAAGTTTAAATTCGCCGCGTTTTCCCTCCGCGTTTTCAATGGTAACCGTATCGCCCGTCTGTACTCCGAAGCGTTCCGCTGCCTTTTCCGTTATAATAACCGAATCATCCGAGAAAGCGACGGCTTGTTTTGTTTTTCTGTCCCGCAGATTGATAAAATCAGGGAAACCATCCGCATAACGGGGGATAATGAGCGATGCGCCTATCGTTTCGCCGCCGCGCCGGATAAAGCCCGCTTCGCTATGCACCGCAATCCACCGGCTCTCATCGTCAAGACCGGTATGCTTTGGGATTGTTTCTTGATCCGGCATAAGTTCAATGCTGACGTCATAGAGCAAGATATCGGAGAATTCAGTGCCGGCAATGTCGAATACAGAATCCCGCAAGCCGAAACCAGCGACCATGAGCGCGGTACAGCCCGCAATACCGGTAATCGTCATAAAGAAATGCCGTTTCTGGCGGATGAGATTACGCGCTGTAACCTTGTGGGTGAATTTCATCCGCTTCCAAATAAAGCCGATATACTCAAGCAGGATACGCTTACCCGCCTTCGGCGCGCGCGGCAGTATGAGGGTTGACGGTTTTTCCCACAACGAATGATAACAGGCGAATATGGTCGCCGCCGTGATGCAGGTAAGCATGAGCGCACATGCAATCAGTCCAAAGCCCCAGTTAAAAACCGTTATAAGGGGCGGCAAATGGTACAAGGTTCCGAATGCGTTGTAAATGGCTATGGGAAAGACTCTAAACCCGATAATCATACCCGCCGCGGAACCCGTAATACCGGTTAAGCCGCAATACACGAGGTATTTCACAAGAATCACCCGTTTCCTGTATCCGAGTGCTTTGAGCGTACCGATTTGCGTGCGTTCCTCGTCAACCATGCGGGTCATGGTGGTAAGCGCCACAAGAGCTGCAATCAGGAGAAAAAAGATCGGAAACACCGTCGCCACATCGTTGATTTTCTCGGCGTTAGCCTTATACGCGGCGGCTCCGACATTGCTGGTGCGGTCAAACACGTACCACACAGGCAAGGGTATGTCTATGTCAACCGTATGTGAGCGGGCTTCTTCCAATTTTTCTGCGCCCCGCCGTAATTCCGCTTCGGCGTTTTCTCGTTCCCTCGCAAACCGCGCTTCGCCCGCGGCGAGTTCTTTCCGCGCATCCAGCAGCTTTTGCCTGTTCAACGCCAATTCCGCCTCGCCCGCGGCGATTTCCGCTTCACGCTCCGCCAGTTCCTGTTCCGCGTCCGCAAATGACGCCGCCGCCTTCCGCCTGCCCGCTTCGAGTTCGGCTCGTCCCCGTTGCAGCGCGGCTTCCTGTTCCGCAACGGTTTTGACGCCCGCGTTGTACGCCGCGACTCCCGCATCGTACTGTGCAACCGCATCTTTGGCTTTTCTCATCAGCATACGAAAGCGCGAGGCGCGTGTTTTTTCTACTTGTTCCCGCGCGGCGTCAAGCTGCGCTTTACTCTCGGCAAGGGTCCGCTGCGCCCGCGCGATCTCCGCTTCTCCCGCCCTGATTTTCGCCTCGTTAGCGGCAAGCTCCCGTTCCGCGCCGGCTTGTTCACGCGCAAGCTGTTCCCGCCCTTCGGCCATCCGGCGTTTCCCGTCCGCTAGTTGCGCCTCGGCATCGGCAAGCCGCGCCTCTCCGTCCGCAATATCAGCGGCGGCGGCGTCCAGCCGCTTTCTGCCGCGGGCAATTTCCGCATAGGCGCGCGCTCTTCCCGTCTCATATTCGGCTTCCGCTTCGGCAAGCGCCTCGTTCTTCCTGTGATCCGCAATGGCTTGCGCCTCCGCATGAATATCCCGCCGTCTCATCTGAGAGCGTTCCTTTCCGAAGGCTTCTATGTGTTCAACAGCCCTATCGACATGCGCCTGATATGCGGGAGAGAAGGATTCCGCGTCCGCTGCGCCGTTCACCGTGATAAAGAAATCGGTGTATGCGGACAAGTTATAACAGCGGTCGTCAATGAACATGACCGCCTCAAGCGTTCCGCTGCCAGCGGCGGCCGGCTCCCGTTCCATTGAAAGGAATAGCGGACTTTTGACAATGCCGGTTACCGTATACTCAACTGTATTGAACGCATCAGACAGCGTTTCAAGCGAGGCGTTGTACCGGAGGGTTTCCTCCGACAGCGAGAGCGTTGTTCCAACCGGCGGCGCAATGAGCCGTCCGCCGCCTTGCTGTACCAGACATTCATGGGGGGCTTGCGGCATCCTGCCTTCGATGAGCGCCGGCGTATTGAGGTATATATCCGTAAGCGGTATGCCGTATATGCGGGCGACAAGGGTTTCATCGGTCTCCGTCTTGACGAGGGCGTCCAGCGCATAGACGCCCATCACCCGATCAACCGTATCAAGGGCGGCGAGTTCCTGTGCATCCGCATGGGTTAATCCCATAGAACCTTTGACAAAGACGTCCATCATGGACGTTTCATCAAAATACCGGTCAACCGACAGCAGCATGTCCGGCGTAGTGGCGAGCAATCCCGCAAGAAAGCCCACGCCCAGCGCGACTATTCCGAAAATAGCGATAAACCTGCCGAGACTTCCCCGAATTTCACGGATGATGGTTACTATGTATGTTCTGCCTATTTCTTTTGCCATTGCGTACGGGCAAAGCCGCTTCCGCGTCATGCGGACGCCAGCCCTTTCCTTTAGCGTGTTCCCGTCAGACTGCCC
>JAISMJ010000118.1 GCA_031276815.1 Treponema sp.
ATAATGTCTGCTCCCGCTATGACAGCCACCGCATTCGCCGCAAGAGTACCTGCGAGCCTATCCGGTACGTCCTTTCCGGTAAGTTCCCCGATAAAGGTTTTCCGTGAAAGTCCTACGAGCACAGGGTACCCTAAAGCGCAGATTGTTGCAAGTCGCCTGATGAGCGCCGTATTGTCCTCCAGCCGCTTTCCAAAACCGATACCCGGATCCAGAACGATGTTTTCCCGCACGATCCCTGCGTCCAGCGCTCTCTGTGCGGCGTCTCTCAAGTACGAAACGACCTCTGCAACGACGTTCCGGTAGAACGGCTCGTGCTGCATGATTTTAGGCGATCCTTTTTTGTGCATAAGCACGACCACGGCGCCATATTCCGCACAGACTCTTCCCATGTCGGGATCGTCTTCCAAGGCGGAAATGTCGTTGATGATATTCGCCCCGGCTTCTAATGCCGCGACTGCAACAGTGGCTTTTCGCGTATCCACAGATAGAGGAATACTCGTCCACTGCCTGATACCTTGGATAACCGGTATCACTCGCTCAAGCTCTTCTTCTTCGTCTATGTACGGTGCGCCGGGTCTTGTTGATTCTCCGCCCACGTCAATGATATCCGCACCGTCCTTTTCGGCACGCAACGCCTTTTCCACCGCTATTTTGACGGTAGCAGCCCTGCTATGTGTAAAAAAAGAATCATTGTTACAGTTGATTATTGCCATGACAAGGGTACGGCGGATATTTTTTTTATTACCGAGCATACATTCTTTCAGAACCTCATTTTTCATATACCATAGACACAGCGGGAACCATTCGTCAATGATAAAGTCAAGCGATTTTTGTAAAATCACATTATTTTTTGTTTCTCCAAAAAGCGCCTATATTGCGCTAGTACTTCCCTTCAGTACACGCCGCCGTAAACCAGTCCCTATCAACCCCGCTTTCTTATATCCGCACAACCAGTCATACCTTCACCGTGGTACGCTACAGTTCATCACATGGTTCAGTGGCTGTTCAATTCAATAATGTCGCCTCAAGTTTGCGTTGCATCTTGTTCACCTTCCGGCTTCTGATCGTGGTATTCGAGTTAGCCATACGGGGCGCAGATACTACGTAACAGGTTTGGATTTCTTAAGCCGACGCACTTCTATAATACCCGCAATAATCACTATCACTGTAACTCCTACACGATACCAATAACCACATATTTTTATCATCCCATTCGGCGCTATGTATCTTTAATCTGTTGACAACGCCATGAACAGACTCATAAATCTGTAATCGTAGTAGAGTATAGGGTTAGAAAGAACCATTGTCAAGCACCATTACAGAAATGACTGGACACCGACCGATTGCAATGAATTGGATAGCGGCTTGTTAAGGTTAGAGTTATCGTTCTAGTTACCAATCAATATCTTTCACACTTTTTTTCTTGCAGCGCTAATCCTACATACCTTTCGCTTATTAATCCCACCTTCCCATATTTTACTTTATCAAGCAAAAATTCGTATAGTATATCAACAAGGTCGTATAGACCGGAAAGTTTCGTTTATAGTTATACGACATTTTGGAGTAACATTTTCTGAAAATATATTCAAAGATATATGTGGACAGAAAATATGAATAATAAGAACAATATGGATAAATATGAAAAAATTTAAGACCTTGGTTAAATATAATAAAAAAACATTGTCTTCGAAAAATAGAAAAACAATTTTTCTGATTTTTATAAATCCATTCGTGAATTATGTTCCCATGTTGGCGGGTAACTATCAGCGGCTTTGTTTTTCAATCTATCCTGTCCGGACGGAGCGGCTCGGCTCCGTTACAATAGAGATGGCGCACTGCCGCGTCTTCGTCAAGGTAGCAATGGATGAGAATGCGGATAATGCGCGAAAGTCCGCCTTTGACAAAGGCTTCCTGTACCGCAAAGAGGGACAGCGCGGCGGCTCTGCCAGCATGACGGAGGGCGGCCGCCGGATTCTTTTCGTCTAAATCAGCGGTAACGGAAAAAATAACCGATACAATATCGCCTTCTTCCAGCTTGTTCAGCTTCAATAATTCATCGTAGAGATACGCCGTGCGTTTTTCAATATCGTCCGCGGTGTTTACAGCTTGGGTCGCGCCTCGCAGCGCGAACAGTTTTTTACCCATGTCGATCAGCTTTTACCAGTCTGTTGTACGTTTTTTCGTCAAGCGGATAGAACTGTATGACGATAACGGCGGCGGCGAAAATAACCGCCGGTATGGGACCGATGATGAGCCGTATGGCGAAAAGGGAACCGGCGCTTTGAACCGCATCGGCGGCGTACCCGCCCGCCGAAAGGATGAGACCGGACAGAAATACCGCAAACGATTGCCCCACTTTGGCGATAAACGTCCAGATGCCGTAATAGGCGCCCTCTTTGCGTTCGCCGGTTTTCACCGCATCGTATTCCACCGCGTCCGGCACCATCGCAAAGGGCGCCACATAGCTAAAACCGAGTCCGATTCCGGCGTAGAACATGATCCCAAGGAAAAAATTCTGCCCAATCGTATGACCAAAAAAGAATATAAGGAGGCAGGCGCTTCCCAATATGAGGAAACATATCTGGTACACCGATTTTTTACCGATTTTCTTTGCGACAAGCACTGAAATAGGGATGAACACCATTGCGACAAGAAGGAGCGCCACCATTGCGGGAGTCGCAAGCGCTTCGTTAGCGTAGATGTACTTGGTGTAATATACAAGGATGCCTTGCAAAAAGGTAATGGCGCACAGGTGCAGCGCATAGGTAACAAACAGAATAACGTAGGGTTTGTTGGTGAACACTTCCCTATATGTGGTGAAAAAGCCCTTGGTAGGAACGTCTTCTTTTTTATGAGGGCGTTCTTTGGTACCGAAAAAGGTGAGTAGTGTGGTAACGGCGACGATGCCGCCCAACAGGATGCCTACCGCAATGAAACCCGCTTTGCGGGTTGGGAAGGCTCCCACGATGGGCTGTACCGCAGCCGCCCCGATGATGGTGCCGAACACCGCGCACCCGAACCGGTACCCGTTGAGGCTCGTGCGTTCATGGTAGTCTCCGGTAAGCTCCGGCGTCAATGACGAATACGGTATGTTAATGACGGTGCTTGCCGTGTTGAGCAGCATGAGGGCGATAACCGCCCAGATAGTAAGAACCACAGGGTTAAGAACGCCGCCGGACGCAAGATAATCGGGTTTGATGAAAAAGAACGTCATAGTAAGGAACAGGGGGATCGCGCCGAAAAGGAGATACGGTCTGCGCCGCCCCCAGCGCGAATTGGTACGGTCCGAAATATAGCCCATAAGCGGATCGGTTACCGCGTCCCAAAACTTGCCGATCATGACCGCCGCGCCAGCCAACGCCGCAGTCAGTCCCACGGTATCCGTGAGATAGTTAAGACTCCAGAAACCAAGCGCTGTAAAAAGCAGGTTTCCGCCCAAGTCAAAAATACCGAATCCCAATTTTTGCTTTACCGTTAAAGCCATCACTCCTCCCCGGCGCCCGTTTACGCGCCCTTCTTCCGTATAAAGCGCATAAATCGTTCGACTATGCTCTTATACCCGCTTTCTTTGGGCGTAATAACCGCAAATTTATTCAAATCTTCGTTATTACCTGAAAAAAGACCAATATCATCATCATCAAACACATAGTCCGCAGGACAAAATACATATTCTCCATCCGGATCGCGTATGGAAACCAAATTTATGCGGTATTTTTCTCGTAATTCTGATTTCGCAAGGGTTTTACCTACGAGATGTTTGGGGACTTTAAGTTCGGCGATACTTGATTTCTCGCTTACCGGCATATAACTCAGTAACGTTGAGGAGAAAAGCAGGGGCGTTATACGTTTCGCCGCCTCTTTGTTTGGAAATACAACCTTTGTAGCGCCGACTAATGTAAGAATTTCCCCCAGATTTTCAGATTCCGCTTTTACGATAATAGCCGGAATGTTCAGTTTGGCGCAATAACTGGTCGCCAAAATAGCCGCCTCAATACGGTCGCCCATATCAATAATAACGGCGTCAACGGTTTCGGGCAGTATTTTACGCAAGTTTTCAACGTTCAGAATATCCAGCACCACCGAATTGGACGATTTATCTTTGTATGCGTCAACGGCGTCTTTATCACGGTCAATGATGAACACTTCCACGTTAAGGCTTAAAAGCTCTTCCAAAATACTTTTACCAAAATAACCTAATCCCAATATCGCTATCTGTTTCATATTTCTCCTCTTTCTCCTATTCCATCAACAATGTCCCTTTCGGGTATGTTATAGCGGGGTTGGTGCGCGTCAGCGCGGGAAAGGCAAGGGCGATGAATCCGACACGTCCCGCAAACATTGCGCCGATAATGATCCATTTTCCAACAGGTGATAAATCGCCGGTAATGCCGAGGCTCAAGCCGACGGTGGCGAATGCCGAAAACACCTCAAAGGCGATTGCGCCGAAGGGCTTTTCCGTAAAACGCTCGGAGACGGCGAGGGCTATTATGAAGGTAACAAGCAGTATCAGCGCCTTGAACGTATAAATAACAGCTTTATTAACGGATTCTCCAGTGAGCCTGCGCCGGAAAATCTTGATGTCTCCGGCTTTGTCCGAGGGGCAGAAGAGAAAGGCGAACACTACGAATACGGTGGTTACCTTGACGCCGCCCGCAATGGAGCCGGGCGCACCGCCTATGAACATGAGGATCGCGGTAAGGAGTTTTGACGGCTGGGTCAAGCCGCTTTGCACTATGACCTCGAAGCCGCCGCTGCGGGTGTTCACGGATTGGAATACCGCATTCATAATGGCAATGGGCGCCGGCATAGCGCCGAAAAGCCGCGTTCTCTCAAATACAATGAAAAAGAGCGAACTTGTCGCAATGATGAGTCCGGTCATCGCAAGAATAACTGTGCTGTGGTATTGGAGGCGTTTGGTCTTTCTCGTCAGGAAGCGCAGTACATCGTGGAGAACCAAAAACCCAATGCCACCTAAAAGAATGAGCGCCATGATCACCATTATAATTGGCATATTGCCGGAGAATCGTTTGAGTCCGCCTGAAAAAGTCGAGATGCCGGTATTGCAGAATGCGGAAACCGCGTGGAAAACGCCCATGAAAAGCCAGTTCCGCTCGCCGTAATTTCTAAACAAGAGGGAAAGCGCCGCCGCTCCCGCAGCTTCTATGACGAGGGTAAACATGATGATATTTTGAACTATTTTTTGCGGACGGTATTCTATGCCGTCAAGATAGAAGCCCTTAATAGTATTGTGTCTGTTCAAACCCAGCCGGTTGCCGGAAATGGTAAGAATAAGCGAGCTAAAACTAATGATGCCGAGTCCGCCGGTTTGTATAAGGAGGAGAATGACGATCTGTCCGGCTCTGCTGAAAGCGGACATATCAACCGTACCGAGCCCCGCCACGCACACAGCCGATGATGCGGTAAAGGCGGCGTCCGTAAAGCATAACGCGCCGCCGCCCGCCCACATACCCGGGAGCAGGAGGATTGCGGTTCCCAGAGAAATGACAATGAGAAAAAACGCCAGCAAATAGAAGGCGTCTGACTTTTCCAATTTTTCAAAAAAATTCATTCTTTTCCCGCCCCGCGCCGAACGCTCCGTCCGTATATGCTGCGGCATACGACCGGAGCTATATGCCATTGTTTTTATCACAATAGCTGCTTAAAACCAGTGTCATATCCATTCACCTGATATATGATCGTGAACATTTGGTTTTTTCTCTCTTTGCATAAAAGTATATGCAACAGCCATCATGTATTATATCATAAACAGATTAACAAACGGTTTTCATCATTATGCAAGGCATAATCTTTCTGCTGGTTAAACGGGAGATCAAGAAAAGTTACATGCACTTTTTGAATAATTTGGTCCAATTTTAGGATACAATCTCCGCACAGTATATGATACATGTTGGAAGTCTACTTTTTTTTGTAAAAAAGTTCAAGTAATATGGGCAATTCCAAGATGCCGGATTCTGGAATCAGCTTTATGGGCGAAGGTTTTGTACAGAAATGGAGCGATGCGGAGTCTGACCCGCGAAGGCGGTGAAGCGTAAACAGCCTATTATACACGGGACATCAGCGCCATGCTGAACCTCTACATCGCGTTTCACTGATAGAAAAGCAGGGTCGGCGCAACCTCCGCATAAGCCCTCATTCTATCGTAAACTTCGATACTTCGCTCATTAACGCTTGTATCCTCTCTCGATTATCCGCGCTTATCCCAGCTACCCGCGCCATCGACGTGTTTATCTGCTCTGCCCC
>JAISMJ010000002.1 GCA_031276815.1 Treponema sp.
CGGTTTTTTCTGTCTCTTTGTGCTGTTCGGCAAGCTCTTTGTGCTGTTCCGCAATGCTTTGAATAGTAGCCCAGACCTGCTCAAAGGTCAGACCCATCTGTGGTTGTTCTCGTGTCATACAGCCTCCTAATCTATTGATAATATAGCACTTCCGATTAGGAAAGTAAATCAGCAGCCCGTGTCTTTTTCACCTACCGCAGTAGGCTATAGCCCGCGGCGTGTCCGCTACGACGACGCTCCTCCCTACCGCGCCGCACGTGTAGCCGCCGCATATAACGCTTCGCTCCCTATCGGGCTACCAGCGGATGTCCAACTCACGCCGTCAGTGGAATACGCTATTTTGCCGTTGCCGCCTACCGCTACCCACTTCCCGCCGCCATAGGCTATATCGTTAATGTTGCTGAAACCAAACGAACTATTCGCTACAGCCGTCCATGTTATACCATCTGATGAATATGCCATCTTACCGTTTCTGCCTCCCGCTACAAATTTGCTGCCGCTATAGGCTAGAGCGGAAATGCTGCTAGTTCCAAATGTGGAATTTGCTACCTTCGTCCACGATACGCCGTCCGCTGAATACGCTATCTTGCTATTACCAGAAGACCCATAACGCCCACCTGCTACAAATTTGCCGCTACCATAGACTAGAGCGCCGATGTCTTCGCTATTACTAAATGGACTATTTGCTACAGCCGTCCAGTTCATACCGTCTGTCGAGTACGCTATCTTGCCACTACTGCTCGCTACAACCCACTTCCCGCCACCATAGGCTATCTGGGTTAATATTCCAAACGGGCTATTTTCTACTATCGTCCAGTTTGCGCCACCATCTGCTGAATATGCTATCGTGCCCTGTCCAGTCACTGCAAAAAACTTATCATCGCCATAAGCGATACTAACAATGAATCCGCCAACTACATTATTTGATTTCGTCCAGTTTGCGCCATCTGTTGAATACGCTGAAGTGACGGTCCCTGCTACAAATCTACCGCCGCCATAGGCTATGGACTGAGGACTAATATCTGATAATGAGTCGCCTCCAAATGGGTTATTTGCTACTACCGCCCAGTTTGCACCACCATTTATGGAAAATGCCATTCTACTATTTCCACTCGTTATGAAAAATGGACTTCTTATCAAGGACTTGGTAGCGCCGTCAACGGTGGGCTTAGTTACCGCCTGCCGTGTCGCATATTCGCTCGTCCGGTAATTCGTGGCATATCCGTTTACTCGGTCTATCATCGTCAGCAGCCACGTCATGGACGGTACCTGCTTCATGTCCGTATCACCACGTGCGTCACAGGACGCTTCAAACGCCGTTCCCGCATAGCGGTCAACCATGTGTAATACATACCGCTTGCTTACTAATTGTCCCATATCCGCTCCTTCATAATTGCTTACAACAGTATCATCGCTATATACGCATTGGTTCGTATATACCCGCTTGCATCGGGGGATATACAACCGCGGTGCGGGTTACGCACCGCGGCAGCCGACAATCTCCTCTGCGCTCAACACGGCACAGCTTCCCCCGCCAGCCTTCATCGGTATGCCGTATCACCGGGGCGGATGGGGACACTCACGGAGTCGCTCGAGAACATTCCCGCACGACTGGAGACATTCACGGAATGGCTCCCGATCCGCCCGCTGATAGCCGCGGACAGCCCTTTATCATACCGGTACATCTATACTATACTGAAGAAAATCATAGAAAGGACGTGCGCTATCCGCGCTGATAACGCATCACCGCTTCTTTCCACCTTCGTCCGCGATCAAATTCGTTCTGAAACATCCCGAAAGAAGTACAGCCCGGAGAAAGTGCCACCGCATCTCCCGCTTCGGCGGCTGCGAAACATGCCGCAACCGCCGCATCAAGATCATCAAATGGACCTGCATACGGTATATGTGCGGCATCAAGCAAGGATTGTAACTTGACGCTTCCGGTTCCGGCAAGCAGGACGACTTTTTTTGACTTGGCGCATGCGCCGGCAAGCGGGGTAAAATCCAAACGCTTGTCGGTACCGCCGGTCAACAGTACGAGGTTTCCGGTGAATGCATCGACTGCGGCGGCGGCGGCTTCGGGAATGGTGGCTGCCGTATCATTGTAAAAACGCACCCCATCTTGTTCAAAGAACCATTCGAGCCGGTGTTCAATGCCCGGAAACGCCGCAAGGCTTTCGGCAATGAAAGGCGCGGGTAATCCCAGATCGAGCAGCGCCAATCCCGCGGCAAGGAGGTTTTTCTTCTGGTGAACGCCCAGTGCGCGGGCGTTTCCGCTTACGATTTCAACAACCGGATCAGCGGGCGTTCCGCAGGCAAAGGCTGGCGTGTCATTTCCGCGGGATAGCCAGCCGCCCGCAACGCCGTCAGGAAGCGGGTTACCGGCGCACACAAGCGTTCTTGCATGGGTTTCGCTCAAAAAGCGCCGCCCCCATGAATCATCATATACAACGGTACCATCGTCGGCGTCCTGCCCTTGATAGATGATGCGTTTATCGGCAACATAAGCATCCATGCTTCCATACCAATCAAGATGATCCGGCAAGATAGCGGTCATCACGGCGGCGCGGGGTTTCAGAAGCGCAGCGCCGTCAGAACCTGTCTTGCCTTTCAGATCGCCGAGCTGCCAGCTTGAAAGCTCAAGTACAACATCGTCAGGAGAGTCAACGGCTCCGCCCAGTTTATCCAGAAACGTGAGCGGCGATACGGTGATATTCCCCCCAAGAAAAGCGGAGCCTCCGGACGCTCCTTCCAACACATGCTGTTCACGCGCGTTCCGCAAGCCCCAGTGGATCGCGGACGCCGTGTAGGACTTGCCTTTAGAACCGGTAACTGCCGTAAGCCGTACCTTTGACCTATCAATATGGGTAAGAAAAAGGGAAATATCGGTCTCAATCCTACGCGCCTTGTGCAGATAGGGAGAATCGGGGCGTACGCCCGGATTTTTTATAACCATGTCCGCATGTTCAAAATCGGCTGTTTCATGCCTGCCCAACACATAGCGGATATTCGGGAACTCCCGCAACTGTTCAAGCGAAGGCGCAAGCGTTTTTTCATCACGGAGATCGGTAACGGTTATATCCGCGCCGTGAAGGGCAAGGTAGCGGGCTGATGCAAGCCCGCCGCCGTGAAGCCCCAACCCCATGATCAGCGCCCTCATACCGGAATATCGCATCGTATTATCTTCACACTTCATAGCTTGTATGATACAATAGACGCTACAGTATGACAATACGGATGGCTTGCTATTATGAACACAGTAAGAAGCACATGACGCCGATACGATTTGAGGACAGTGCCAATTGTAACGCCCTTGGGGAATACCCATGAGGCCGATAGATTCACCCATCTCCATTTTAGATGATACCGGAAATCCGGCGCACTTCGGCTGGGCGCGTAATTCTCATTTTCAATACGATCCTGATGCGGTCATGGTAAGCCGGTGGCGTATCAGCGAAGCCGACCGGTACGTCATTTTCTCGCCGACTCATGTGGTTGTGTTTGAAATCCTCGACAACGGTTTTCTGGGCTATAGTAATGTCTGCATGGTATCGCTACGTGATAAAAAACGATTCGTATTTACCTCCAAAATACTGTTTCCACTTGGCAGCATCGAAATGCCCCCTTCAATTACAAACGGTTCGATACGCCTGCACAAAAAGAACATACTGCTTGACTTTATCTGCATGAAAAGCGGCGCACGAATAATAAAAGTGGATATACCGCAATTCGATCACAACCGCGTCCTGCGGGGAGAAGTAGTGCTTCTCCCGCCGCGCACAGCGGAATCGTTGGCAACCGTCATGCCGTGGCGCCGGGATCAAGCCGCATTCCGCTACGCCCTCTATTCGCCGTGGTTTTCAACGGAAGGGGTCATACAGCTCGGTACAATGGGAACAGCTTTTACCAAAGGGAACGCATGGGGCATTTTCGACTGGACGCGGGGCGTACGCCCGAAAATTGATACGCGGTATTGGGCGGCAGCGTGCGGTCTCGTTGATGGAAGACAGATCAGCATGAACGTTGGGTATGATTCAGCAGATTCGCAATACGGTACGGGAAACGCCATTTTTGTTGACGGCAAACTGCACAAACTCAATCACGTTACGTTCCACATATCGCCGTCAAATTGGCTCGCCCCATGGCATTTCACCAGCAATGATGACCGTGTAACAATGACGTTCACGCCGGAAATGGAGTGGGAAGACAGTAACCGCGCGTTTTTCTATACCATAAAACGCAGGCAACTCTGCGGTTCATTTGACGGAGTAGCGAAGCTTGACGATGGCTCGACTATCACGTTCACACTCACGGGTTTTGCGGAACGGAGAAAGATGCGGTTTTAGTATGACGCCATTTACATCCTCAACGCAGGTGTTTGATTGGATTTCCCACTATATCAATGTTGAAAAAGGACATACAAGTGTGTTAGGCGCGGTACGTACGCGCTTTACCCTTGACGCGATGAAAACGCTTGCGGCATTGGCGGATCATCCTGAAACGCGCACTCCGGTTATCCACATCGCCGGCTCAAAGGGCAAGGGTTCCGTTGCGGCGTATAGCGCGAATATGCTGGAGGAAGCGGGTTTCGTATGTGCGCGCTATACCTCGCCCCATGTAACGGATTGGCGGGAGCGCATCACGCTGGGCAACGCCTTTTTTGACGAAGCGGTGTATTGCGATGCGGGTAACGAGCTTTTTTCCATTACCGGACGTTATACCGCCCTTACAGGCGCTACGGCTGCGCCGACTTTTTTTGAGCTTATGACGCTGTATTTTTTTCTGTGTGCGCGAAGGGCGCAGTGCGATGCGATGGTTGTGGAAACCGGTATGGGCGGCAGACTCGACGCCACAAACATCGTTGATCCGCGTGTAAGTGCGATTACCCTTATTGAAAAAGAACATACCGAATATCTTGGAAATACACTTGCACTCATCGCCGGAGAAAAAGCCGGCATCATAAAACCGGATCGTCCGCTGGCGCTTGCGGAACAGCATAAAGAAGCCTACGATGTATTTGTCGAAACATGCGCGGAAAAAGGCTCCCGTCTGTACTATCTTCCTGTATGCGCTCATGCGGAACATATACGGGTGTCTCACCATGGAACGTCATTCAGTCTTGCGTTCAACGGCTTGCCCGCGCCGCTTGATGTGTCCGTCCCAACGCCGGGCGTTATTCAGGCGTACAACGCGGCTCTGGCGGTTCTTGCCGTAACCATAGCGTTCCCTCAAGTGGACGGAGTATCCATAACACGCGGCTTGGCAAAATCATCGCTCCGCTCGCGGTTTGAAAAGATATGGGATGATCCGGTTGTGGTGATTGACGGCGCACATACCGGCGCAAGCATAGCCGCCTGCGCCGATACATGGACGGCGCTATACGGCGCAGGCGGCGTACTCCTGTTCGGCTGCGCGGCAGACAAAGACGCCGCAGCAATGGCGTCTATACTGTTCCCCCGCTTTTCGTATATCATTATTACAACGCCCGGAACCTTCAAGAAGAGTTGTCCCGAAACCGTATACGCGGTCTTTGCCAACTTGGAGAAGGCGGAGCAAAAAAACGCTGGAAAGGTGCGGTTCATGCCTGAAACGCGAAGCGCCATAGAGCAGGCGCTGTCATTAGGACGGGAAAAAAAGGCGCCGGTTCTGGCGGCGGGGTCTTTTTATCTGGCGGGTGAAATCGCATCCTATACGATGCGGGGTGAAGCGCATACGAGGAGAACATTAGTATGATCAGATTAAAAACCATAGAGCAAATTGACGGCATCAGAACATCATGTAAAATGCTGTCCGCCATGTACCGGGAACTCATCCCGCTTGTAAAGCCGGGCGTTGAAACACGGGACCTTGACGCATGGGCGCGGAACTGGATACGGCGAGCCGGAGGAAAACCCGCATGTCTGGGCTACGGTCCCAAGAAAAACCCTTTTCCGGCTACGCTGTGCATTTCCATAAACAATACGGTGATCCACGGTATTCCCTCCGCGCGGAAAATCGCGGGAGGGGACCTCGTTTCCCTTGACTGCGGCATAGAGCTGGACGGCTTCGTAAGCGATCAGGCGATTACGATAGAAGCGGGCAAGGTCTCTCCAACAGCGCACAACCTTAACAAGGTAACGCGGGAGTGTCTGTACAAGGGGATCGAAGCGGTTAAACCGGGTGACCGGTTGCTACAGATAGCGCGCGCCGTAAGCGCGCACGCCCAGTCGTTTGGGTACGGCGTCGTGCATCAGTACTGCGGACACGGCGTCGGGTTAGCCCTCCACGAAGACCCGTCTGTGCCGAATACGCCCCGCGGCTCAAATCCCCGCATGATGGCGGGCATGGTGATAGCCATTGAACCCATGATAACCCTTGGCTCCGGGGATGTGGAGCTTCTGGACGATGACTGGACCGTTGTAACTGCGGACGATATGCTGTCCGCGCATTGGGAACACACGATAGCCATCTTCAAGGATCATGCGGAAGTGCTGACCGATGCTGTAGAAGGGTAACGGGTATGGAGTTTTCATCAATACATACCCATTCTCTCTACTGTGACGGCAGTGATACGATAGAAACTCTATGCGGCGCCGCGTTTCACAAGGGCTTACGGACAATCGGCTTTAGCTCGCATGCGCCGTTTCTCTCAAAACGGGCGGGAACGCCGCCCCACACCCAATGGCACATGCGCCCGGAGCGGCTCGGCGAGTATTTGGCGGACATTCACGATGCGAAAAGACGCTGGGCGGGGAAACTCAACGTATATGCGGGGCTTGAGGTTGATTATATGAAAGACATCGCCGGTCCCGCCGATTTTACTGACTATCGAACCCTCCCGCGCAACGCCCTTCAGTATATCATCGCTTCGGTTCATTACCTTGTTCCGCGGCATGGAGAACCTTTTGCGGTGGACGGCTCGCGGGAAGAATTTGAAAAGGGCGTCCGTTCCGGATACAACGGCAGCTTTGAAGACGCGGTACACGCCTATTGGGACGCGGAAGAAGAGCTTATAGCGGAAGGCGGCTTTGAGATAGTAGGTCATGTCGATCTCATCAAGAAAAACAACGCCGGCGAAATTTATTTCTCTTCCGGCGAAGCATGGTATATCAATCGCATCACCCGCCTTGCCGGTCTGATAGCCGATGCGGGAATCACGGTTGAGATAAACACCGGCGGGCTTACCCGTCAAAAAACAACGGAGCTCTACCCTTCCCCGCTTTTTCTGAGGCTTTTGCGGCAAAGAAACGTACCAGTTATCATCACAGCGGACGCGCATTGCGCGGATCATCTTGACGGGTACTATCCGCAGGCTGCCGCGGCGGCGCGGGCGGCGGGCTATCCATCTCCCAGCCCCGCAGAGTCCGTTCTATGCCGTCAATAATGTCATCCGGCGTGGAAGCGCCCGCGGAAATGCCGATAGTATTGTAAGCCGTCCCCCCCTTCAAGAATGAATCCGGTATTTCACGGGCATGTTCAACAAGAAGAGCGGGTTTATAAGCGCCGGATGCGGCGTATACCGACTCAGCGATGGCAAGCAGATGCCGCGTGTTGGCGGAATTTCTCCCGCCCGCAATGATGACCGCATCCGTTTTGCTACACAGGTTTCTCAGCGCATCCTGTCGCTCCCTAGTTGCGGAACAGATCGTGTCGTATATAGTTACGGCGGGAAACACCGTTTGCAGCGATTCGCGTATTGCCGCGTACTCGTCAATGGACATGGTTGTCTGAGCGATAAGGGCGGTTTTGGCGGCGGGCTGTTCGGCGTACAGGATGCGCGCGCAGCGCAAGGCGTCATGGGCGTTTTCTACGACGATACTGCCGGGCGCATAGCCTTGTATGCCGATGATTTCCGCATGGCGTTTTTCACCCGCCAAAAAAACACGGTACCCCGTTTCGGCAAGCCCCTGTGCAAGCGTCTGGTTCTTTTTTACTGTGGGGCATGTCGCATCCGTAATGCGGAAGCCGCGTTCCCGAAGCCGCTCTTCCGCCCGCGGGGTGATCCCGTGGGCGCGTATAACGGCGGTCGCGCCATGGCTGACCGGCGGGGCGGCAAATCCCGCTCCGCCGTCTTCCTCCAATGCCACAATCCCGCGCTCCTTGAGACGTTCAAGCACTGCGGGATTGTGGATAAGCGGTCCTACCGTGTAGACCGTATGCGGGGCGGCAGCCGCGGCTTCGCGCAGGGCAATCTCAACCGCCCTGCGGACGCCCGCGCAATATCCCAGCGCGGAAGCCCGAATAACGTTCAATGCCGCTGTTCAGAGGGCGGCGGCGGAATCGGCGACAATGCCTTTAACAGCCCGCCGCTTCTTTTCGTTTTTCTTCTCGGCGCTATCCCAGAAATTCACAAACCCGCACGCAATAAAGATAGTTGAATACACGCCGCTCGCCATGCCGACAAGCAAGGCAAGGGCGAAGTCTTTCATGGAGCCTGTAGTAAAGATATACAGGGAGACAACGGCAAGCATGGTCGTTAACGTCGTGATGATAGTGCGTCCCAAGGTCTCGCTGATAGAGCGGTTAAGCACGTGAACAAAGGAATCGCCGGGATAGAGGCGCCGCGTTTCGCGCACGCGGTCAAAAATAACAATGGTATCATTGATCGAATAGCCCAAGATAGTAAGAATCGCCGCAATAGTGGTGGTGTTGAACTCCATGCGCGTCCACGTAATAAACGCCACCATGATGAGGGCGTCATGGGCAATGGCAAGCACGGCTCCAATGGCGTACTGGGGCTTGAACCGGATGGATGCGTATATCAGGATAAGCAGCAAGGTCAGCGCCATGAGAACGCCCGCTTGATTGGAAAGGGCTTTTGAGAACCGCGAGCCGACATAGCTGGAACTAGTTACCGCTACGCCGTCAACGCCCACATTCAACGCCGCATTGGTTTCTAACGCCGTTATGATCTTCTCGGCGGGCACTTCGCCGTTCAGCTCGCTGTCCTGCATACGGATCATAAAGCGGCGGTCTTCCGGCTGCCCCAGCACCTGTACCGAAACCTCTCCAAGCGGGGAAAGGCTATCGCGTACATGCTCAATCGACACCTGCGCGGAGTTTGGGGGCAAGTAATGCACTACAAACGGCTCCGCGCCAAGCTGGGGATTGCCAGCCGCGCTTTGCACAAAGAGCGCGGTTGGCACATCCGCGGAAGCCGCGGCGTTCACGCCGATCCCGCTCACGCCGGAAAGAGCCGCCGCCATAGAACCGAGGGTAGTATATGCCGCATAGGGGAAGGGATAGGTTTTTCCCTCAACGCCCGCTCCCGATATAACGATATACAGCGCGTTTCTGTCAAAGGAAATGGATGCGTTTCCCGCGCCGGTGTATGTAAGCCGGAGCGCGGGAGGGGCAAACTGTATTTCCTGAATAAGACCCGCCTGAAAGTCAACGCCTAAATTAAAACCGCCTTTCAGAACATAGCCGATAAGCCCCGCAACAATCAGAACAACCGAAATAACCACGCATACCAAAAACGCTCTTGAAAACTCTATGATTTTCTTCATTATGTAATCCTCCAACTGACAGAGACCTTCTTACTGCCGAGAACGTCCGTCCCAAAGTCGAAGATGAGGCGGGACACGAACAGCGCGGTAAACACGGAGGAAATAACGCCTATCGCCAAACTGACCGCAAACCCCTGAATCGGACCCGAGCCGAGTTGGGAGAGGAACAGCGCCGCGATAAACGTGGTGATATTTGAATCCATGACCGCCCAGAACGCCTTATTGAAGCCCGCGTCAACCACGGCTCTTCTGGTTTTTCCAAGCCGCATCTCTTCTTTCATACGCTCAAATATAATGACGTTAGCATCAACCGCCATACCGATAGTCAAAATGAAACCCGCAATACTCGGCAAGGTAAGGGTGAAGTTGAACGCGGAAAGGATACTGAACATAAGAAAGATATTCAAAATCTGAGCCAGTACCGCGTTAATGCCGGACACTTTGTAAAAGAGCAGCATGAAGACCATAACCGCGGCAAGCCCGCCTGCGAGCGCATACAAGCCTTGTCTGATCGTATCCTCGCCCATGCTTGCGCCTATGCTCTGCTGGTTGATGACTTCCAACTGTACGGGCAGCGCCGCGGTACGCAGGGTAAGCGCAATGTTGTTCGCTTCATCCAAGCCGAATCCGGTTAAGCGCACTGATTCGTGGATGCCGCTCTGAATGGTAGCCTGAGACTTCACGCGGTCGTCAAGCACAATGGCAAGCTGTTTCCCGACATTCGCGGACGTGAGTTTATAGAAAATATCGCCGCCTTCGCTGTCAAGGATAAAGGTAACTTCCGGCTTGCCGTCAATATCGGCGCGATCAACCACCGCGCTCTTGATATGGTTCCCGTCCAAGCCGATTTCCTTCTTCACCGCGGTATAGCCGGTAAACTCGTCAAGCCCGTACCGGTCCTTGACGTATACGCCCAAAATCTCAACGTCGGCGGGAATGATCGCGGGATCAATGAGATTGCCCGCGCCGTCAAACGTGCTTGTGGGATGCTGGCTGTAGTACTCGTTGAACGTTGCGAGCGCCTCCGTATCAACCATACGGAAGGTGAGGCTTCCCTTTCCCATGATAATATCGTTGATACGCTCAGGGTCAGCGGTTCCGGGGATTTCCACATAGATTTGCTCCGTTCCCTGCCGTCTGATAACCGGCTCGGTGAGACCGAAGCGGTCAATGCGGCTGTTAAGCACTTCAAGCGCCCGGTTCATAGCGTCCTCACGGTCGGCTTCGGTCAGCGGGTGATCCGTTATTGCCTGAAGCGCCTCCATATTGGTCTGAAGCACGATACTCAAACCGCCCGAAAGGTCTAACCCAAGCTGCACCGCGTTTTTCTGAAGATTTTTAAGGGCGAATATTCTTTCGCGGTAATTGGTTTCTATCGCGTCAAGGGCTTCCTGCCTGCTGGAGAAAGCGGACAGTACGGTTTTCGCGTCCCATGTTTCAGGAGCGGGCGTGCGGGCTTGTTTTAAGATGTTTTTCGCCTGTTTCTGCAAAAAGAGGAGTTTGTCAGGCACGCCGCCGCCCGTTTTCGCATTATCAAGCAGGAACTGTAAATCAGCTTGGGCGGTCTGGGATGCGTATATCTTTATCTGTTCCCGTGAGCTTAACGCCAGCGTCTGCTCATCTTTGGGAATCATAAAATACCAGCGGATAGTCGGATACAAAAACACAAAACAAAGCGCAACCACCGCCAGAATAATGAAAAAACGGTAGCGTTTGCTCATCGCTTCTCTCCGCCGCCTTCGCCGCTTTTTTCTTCGGCTTCATCCGCGTCATCATCCGCTTCTTTAGCCGCCGCTTCAACGCTGGAAATCGCCGAGCGGCTGAACTCCATCTTGGTGTTTTCATCAACTCTCACGACAACGGAACCGTCTTTGACTTTTTGAATGGTTCCGTGGATACCGCCAATGGTAACGACACGGTCGCCCTTTTTGAGCGCGCTGAGCATTTTCTGGGTCTCTTTCTGCTTCTTGTTTTGCGGTCTAATAATGAGAAAATAAAAGATCGCTATGATCAAGATAAAGGGAACGAAGGAAACAAGAGCGCCCCCGCCTCCCGCCGCGCCTGCGGCGTCTGGCGCTGCCATGAGCAACGCGGGGTGAAATGAAAAAAGTGCTGAATTCATACTATAACTTCCTTAATAAAAATGTAGCCTCAACCGTACCATAAAAGATAAGAAGTATCAAGAGGTTGCGGAGAGACGCCGGATACTGATACAAACATATATGTTTAGCAGCGAATTGAGCGGCGGTTTTCCTTCCCTCCGCTGTTCCCGCATGAACAGCCTCCGGCGGCAGTAAACCGGATGTTCGCATAACCGCATAAAAAAGCCCGGGCTTCATGATAACACCCGGGCTAACGGCGGCTAACGCCTATTCACTGTTCTTTATTGCTCCCAGTTTCCCGCCGTATCTCCCACGCCCCCTGTTGAGGTGTCGTTGAATGTCCATGCGGAAGTATCGCTATCATATGTGGCGTAGAGCGTAACCGCCGGACCGGCGGTGGAATTACGCCGTTTTATGCCATCCGCATACACCGCGTGGCCGCTCCCTGATATGGCGGTGTTGTCGGTCGCGTTGCCGTTGCCGGCGGTGGCGTCAGCGTCGCCATAAATAATCCCGCCTTTTTTGGTGAACCTTCCATCGACACACACCCCGCCGCCGTGGGAGGTGGCGGAGGCGGCGGAATTGCCCGATATTTCCCCGCCTTCCATGATGAACGTTCCATTAGTATCGACATACACCCCGCCGCCTTCGGAGGAGTAGGAGGCGGCGGCGGAATTACCCGATATTTCCCCGCCTTCCATGGTGAACGTTCCATTAATCTCGACACACACCCCGCCGCCGCGGGAGTATTCGGCGGCGACGGCGGAATTACCCGATATTTCCCCGCGATACATGGTGAACGTTCCATTAATCTCGACATACACCCCGCCGCCGCGGGAGTAGTAGGAGGCACCGGAGGTGGAGGCAGTATTACCCGATATTTCCCCGCCTTCCATGGTGAACGTTCCACTCTGGACATACACCCCGCCGCCGTAGGAGGCGGTATTGCCCGATATTTCCCCGCCTTCCATGGTGAACGTTCCATAATAGTAGACATACACCCCGCCGCCGTAGGAGGCGGCCCCGCCGCCGTCGGAGGCGGTATTGCCCGATATTTCCCCGCCTTCCATGGTGAACGTTCCATAGACATACACCCCGCCGCCTTCGGAGGAGTAGGAGGCGGAGGTGGTATTACCCGATATTTCCCCGCCTTCCATGGTGAACGTTCCATTAGTCTCGACATACACCCCGCCGCCGGAGGAGTGGGAGGAGGCGGCGGCGGAATTACCCGATATTTCCCCGCCTTCCATGGTGAACGTTCCATTAGTCTCGACATACACCCCGCCGCCGGAGGCGGAGTAGGAGGCGGAGACGGCAGTATTACCCGATATTTCCCCGCCTTCCATGGTGAACGTTCCATTAGTCCCGACATACACCCCGCCGCCGGAGGAGTGGGAGGAGCCGGAAGTGGTATTACCCGATATTTCCCCGCCTTCCATGATGAACGTTCCATTAGTCCCGACATACACCCCGCCGCCGGAGGCGGAGTGGGAGGAGTGCTTATTTCCGGTAATAACAACGCCCTCGTTCAGTTCCAGCGTCCCGCCCGTATTCACCGTTATCAAGGCGGCGCTATTGTTCACATCTTCCCCTTTGCCCCGGAGGGTAATGTTCTTTAATTTGAGCGTAACCCCGCGCCCGACAGTGATAAGCGAGCCGTCTCCGTTCAGGGTAACGGCTCTGCCGCCGCCGTCTATGGTAACAGTAACAGACCCGCCGATATGGGAAACGCTGACCGGCGCCATGCTTTCATCGCCCGCCCCAAGGAAATATACCGCAGCCGCTCCGGAGAGGCTGCTTATGCCGTTCAACACATCAACAAGCGTTGTCTCCGTATCTATGACTATATCCGCCGCCGCGAAATCATTGATCCCAAACACGGCGTAGTCCGTTCCCATTACGGTAGTCTGTCCGGGGTAGACATGGGCGATATCGCTCCGGTTCACTACGCCATTCGCCGTGTACAGGTCAATCCCAAGCCGGTAGTACCCGCCGGAGAGAGCCAGCTCGCCGGACTTCGTTTTTGTCCCCTCGCCGGACGTTGGGGTTTCAAGCAGATCAACCGTTTGCGCTACCGTCCCGTCTGCCAAGCCGTAGACCTTCAGCCATCCTTTGATCACCGCGTCCGGAAATGTTACCGCATAGCTCAAGGTTCCGTCTCCCCCTTCGGTCTTTACGTTCATCGCAACGCTCACAGGGATAGTCTCCCCGCTTCGCACTTCAATGTTGCTTGCGCTCCCTTCCAGTACCGCCGTTCCGTCCTTATATCCCGTTACCGCAAGGTTCCACGTCCCCGCTTCCAGATCAACCGCGGCTTCCCCGCCGCTTTCAAGCGAAACGCTTTTCTCAACGCCGTAACCGGAAACAGGGGTAAACGTCAGCGTATAGGATAAGTCGGCGTAATTTTCCGTGTTTTCCGGCATAAGGGTTCGCGCGCTTTCCGGTCTGCTTCCGATCCGCACCAGCGCCCGTCCCGTTCCCCCGCTTTCTTCTTGCAGATGAGGGTTCAACACGTCCGCGCATCCCGCAAAGATTCCCAAGGATACTATCCCCAGAACCGTCATAATAACCATAGAGAGCTTCTTCATACGTTTCCTCGTTTGTATTGTGGTATTCGTCATATCCCGCCTCCTCATTGTTCAACCGTAAAAGAGCCGGATTTTGCATATGGTACGCCGTTAAGCCTAACTTCCACGCTTATTTGGTGGGTTCCCGTACCGTAGTCCGCCGCCTTCAGGACGATACTTTCGCTATTCGCTTTAACCGTCCCGTCCACCCGCCATTGATACGAGCCGTATTCCCCGTTCACCGTAAGGGTGTGTTCAGCGGGTTTCCCGCCCGCGCCGCTTTTGGAAAGGGTAATGGTATCATCCGAAAAAGCGCCGGACGCCGCATCCTCCGGATCAATCAGCGTAACCGTTCCCCGCCCCGGCGCTGGAACCGTAACGGTCGCGGTACCGGACGTGGTAGGGTCATACGTTGAAACCGCCCGAACCGTGAGGCTTGCCGCTGTTTCCGCCGCGCCCACCGTAAGGATTCCCCCGCTGGTAATGCTTGTTCCCGAACCGCCGCCTTCAACGCTCCATGTTACCGTCTGGGCTGGACTGCCCGTTCCCTGTACCGTGGCGGTAAAAGTCTGGGTCTGTCTCCGGCTCACCGTTGCGGAACCGGGGCTGACGGTAACGCCCGTAACCTGCGGAACCGTAACGGTCGCCGTACCGGACTTGGTAGGGTCATACGTTGAAACCGCCCGAACCGTGAGGCTTGCCGCTGTTTCCGCCGCGCCCACCGTAAGGGTTCCCCCGCTGGTAATGCTTGTCCCTGAACCGCCGCCTTCAACGCTCCATGTAACGGTCTGGGCTGGATCGCCCGTTCCCTGTACCGCTGCGGTAAAGGTCCGGGTCTGTCCCCGGCTCACCGTTGCGGAACCGGGGCTGACGGTAACGCCCGTAACCTGCGGAACGGGCGCCGTCCATTTGGCGTATACGGTAAGAGCCGCCGTTACCGGAGTCGCCGCGGTAAATGGCGTGCCGCCGCCATGTTGGGCTGTGTACCAGCCGCCAAAGTCATATCCTGTCTTTGTGGGCGCGGGTAATATCCCCGCCGTACCGCCGGAAACAACCTGTATGCTTGACGGCGTAACGCTCCCGCCGTCCGCGTTAAACGTTACCGTATATTTCGTTGGCGCGCTCGGCGGATCATCATCTCCCGCATCGCACCCAATCATCGCTATTCCGCATGCCAGCGCAACGCTGATCATGCCCGCAAAAAACACGTTCTTTTTCATCCTTACCTCCTCTGGTAAAAACATCCCGCCGCAGGCTGTCGCTCCGCGGCGGTTCCAAATGAACCGGAGTAAACGAAGGTAATAGTAGAAACCGGAAAACA
>JAISMJ010000007.1 GCA_031276815.1 Treponema sp.
GCGCGAATTACTTCCTTAAAATACTCATTTAATTTAGCATCGCCCTCTAAACAAGCATCATATAAATTATTAGTCAACCTAAATAACTGTTTATGTTGGTCATCAATAGCCGGTATACCCACTGAATACCGGTGATCATCCCATTCAATAAATAATCCCATTCAATCACTCTCCATGTTTAACACTATAGCATACAGCAGAGGACAATTCAAGACAAAGAAGAGGTATTCAAACGTATTCTTAACAATCACACACGGCGCGAATCGGCAGGCTGAAACAGTCTGTCAGCGGGAGAAATAAACCTGTTGGGATGGCTGTTAAACGTGCGGCGGCGGCATTTTCACAGTACAGCCTGTGAGCTGTAAAGCGCAGCGGAATTCACCCCGCTCAAAGACTTGATAATTCACCTCTGAACAGAATTAATCTCGCTCTGAATTCCGATAATTCCACTCTGAGCAGAATTAACCCCGCTCTGAACTCCGATAATTCCACTCCGAGCAGAATTAATCCTGCTCTGAACTCCAATAATTCCACTCTGAGCAGAATTAATCTTGCTCTGAACTCCAATAATTCCACTCCGAGCCAAATTAATCTTGCTCTGAACCGCGATTATCCAGCGCGGAACTCAAAACGCCTCGCGCAAAGAGCCGGCGCTTCGGCGGGGAAGTCAGGGGGTTTCAAGCGCCTCGTCAATGAGCCGCTGCACCGCTATCGTTGCGGTAAGCGCGGCGATGATTTTTTGGTAATGCTCTATGGCGTCATAATCCAAGGTCCGGTCTTTGCGGTCTTTGAGCCACTTTTGCGCGGGCTGGTAGCCGCCGATATAGAACTCCCACACGTCTTGCGGAACGTCAGCGAAGTACTGGGTCGCGTTTATCCAGACCTTCCCGTCCCGGTATTCAGGCTTTGCTACGGTATTGCTTCCCGCAACCGGATATTCGCCCGCCGTCCCGTGAGAAGGAGCGGCTTCAAGCAGGTGGAGGGCGCGCAGCGTTGCGCCCAGAGCGGCAAGGGCGCGGAATTGGGCGGCGGATGAGGGATAGGGGACGCGGGGGAAGTCGATTTTGATAAACTCGCGGTAGGCGTTCCGGTAGCGCGGGCTGTGTAACACCGCGTAGACGTAATCCAGAATATCAATAGGCGCGAAAGCGTCTTCCGCGTCTTCCTTTTCACCGGTAAACCGCAAGCCGGTACGCGCCGCTATCGTTTCAACTATGCTCATAGTCAGGTTAGGGCGGCGCTTCGCCGTCTTATCCAAGTCATCGGGAGCGGGATAGAGGTAGAGAGGGAATAGAGGCGCGGAATTGCCGGGGAATGACCCGCCAATACCGAATTCAATCATGCGGCTGGAAATAAATACGCCGCTCCATTGCCGAAAGGCTGGCATATTTCTTAGGACTATTAGTCCGGTGTTTTCATGATCGAGAAAATGCCGCATGACCGAATATGCCGGTCTACTCGTCAGCCCCGGTTCGTAGTATATATACCGGTAATCAAACGGACGGTATTGAATTGTTCTTATATGTTCTTTCGCAAAAACTTTGTTCTTTATCATTACGGTCAATTTGTAACTGCCGCTGTCATTTACGCGGTAACGTTCCTTAAAATCAACCGACAGGTCGCCGGACAAGAGCGTCGTTATTCGATTTTCCAAGATCTGCCTGTTCATATCAATAAAAAGCGAATCACGGTCGGTCTTTACTCCGGCATTGTATAGCGGGAAGAGTTCTTTTACTGAAAAGCCTTCTTCATACTCTTTTTGATTATCAAAGTTTTTCGGAACAAAAAAATAAAACGGCTCCTCAGGCTTTAGTTCTTTCCACGCAATCGATTCCAGCGTGTTCTCCAGAAGAAACTGATACTTTGCCTCACGCGCGCCGTACAGGTCATGGTGAAAAACCTGCGCCAATGCGCCGTCTTTTTTCTTGCCCGTTTTAACAAAGATGTTTATGCTTACCCCCTGCTGTATGTCAAACACGTTTTCGTCTTTGCCGCCGTCGGGGGCGGTTTCTTTCTTTTTTACATTGCCGTGCAGGTCTAAAATAGAGATTGTGTCAAAGGTTTTGAGTAGATGCCAGCGCATACCCCGGAATGTCGGGTTGTCAAGAAAACTGTGGTTGTTTATGTAGGCGAGTATGCCGCTGCCGTTCTTTATTACCATCATCTGCCCGAAACGGAGAAACTTGACATAATCATCATCAAGGTTGAGTTTGCGCTCATGCAGATTTTCCGCCGTCCCCGGTTCTTTTTTATAATCCCCCATGAGCTTGTGTATCCACTCTCCTCTGTTTTGGCTGCTTACATTGTACGGCGGATTTCCCAAAACAATCATCACTGGCGTATCACGTTTTACCTTGTTTGCCTCCTCCGCTTCGGCGGTAAGCCACCGTTCCATGAACAATTCCGGCACTTCTTCGGGCGGCTCCTCAAGGCTGTTCGTAAGAAACACGCGCAGGCGCGAGTCGTCCATAAAAGTATAGCCTGTTTCCTTAAGCTTCATGTCCAGCTTGAAATGCGCCATCGCATAAGGCGCCATCAGTATTTCAAAACCGTGGAGGCGTGGAATGAGATGGCTCTTACAGTAGCCTGTCCACGCGCCTTTGCTCTTTTCAAAATACGAAAACACCCTGCTAACCACCTCGGCAAGAAAGGTGCCGGTCCCCGCCGCCGGGTCCAGTATTTGCACCCTGTGCAGCTCAACGGTTTGCGCCACTCCATCTTTCCCCCGTATGACGTGCGGTATCTGGGAATGGTTGGCAAGTCCATTTCTCAGATTGAATTCGGTTTTAAGCACATCATCAACGGCTTGGACAATGAATTTCACCACCGGAATGGGGGTGTAATACACACCCCGCGTTTCACGCAGCGCCGGGTCGTAGGCGGCAAGAAAGGTTTCGTAGAAGTGAATATAGGGGTCCATATCCGCTTTACTAAATTCTTTCTTAATTTCGTCCACCGCGACGCAGTTAAAAAGGTCAGCCAGTGCGTCCACTATCCATGTGATACGGTCGTCAAGCTCGATGCCGGCAATGTAATTGAAAAACTTCCGCAGGAAGGGGTTTGATTGCGGAATAAGGTACGGCGCAAGATAGCGGGTAAAAGGCGCCTCGTCCCTCTGGTTAAGCCGTGCTGCGAAAAGACCGTAGGCAAGAGTCTGAGCGTAGATATCCGCGAACTCCGCCGCGCCAAGCTCGTGAAGGAGCACCTTCTTAAAGCCTTCATACTGCCCCAAAAGCGTATCGTTTTCCGCCGGCACATTCAGAGCTTTCCGCATAATCGCCGCAAGCAGTTTCGCCTTGTCCGCCATGAGCTTGGCAAGCTGTTCTGAATTGTAAATCGTACTGCCGGAATATTTGGTAAACCGCTCTATCAATTCAAGAAAAACGGTGTACTGTTTTTTGTCCGGCGATACGGCGTTGCCGGTTACATTCGCCAGCGTTACCGACGCGACAAGCTCGCCTTCGACGAAAAGCTCAAAGGAGAGATAATCCGTGATGATGAGGTTTCCGAGGGCGTGTTTGTAACGGTCAAATTGCGCTTTATTCGCCTTGTGGTGAAGACCCACGGAGACATCTTTCGCTTCAATGTAGCCAACCGGAATTTTATTGCGGGTGATGATGTAGTCGGGCGCGCCGCAGGCTATGTGTTTGGGCTCGTTGATTATGACGAGCCCTGTGGTGATTTTCTCAACCAGAGTTTTGAGGGCGGGGCGGTAGCTGTGTTCTGTGGCTGAGCCGGAACGGTAGATACGGTCGAGTTCGGCGAGGTAGCGGTTCAGAGCGGCGCGGCAATCGGCCGCTTTCGTGTCGAGCGGGCTCATGTTTGTTCTCCTATGCTGACTAGAAGCATACGGTACTAGCGCTTTTTAGGCTAGGGGTGCGCCGGCGTTGAACGCGGCGCCGGCTATCGCCGCCTATTTTTATGACATTGATATATTTTCAGACAAAAAATAGGATAAACTTCTTGCTATTGAATTCAAGCAAGAAGCAATAAAAAAGAAACATACTCGCAAAATAGATTTCCCAGAGGATACTAATATATTCACCGGTAAATTGACGAATTCGGCAAACAATTAAAACAATGGGAAATAAATTTTGCTAACTTATGATATAGACAAATACTATCATTAACTTTTGGTGGAGAAGATGATGAAATCGTATTATTGGCAATTGATAATAAGGGAAATATAACGCAAGAAAACTAATAGACATCAAAGATGTAATTTATAATATGTGGAAACCAATAGAAATTGGGAATAATAGCTTTGTAACACGATTAAATATGGAATAAAGTATCTCAATATTAAACACAGTGCGATGATAGCGAATTGATCTGGAGCAATACGGGGTAACGCGCCCCGGCGTTGACAGAGGCGCGTATACTGCCTGTCTGAACAGCTGCGCGACTGGTATGCTGCATAGCAAACAATGCCAATGATACTCGCTCCCGTCTATACAAAACCTCGTACTGGTGCTATATTTTTTTTATGAATATATCTATTTCGCGCTCCCGGGCTTGGGAGCTTTTATGCGCATACAATAAAGACCCCTTCCATCTGCAGCACGCGCTTACGGTAGAAGGGGTGATGAGATGGTATGCGGACGATTTGGGGTTTGGCGAAGACGCCGAATATTGGGGCATCGCGGGTCTCCTTCACGATATAGACTTTGAGCAATATCCGCATGAGCATTGCATCAAAGCGCCGGAACTGCTGCGCGAGGGCGGCGCAAGCGAAGACCTCATTCATGCGGTTGTTTGCCACGGCTACTCGCTTACAGTTGATGTGGAGCCGGTTCATCAGATGGAAAAAGTCCTTTTCGCGGCGGATGAACTGACCGGTCTCATCTGGGCAGCCGCCATCATGCGCCCTTCAAAAAGTGTACAGGATATAGAAGTAAAGTCCGTCAAAAAGAAGTACAAGGCGGCGAATTTCGCCGCGGGGTGTTCCCGCGAGGTCATTGCGAAGGGAGCGGCGATGCTCGGCTGGGACCTTGACACGCTGATCCAAAAAACCATTCTTGCCATGCGCTCTTGTGAATCAAGCGTCAACGCCTTCATGGAGGGCGCGGTCATGGACGGCATGTCCGCGCAGGACCCATAACGCGGCGAAGGCGGTATGCGTTGAACACATTAAGAAAAAAAGCGGTGATCGCTATGTCGGGCGGGGTTGACAGTTCCGTTGCCGCCGCGCTTATGAAAGAACGGGGTTTTGAGTGCGTGGGCGTTACCATGAAATTATTCACAACCGAAGACATAGCGGAAAACCGGCATAGTTCCGGCGCGGCAGATAGCGTTGCGCGTAAGCCGTCCGCGCCCCGCAGTTGCTGTTCCTTGACCGATGTGGAAGACGCCCGCGCGGTTGCGTTCCGTATGGACATGCCCCACTACGCGCTCAATTTTTCCGATGAATTCAAAGAATTCGTCATTGATCCGTTTATCAAAACATACCGGAACGGCGCTACGCCCAATCCGTGCATTGAGTGTAACCGGCGGCTCAAGTTTGAGAAACTCCTCCTCCGCGCCCGGCAGCTCGACTTTGACTACATTGTAACCGGGCATTACGCGCGTATAGAACGCGCCGGCGGCAGATTTCTGCTGAAAAAAGCGCTGGACCGCGCAAAAGATCAGAGTTACGTGTTATACGCCATGACGCAGGAGCAGCTTGAACGCACGATGTTCCCGCTGGGTTCTCTTACCAAAACGGAAGTGCGGGGCATTGCCGGCGCGTCCGGTTTTATCAACGCGGCGAAACGGGACAGTCAGGACATCTGTTTCGTGCCGGATGGCGATTACGCCGCGTTTATCGAACGCTACACGGGCGCGGAATCGCCGGAAGGCAGCGTCATTGACAAAAACGGCGCGGTGATCGGCGCGCATAAGGGCATTATCCGTTTCACAATCGGGCAGCGCCGGGGGCTGGGAGTTTCATGCAACGCGCCCCGGTATGTTACCGCGAAGTCCGCCAAAGACAACGCCATTACCATAGGGGAAGAAAAAGACCTCTATTCCCGGACGCTTACGGCGCGTGACGTCAACCTCATCGCCTGTGATACGCTTGACCGCCCCGCGCGCGTTACGGTGAAAACCCGCTACCTCCAGAAAGAGCAACGCGCTACGGCGGAACAGATCGCCCCCGACACGGTTCGCATCACGTTTGACGAGCCGCAGCGGGCAATCACGCCGGGGCAAGCCGCGGTCTTCTATGACGGAGACCTCGTGGTAGGCGGCGGCACAATCGCGTAACGAGCCGTACCGCGAGCGCGTCTCCCGCGCTCTCTTGCGCCGCGTCCGTAAAAACGGTATCATAGCCCCATGAAAACAATCCCCCTCTATTACGAGCATACCGGCTCGGAGCCGTTTACGGCTGCAATTCTCGAAATCCGCCCGCTGACCGCCGATACGTCCGCGGTACTGCTGGACGCCACCATTTTTTACCCTGAAGGCGGAGGGCAGCCCGCGGACGCGGGAACCATTAACGGCGTTCCCCTGATCTCCGTTATAGAAAAAGACGCTGAGATTCTCCACATCATCTCCCATGAAAACGCGGAGCGGCTTGTACCGGGAGCCGCGGAGTTGGCGCTTGACGCTACGCGCCGCCGCGATCATACCGTTCACCACACGGGGCAGCACCTGCTTTCAGGAACCATACTCCGCATGACCGGCGCGTATACTCTTTCCATGCATATAGGGGACAAGTTCTGTACGATAGACGTTGACGCTAAAGAGCTGGGCGCGGAAACCCTTGTCGCGATAGAAGACGCGGTACAGACCGCCATTGAAGAGGATCATCCGGTGATAACCCACCTCTGTCCTCCTGAAGACACCGGCGCGTTTCCGTTGCGTAAGCGCGTCCCGCGCGCCGATGAGGTTATCCGCGTGGTGGAGATACGCGGCTGCGATTTTTCACCGTGTTGCGGTACGCACCTGCGTTCAACAGGACATATCGGCGTTCTGCGTATCCTTGGGGCTGAAAAATACAAAGGCATGACGCGGGCGCATTTCATTGCCGGACGCCGCGTCCTGCGCGACAGCCGCCTGCTCAGGCGCAATGCGGACGCTATATCCCGCACGCTCAACGTGCCCGTCATGGAAACCGCTGACGGCGTACACGCGCTGCTTGAGAAAGCCGGTACGCTTGAACGGGAACTCAAACGCTATCGAGAAGAAGACGCGCGGCGCAAAGCAACATCGCTTGTCGCGGCGTTTGCCGCCGGGTCCAGTCCGGGCGTGGGCGCTGAAAAAGACGGGAACCCGCGTGTCATCACGGCGAGCTATATGGACGCGGGCATTGAGGAAGTGATCCGCATAGGCAAGGCGGCGCAAAAACTCACGAACGCGGTGTTGGTACTTGCCGCCGAAGACGCATCCGGCGGGACGCTGAAGTTTGCGGCGTTCTGTCCGGTAAAATCTTTTGACATCCGCCCGCTGCTTAAAGACGCGCTTGCCGCTCATCATGGCAGGGGAGGGGGCGGCGCCTCGTTTTTTCAGGGCGTGTTTGAAACGCCGGAAGATTTGCACGCCTTTATGACGGCGATTCGGCGGTGATCCCCGGTCCGCCATAGTGCGCGGCGCTTTCCCCATATAGGCTGGGGATAAAGGAGCGGGAACAACCGCTCCAGCGATTGGTTTTAGAGCGTTGCTTTCGCAAAACTCCATGATTACAAGGAACGTATTCGGAACGATGTCGGAACGATGGTTGGGGGCAATGCGCCGTCTGTCTCTTAACGCTTCCACTTCAACCCTGTTTATTATTAAAACAATTTGAGGTATTCGGAACATACATTAGTAGATTGAAGACGAATCCGCGTGGATTGAAAGCGAATCCGCGCAGATTGAAGATGAATCCGCGCAGATTGAAGATGAATCCGCACAGATTGAAAGCGAATCCGCGCAGATTGAAAGCGAATCCGCGCAGATTGAAGATGAATCCGCGCAGATTGAGGACGAATCTGCACAGATTGAAGATGAATCCGCGCAGATTGAAAGCGAATCCGCGCAGATTGAAGATGAATCTGCACAGATTGAAAGCGAATCTGCGCAGATTGAAGATGAATCCGCACGGATTGAAAGCGAATCCGCGCAGGTGGAATATAGTAGCGACCTACAGGAACTGGTAGTCTTCAACAGTTTGATGAGTCCGCTGCTCAATCCATGTGAAGTAGCGATATTCCAGACGACAAGTTGGAACAGCGATGATGTCTATGTATACCGAATGAAAGGAGAGCTGTATAGTAGCCATGTCAAATTCCACAGTACAACTTACCAACTTACTAAAGAATTCAGGAAAAGACGAGGAGATATTTTATGATACCGATAGTTTTAAAGACTTACATTATGATTTCGCACGTTCCGATACATTTTCACCACAATTATATTTGAATGTTTTTGAAGCCTTGCACAGGATTCCCGGTTTTCATGCACTTTTTCGCTTTTGTAGGCGGCGCTCAAACTTCCGCGTCTGTAGGGATTGTTTCTGCGGACAGTTCTTCTTCCGGTATTGTTATTCCCGCAAGTTCCCCAAGTTTCAAGAGTGTATCGTAGAGAGGAGCTTTTTCACCGATAGACTGAATAAGAAAATTTTCTATGCTCTCGTGTTTGGCGATGGCATTATCTATGGTGGCGTTGGTACCGGTACGGTACGCGCCGATATTGATGAGTTTCTCGTTCTCATCGTAGATCGCCATGAGACGCCTGACCACGCCGACCGCTTCCTGGGTTACAGGTCCCGATACATCCTTTGCCAAGCGGGAAATGCTTCTGAGCACATCAATAGCCGGATAATGGTAATGCTGGGCTAGTTTTCGTGAAAGCACGATATGACCGTCAAGTATACCGCGTACCGTGTCCGCAACCGGTTCGTCCATATCATCGCCGTCAACCAAAATGGTATAAAAGCTCGTGATACTGCCCGTCTCCGCCGCGCCTGAACGCTCAAGCAATTTCGGCATCTGATCAAACATACTCGGCGGATAACCGCGGGTGGCGGGCGGTTCGCCAGTCGCAAGCCCGATTTCCCGCATGGCGCGCGCAAAACGGGTGATCGAATCAAAGAGAAGCATGACGTTCTTACCCTTGTCCCGAAAATATTCAGCGATGGCAGTAGCCGTATACGCGCCGCGTAGACGTGAAAGGGATGGCGAATTAGAAGGGGTTACTACGAGTACGCTTCGTTTAAGACCTTCTTCACCAAGGTCTTTTTCGATAAAATCGTTTACCTCACGTCCGCGTTCCCCGATAAGGGCTACCACGTTGACATCCGCGCTGGTATTGCGGGCTATCATGCCAAGTAGGGTCGATTTTCCAACGCCCGATCCCGCAAAGATACCGATCCGCTGTCCGCGCCCAACTGCAAGCATACTGTCTATTGCCCGCACACCGGTAGCAATGCGCTGCACTACCCGTGTCCGTTTCAGCGGATCGGGCGGGTTTGCCATGACGGGGTACCGGACGCCGCTTTCAATTTCGCCTTTGCCATCGGCGGCCTTTCCTTGCGCATCCAGCACCCGCCCCAGCAGTTTATCCGAAACGGCAATATCAAGGCTGGCTCCAGAAGCAACTACCCGGTCGCCTACCCGTATGCCGTCCGTCTCCGAGTACGCCATGAGCTGCACGGTTTCGGCGCGCAGCCCCACTACTTCGGCTTGCAGGCACATTCCTTTACCGGTTTCTATGCGGCATATCTCGCCGATAATCGCGGAAGGACCCGTGCTCTCAATTAAAAGTCCCTGTACCTTGAAGACACGTCCCACACATTTAATGGGATCAACGTTGTCCGCTGTTTTTAAGTATTTGTCAAGAATGGTTTCCATTGTGAAGGGTCCTTACTTAGTTCCCTTCTCCGCCGTCGGTTTTGGTGTGGATCTTATCGGCGATATTTCCAGAATTTTACTTTCCAACTCGGCAAGCTGGCTTGAAATGCGAGCGTCAATCTCACCGAAGTCTGTTTCGATTATGCAGCCTCCGGCATCGACCCTCGAATCTTCCTGCACCTGTATAGAAGCAGCGCCCTCGACAAGGCGTATAAAATCTTTGATATGTTCGGTGGTAAGCTTGGCATCAGCCATATTGACGCGGATAATGATGCCTCCCCGGCTCTTGATTTTACGCAAAGCCTGCACCACATTAGAGACGATCACCGTTTTCTGGGATTCGGAGATCACTTTTATCACTTTACGGGCAATGAGCAGCACCAAATCTACGATCTGTTGTTCGGTTTCCGCGAGAATTTCACCCCGCTTGTCCTGCGCCCGTTCAAGTACCGTTTGCGTCCGCCGGATCAGGCGTTCAACTTCCGCTTTGCCGGAATTGTATCCTTCTTCTCTGCCGGTCTGAAAGCCGGTATCGTTTGCTTCTTTCTTCTGATTTTCATACGCGGTGCGGGCGCCGTCTTCTATTTGTTTAGCTTTTTCCCGCGCTTCCGTAATGATGCGTTCAGCTTCGTCTTCCGCTTGCCGTTTTAAGACTTTAGCTTCTTCTGTTTTCCGCTTTATTTCCTGAAAAGCGGTTTCTTCCGCTTCTTTGATGATGGCGGCGGCATCGGCTTTGGCGGATAATATGAGAGCTTCTTTTTCATTCTCCCAGTGTACCTTAAACGACTCGGCTTCTTTTCGGAGATCTTCAATGCTTGGACCGTCATAGGTCTCGTTATTTTCGGCTTTATCCTCTTCCGATTCATCGGGCGTAACAAGATGAGCCAATTCAGGGAACGCGTGGGGAGGTTCAATCAACACTTTTTCTTGACTCGGAATAAGTTCATTATACCTAAAAACTGCTTTTGTCAAGACATACCTCTTTTTAATAAAGATATAGCATCAAACCAAAAACCTGTGCGACATGCTCGACATCAGGTACTTCAGGATTGGCTTTGAAGAAAGCGGTTTCGCACATTCAAAACGTCCGCTTTCTCCTCTAAATATACAAAAAACTACACGACAAGCTCATCTTCACCAGCACGAGCAACCACGATATCGCCGGCATCTTCAAGCCTTCTGATGATAGATACGATCTTCTGCTGGGCTTCTTCAACGTCTTTCAGGCGTACAGGACCCATAAACTCCATGTCTTCCTTGAGCATACCAGCGGCGCGCTTACTCATGTTCCTGAATATCTTGTCCTGAACTTCCTGATCAACAGACTTGAGCGCCTTTGCCAGTTCCTGCCCATCAACTTCACGCATGACTTTCTGAATGGCTTTATCGTCAAGCATAACAATATCTTCGAACACGAACATACGTTTCTTGATTTCTTCGGCAAGTTCCGGATCTTCATCCTCAAGAGATTCGATGATCTGCTTCTCAGAGGCGCGGTCAACAAGGTTGAGAATTTCAACAATACTCGGTACGCCGCCTGCTGCGGTATAGTCTTCGCTTGACAGGGTAGAGAGCTTCTTTTCAAGCACTCGTTCAACCTCACGTAGCACTTCCGGGCTGGTACGATCCATAGTTGCGATACGCCGCGCCACATCGCTTTGTACTTCGTGTGGCAGATTTTGCAGAATAACGGACGCCTTGTTCGGTTCAAGATACGCAAGAATAAGGGCGATGGTCTGCGGATGTTCCTGCTGAATAAAGTTTAGGAGGTGAGCCGGATCAGTACGCCTGATGAAATCAAAGGGACGTACTTGCAAACTTGATGTCAATCTATTGATAATGTCAACGGCTTTCTGGTTTCCCAAGGCTTTTTCGAGGAGTTCCCGTGCATAGTCGATCCCCCCTGTGGAAATGAATTGATTCGCCATCATCAATTCTTGGAACTCCTGTAGGATGGCGTCTTTCTGCTGTGGCTCTATAGTCTCAAGACGGGCAATTTCAAACGTAAGCGTCTCAATCTCATCTTCCCTGAGGTATTTAAATATTTCAGCAGAAATCTCTGAACCTATGGTAACTAAAAAGATAGCAGCTTTTTGTCTTCCGTTAAAGTCTTTGTCGCTTTTTCTCTTACCGCTATGCTCCGCGCCTGTATCAACTATTTTTGCCACGTATTACTCCTCTGAATTTCTATGGCATTTGCCGCTGTCGTAATATATACCGGCAAAATCCACCACGCACGTGGTATATCGTACCAAACGCTGGTTCCTCTATTCATCTAATAACCACGTTCTGATAAGCGAAGCGACATCTTCAGGATGCTCTTTCGCTATATTCGCAATATTCTCTTGCAGTTCCAGACGGGTACGTTCTTCCACGGACATCACCTCTTGCGTATCTTCTTCTTCGGCATGTATGAGGGCAGTATCCCGCAATTCCTGCTCACGGCGGGCGCGCTCTTCTTCTTCGAGTCTGCGGCGCCGTTCTATTCCACGGGATATGATACGAAAGATAAGGAAACCGGTAAGAAGCAGCATGAGTCCGATAACGGCAAACAACAGGAAAAGCTGAAACTGCTTCTCTTTAAGTATTTTGGCATCTTCTGCCGCAAACTGGCTGCTTCTATCTATCGGTATGCTTTGTATCGTTACCGAGTCTCCCCGGCTTGCGCTATATCCAATAGCGTCTTGAACAAACGCCGTTGCAGCCCGCAGATCCTCGGCGGAAACCGGTGTGTATTCACGTTCAAGCGAACCATTTGTTATGATTTGTTTTCCTTCTTCATCTCTTCTTATACTCCACACCCCGTCTATATTAGCGGAAACCGTTATGCGGTCAATACTCGGCGTTCTCTCTTCTTGAATAATCCTTTTATTGATTTCCTCGTTATCAACCAAGGTTTCCTGTGTTACTTCTCCATATAGGTTTGACATATCACGGAATGCGGGAGGTGTCTGTCCCTCCACACCAGACGGTCCTTCGGGATTAAAGCCAGTGCCTTTCCACGACGTACTGGATGTGGTCTTTGACCTCGTAATTGATGGTGCCATTTCCGAATCATCGTAAGAAAGACCCGGCGTCCTTGGTTTCAGCGTTACCGGAAAGAATTCTTCGGTATTGACGTTTTGCCGTGAGAGATCCATCTCTATTTTAATGTTCAGATCGCGTACTCTATCCGATCCGAAAATACTTTGCAGGGAGGAGAGAATCGCCGCGCGGTACTGGGATTCCAGATTGCGGATCATCTTATTACCCTTCTCAATTAAACCGAGCCTGTCCATGTCCGCCGTACCGGTAGAGTCGTTCAGTATAAGCCCCCGCTGATCCGTAATAACGATATTCTCATCTTTTAATCCTCCAACCGCAAATTTTAAGATTTTTTGTATGCCTTCAATCTTCTTCCGGTTTTCGGTAATATCGCTGCCAGGCTTGGGCGTAATGATAACGCTTGCAGATACGGGGTTTTGATCCACCGTAAAAAGTTCCTGTTTGGGAATAACAAGCGTCACATTCGCATCATCAATGTCATCCAATGCCTTAATATGCTCCGTTACCATTTGAGTAATGGCGCGCTGAAGATTTACATTACGTTCAAAGTCTGTAATGGTCCACCGATCGCGGTCAAAGATAGCCCACGGATCCGTACCTTGGGGAATGAGGTCTTCACGGATGAGAATGGAGCGCATACGCTGCGCCGTAGTTTCATCCGGCACCATGATAACGCCACTTCCTGACACAGATGTTCTAATGCCCTCGTTGTTAATCCTTGTAATAATACGATCTTGCGTATCCACATCCCGTATTGGCGCGTCAATTACCGGTACCATTGTTGGACTTGCAGATACCGAAAGCAGAACAATAATGCCCAAGATAACAACACCAACAATGACGCACAAAATAATTTTTTGAACTAATGACCATTTATCCCAGAGTCTTTTGACATTCTCAAATAATTTTTTGAACCATTCGCCCATGTACCCTCCCCAACAGAATCCTTTTTACAATTTCATTATCGTATATTAATGAGATCTCTCCACCCTTGTACCAAACGGCTTAGAACGGTCCGTGTAATGTTTAAAGACATTGTCGCCTTTGCTTGTGCGATTGTAATGTCATGGGTGTCTACGGAATCAGGATCAACAATAGCTTGCTGAATCAAATCATTAGAGTACTGTTCATCCGCACTTACCTGATCCAAAGCGCGAAGCATCATAGCATCAAAGTGACCGGAACGGAGTACTGCATCCGACCCTATTTTTTCCTCTAACGTGATAATTTGCTGCCCAGATGAAAAGGGATTACCTTGACCCGAAACTAGGTGCTTGGCATTGGTTACGGCAAGTTTGAGATTGGCGCCATAGGTAAGAATTGGAGGCGTAAGCGTCATATATTACCTTCCTCCTATTTCAAGCGCTTTCTGAAACATTGCTTTGCTGCCGTCTATTATGGAAGCGTTTGCTTCATACGCGCGTGAAGCTGATATGAGATCAACCATTTCCGTAACGATATCGACATTCGGCATCTCAACATAACCGGCTTGCGGACCTTCTTTGATTGCGTCAGGATGCGTTGGATCGTAGACCAAACGGTTTTTAGCGGACATATCCTTCTGCACTTCCACAACCCGTACGCCTGTACCGGCTCCGTTATCCATGCCGTCCGGCAGGAAAGGGGAACGCCAATACGGTCCTTCCGTTTTAGGTCTCATAATAACTCTGCTTCTGCGGAAGGGACCGCCTTCCGCGGTACGGGTTGTTGATACATTCGCTATATTATCGGCTATGACATCAGAACGGAGGCGCTCTGCGCTCATACCTGTAGCCGCTATGTTTATCGAACTAAATATTCCCATCGTTTTCCTCCAAATATATAGAAACGGATTTTAACCCCGTAATACCATACTTACCTGACCAAATTCAAATGCCGCCGCTCCCGCAAGCATCGTGTAAAGCATCTGATTCTGCAAAGCAAGCATTGTTTCCTGCTCAGCATCGACGTTGTTCCCGTTGTTTTTAGATTGACTTACAAAGTCCAGCACACGGCGGGGTGTTACATCCCGGTAATCCTTTTCCGTGTGATTGGAAATATGTCTGGGATCGGTCAAGGCAAGCTCTAAAATCGGTCTTTGCTCTTCAGAATCAAAGGCGCGTTTGAGTTCGCTCTCGAAATTTACCTCCGATCGCTTGAAATTGGGAACCTGGGCATTAGCTATATTATTTGCAATCACGTTCCGTCTGATGCTGCTGACATCCATTGCACGATGCACAACATCAAGGGTTCTTTCAAAATTAGTCATATAATCCTCATAATCTTTATCGACACTTTTATTAGGACAATTTATCATATTATGAGGGGAAATGCAAGAGGGAGGTTGAGGAAAATCCACTCACTTTCATACCGTTAATGCCAAATTGCTATAAGCTCCTCCATAGCGCGGTATGATTGATATAAAAATTTGCTGATGTTTTTATAAAAAATCACATGCTTATAGACTGTGGCAGGCGCACCGCAAGGGGAAAGCCGCGCTGGCCTCGAACAAAGTCTTCGCCCCCTTCTTGATAAGGTCTGCGTTCCAGATTACACTGGTCATATCAAAAGGATTCGACTTCAAACCATAAAAAATTTTCAGGTATACGTCAGAGGATAATTGGGTTGTTATTTTGTGTGTTCTTGTCCATTTATTATTCTATCATATTTTTTATTTTCTTCTTCTAACAGTTTTATCTGTGTTATTTCTTTTTCTTTTTCTAATTCTAATATCTGTTTTTGATATTTTAACTTTTCCAGCTCTATCTTATTCTTTTTATGCTTATAGTCAAGATAACATAGTATCATAGGTAATCCCAGAGCCATAGGTATTGTTACTATGGCTATTATCATTTTCCATATATAATCCATGTATGTATTCCCTTTTATTGATACTATCATATATTCTCTTTAGTGTCAATTCTATATTCACATTCCATAGGAGATGCTCGCTGACGTGAGCTTGTGGGGATGTCACCATTACGTTTATCAATACTATTGACAAACACTATGGGCAACCCATTGCATATACCTCCCTTTTACCGCTACAATGGCTCCATGAAACCTCTTTTACAAAGACTATTTCGCCATCCGTGGCTTATTATCGTGGCAACCGCCGGTATTACGGCTTTTTTTGCGTTTCAGTTGCCGCATGTACAGCTTGATAATAACAACCTCCGCTTTGTTCCGAAAAACGATCAGGCGCAGCAGATTTCCAGATATATTGACGACACCTTTGGCAGTTCCCTGTTCATTCTTGTCGGGCTTGAGCGTAACGATGGTACTGTATTTGATCAGGAATTCCTTGAGCGCGTCAGACAATACGTTGACCGCATATACGAATTTGATATTGTAGGTGATATCAATTCCATCATAAACACCGATTACATCACGAGTGAAGGTGATGCAATCGTGGTGGAAAAACTTGTCAATGATGATTTTACAGGCGACGCTGAAGAAATAGCGGAATTGAAACGCAGACTGCTGTCGTGGGATATATATAAACGGGCTCTCATTTCCGATGATTTCACGTCAACGCAGATACTCATACCGCTCGTTATAGATTCAGATAACGCGGGCGATCCTGAAGTCGTTGCGAGTTATCTCGAAATCAGGGACATCGCCCGCTCCATGTTTGACGGTCTGGCGACCGTATACGTTACCGGTATGCCCGTGATTAGCGGCACGATAAACGAAGCGATGCACGCCGATCTTGTCCTGCTCATACCGCTTGTAATCGTGGTACTGCTTATAGTCGTATTCATACCGCTGAAACGCATCAGTTTTGTCGTCATTGCTATGCTTGCCGTCGTGCTGGCGGTTATCTGGTCAACCGGCGCCATGCCCCTTTTCAATATAAAAATGTCGGTTATTACGACCGTGCTTCCGGTTATTCTGATGGCGGTGGGTTCTTCGTATGGAATTCACATTATTATCCATTATATAGAAGACGCGGACAAGGATTTCTCCTCAATGACACAAGAAGAGTATAAAGCATTTGTAATTGCCATTGTGGATAAACTCGCGCTTGCCATTTTTCTTGCGGCAATCACGACGCTGATGAGTTTCCTGTCGTACTGCGTTACCCGTATCGCGCCGATTCGTGAGTTCGGTTATTTTTCCGCGTTCGGCGTATTCGCCTCTTTCTTCATTACGCTGACGTTGACGCCCGCAATCCTTATGATACGCGGACCGCACGCACTGCATCGGCTACGGATACGCGGCTCGGCAGAGGGGAACGCACGCGTAAACGATACGATAGCAGATTTCTTTGTTTCACTGGTCTCTCATACTCGCGTGGTGCTGATTGTTACGGCGGTTATTGCTGGCATCTCGCTCTACGGCGTTACAAAGCTCGTTATCGACAACATCTTCGTTGAATATTTCAAGCCCGATACGGATATCGTCCGGTCCGATACCTTTATTCGTGAAAAGTTCGGCGGGTCAAAGGTTCTCAGCGTTGTTGTTCAGGCTGAAACGCCGGAAATGCTCCTGCATCCCGATACATTGTCCGCTCTTGACGGACTCGGTCAGTACCTTATGACACATATTGAGGGAACCGGCAAAGTGATGGGCTTTACGGACATGATAAAACGGGTCAACCAAGTGTTTAACGCGGATGAAGATCCCGCAGGATTGAAGCCCGCTATTTCTTACCAGAGCGCCGCCGGTGAAGATGACGCCGGTTTCGGCTTTGGCTTTGATGATAATGCAGGTTTTGGGTTTGATGACGCCGCTGGTGAAGACGGCGCAGGCTTTGGCTTCGGCGGCGCTGAGTCCGGCGATGAACCGGAAGCCGCCCTCTTTGAAACACATACGGCGCAGCCTCTAGTCGTTTCAGATAGTACGGACGATTCCGCACGGGACGACAGCCCGGCAGCCGGCGGCGAAAGAACGGCATACTATGAAATACCAGCTGATCCCAAACGGTACGGCAAAACAACAGCCGAAGAACTCCAACGGCTCATCTCAAATTACCTTGTGTTGATTTCCGGCAGCGTCTCATCCTATGCCAACGATCCCCTTGAACCGACCGCTATTAAGAGTACCGTACAGCTCCGAACCCTTGGACAGAAAGATACCGACCGTGTCGTTGACGCCATCAACGCCTATACCGCCGCTCACGTCCCTGCAAATGTAACGGTTATTGTGGGAGGTTCGGCGCTCGTAGAAGCCTCAACGAACCTGAACGTGGTGCAGTCCGTATGGACGTCTATGCTCATTGCGCTTATTTCGGTATTCGTCATTATCACCGTGTCGAACCGCTCCGCAGTTGCCGGGATCATCGCGGTCATTCCTCTCGTGGTACTCATCTTGATCAACTTCGCAATCATGGCGTTTGTGGGCATCAAACTCAACATCGGTACCGCCCTTATCGCAAGCCTCACGATGGGCATAGGCATTGACTACACGATCCACTATATTGAAGCCTATAAGCGGGAATACCGCCGTGACAAGCGCACACATGCAGGCGGTTTTCTCAAGAAAACCTATCTTACCTGCGGAGTTGCGATTCTCACGGATGCCGCATCAGTCGCTTTCGGTTTTCTAGTTCTGCTCCTTTCGCGCTTCACCATGCTCGCCGACTTCGGGCTGCTTGTCGCGATCTCCATGACCATGAGTGCGCTTGCGGGGCTTATCATTGTGCCAGCGCTGCTTCTGGTGATTAAGCCGAAGTTTATAGAACGCAGGGAAGACCCGCAGGATGCCGGCTGACACAACATGGAGTTAGAAAGGAATGGGGAAAGGAACAGCAATGGGAGAGGAATGCGGCGATAATCTGAAAAGGTACGAAGAAGAGATACTGTTGCGGCTACAGGAATATACACGCGCCGGCTGCTATTGAGAGAGGCGGTGACACTCTCTTATTACGAACAAGCACACGGCTTTAGACGAGGGTATCTGACGATTGGCTAACATTAATCTACGCAAAGCCTTTATCTGGGCTGGTAAAACGTCATATACGGCACCGGAACGTTATATGTAATTTTGCCTAAAAATTTGTTGAAGAAATTAAAGATACTGTATAAAGACATTCTCGAAGTTCGGAGCGGGATTATTGAAGTTAAAACCTTCAGCATCCGAGTAAAAAATTCCGAGAGCACATGAATCTCTGATTTACACCGCCGTATCCACACACCCAGTATCTTTTTCAATTCTTCAGACGGCCGCTTGACACAAACCGCATGTTGTAGTATTATAATAAAAATATTCTGATTGTGGGTAGACTGGTAGTTCGCCCGATTGGATAGTACCATTCGGAAACTGCGTTTTGATGGAAATTCTGTTTTCGAATATTTTGAGCTTTTACCCACGCGCATCATCTATGGTGTGGCATAATTGAGTTATATTAGTGGTAATACCAGCGGCATTTTGCTGCGCCGAGTTTTAAGAAAAGCTCAAAAATTGATGTTAATACATATATAAAGAGAGGTTTACATGGCAGTTCCTAGATTTAAGACGTCAAAAGCAAGAACAAGACGGAGGCAGTCAATTAATATGAAATTAGATGCCCCCAATTTAGTTGAATGTGGAACCTGCGGAAATTTGGTTCAATTACACCGCGTCTGTCCTAAGTGCGGTTTTTACCGCGGCAAACAAGTAATCATACCGAATTCAAAGGTATAAGGAGAAAATTATGGATGATTTATTTGAGAGAATGAAAAAACTTATCGCTGATAAGTTAGATATTGACGAAGCCAAGATCTCGATGGATGCTTCTTTCCGTCAGGATCTCGGTGCGGACAGTCTTGATACGTACGAACTGGTATACGCCATTGAGGAAACAATGGGGATTGAGATCCCGGATGAAAAGGCGAATGAGTTTGAAACGGTCAAAGATGCTTACGAATATATAAAATCCCAGCAAAAATAAACGTGCGTCTTTTTAATCTTGCTAGAATTATCGATCCGCCATCACGAGAGTCTTCAGATATGTCTACACACGGTGTAAAAAAGGAGACTCATATAGCCGTTGATGGTGGGTATGGGGTAGATTCTCTTGCCGGATTTCCGGCGGTCGACAAGGAAAGAAAAAAAGAGTTGCTCTCTTTCCAAAAAACTATTTCCGTGAAATTCAAAAATATCGCGTTGCTCAACCTCGCGTTGACGCATTGTTCTATGTCGAATGAAGCGCAGCACCATTATAATAATGAGCGTCTGGAATTTTTGGGCGATGCCATTCTGGGGCTTGTTACCGCCGCTCTTTTATATGAACGTTTTGCTGAAAAATCAGAGGGTGAACTTGCCAAAATAAAATCCGTTGTGGTGTCTGAGGTGGTTCTTGCCGGTATAGCGCGTGAATTACAGCTCAATGTTATGCTTCTTCTAGGACGAGGCGAAGAAAGCACCGGTGGCAGGAACAAAAGCGCTATTCTGGCAGACGCTCTTGAAGCCCTTTTCGGCGCTGTCTATCTTGACTGCGGATATACCCATGCTTTTGCATTTGTGAGCCGGTGTATCATCAAAGAGATCGCTAACGTAGTTGAAAAACGGCGCTACCTGAATTATAAAAGCCTTTTACAGGAATTTTGTCAGCATGAATTCAAAATGTGTCCGGTTTACAAGCTGGTGAAATCTTCGGGTCCGGATCACGACCGGTCATTCTGGGTAGAAGCGGGGGTTGGCGCGCGATTTTTTGGTCCCTGCATGGGTAAAAGTAAGAAAGCCGCGGAACAAGAATCGGCTAAAATAGCGTACGAAGCGTTCAAAAAAGAGCGCGGCGAAACTGTATAAGAAAAAGTATAAAAAAATGGTAAAAATGACCGCATTGTTTTTTTGTCTTTTATCTTTATTTTCATGTATAAAACCAACTATTTCGCAGAAACCGGATGCCGGAAACGCCGGGAATGAGCATGTTCAAACTGGAGTCGAAACACAGGGACTCAAGGTGAATGAGACGGATGAGATCGTGATCAACGTAGAGCGGGCATTGCAAAGGGCAGGTATTCCTGATGACAGCGCTAGAATTATTGTGGAGAAGGCGCGTTCCAGCGCTCAATTTTTAGACGAACTCAACATGGCGCTTGAAGGCGACCCGTACCTCCATTTTCTGGTGGATAAGCAGCGCCCGCTTCCCCACGGTTACGAGCCGGACGATCTCGTTCCGCTTACAGAAGGCAAGGCATACCGTATTGGAAGAACCGGTCTCCGGCTCCGCAGTTTTGCCGAAGCAAGCCTTGAAGCAATGGCAAAAACCGCACAAGCTGACGGCGTTACGCTCCTTGTTTCATCAAGCTACCGTTCATACGACTATCAGGTAACAGTGTACAACAGAATTGTGCAGGAAATGGGAAGGGAAGCCGCAGACAGAGAATCGGCGCGTCCGGGGTACAGCCAGCACCAGACCGGTTTAGCGGTGGATTTCGGTTCCATAGACGATACGTTTGCGGAAACCAAAGCCGGCGCATGGCTGCTTGAGAACGCAAGCCGCTTTGGCTGGTCCCTCTCTTTTCCAAACGGATACGAGGCTGTTACGGGCTACCGGTGGGAAAGTTGGCATTACCGGTATGTAGGCGTTGCCTTGACGCGCTTTATAGATGCGTATTTCAACGGCATTCAGCAGTACGCGCTGCAATTCCTGCATGAGTGGGAACGGAGCGAACGCCTCTAATTTTGCGATTCACGAACCCAACGATTCCCGCATGGGATTCTTCATGCGCCGTCTTCCGTCTTCGCCGTCTTCAGTTTCTTTAACTCAACCGCGATAAAGATGGCGGTTGCAATAAATGCAAAGCCGTCCGCTACAGGAGTTGCCGCCGCCACGCCCCATAAGCCCCAGAGTTTGCCGAAAATGAGTATACAGGGGATAAGGGCTATGCACTGGCGGAGCATAGAGAGCAGAATCGAGACTTTTGGGCGTCCGGTTACGACAAACAGATTAGAAGACACGATTTGGAAGCCGTTCACAAGGAGCATAGCGGTCATAACCCGTATCGCCCACGGAGCGAACTTCCACAAGGCGTCGCTTCCATCTGGCGTGAACAGACTGATGAGCTGGCGGGGAAAGACTTGCGTCAGAACAAAGCCTACCGTACAGATGGCGGTTGACGCAATGACCGCAAGTAGATATGCGCGGCGTACGCGGCGGTATTTTTTTGCTCCGTAATTGTAGCCGAGTATGGGCTGAACGCCCTGATTGATACCGAATATGGGCATGAGGATCAGCATAATAATAGAAACAGCGATATTCATGACGGACAGGGCGATGTCCCCGCCGTTGGCGACTCCAAGCGTGTCGGCGCCGTACCAGCCCATGCTTGCGTTGTAGAGTAACTGTATGCCGGACATGATGAATTGCAGAAGAAACTGGGCGGATCCAAACGCTAGTATCTCTCCCACCAGTGCGAAAGAGGGTGTAAACGACGTGAATTTCAGCTTGATGACCGCTTTTTTGCTGAAACTAAACGCCATTATCCATATCGTAGCGGCGCATTGCGAGATGATTGTCGCCCACGCCGCGCCTTCGACTCCCCATTTGAAACCGAAAATAAAGATAGGATCGAGGATCACGTTGAGTCCCGCGCCGATGAACATGCTTATCATGGTGACGGTGGGGAAGCCTTGGGCGCGCGTACAGTGTGAAAAGCCGAAGCCCAGCATGGAAAAGACCGCGCCGTACAGGATGATGCGGAAGTAGTCCCGCGCATACCCAAGCGCGGTGCTTCCTTCCTGTGCGCCAAGCACGGAGAGGATAGGTTCCATGAAGATAAGCCCCATGACCGTGAACAGGACGCCTGCGCCTAACAGGAGCCAGAAACAGTGGTTCAAGGCGTTTTCCGCCTCGTCCTTCCTCCCCTGTCCGAGTCGCATGGATATCATGTTTGCCGCGCCGACGCCGAAAAGCATAGCAAATGCCATGAATATAGTCATAAGCGGCAAGATGAGGGAAAGTCCGCCAAGCGCAAATTCGTCAACGCCCCGCCCCACAAAGATACGGTCAACCACGTTGTACAGCGCGTTTACCATCATACCTACAATGGCAGGTATGGAAAATTGTAGTAATAATCTGCCGACCGGTTCCGTTCCGAGTCTATCGGTTGCTTGTGTCTGCGCCATGTTTTCCTTTATCCAGATGCGTATCCGGATGTGTCATGGTATATAATACTGAAACGGTTTGTAAAAGACTAGCCTTAAATGGACTATGTATGCTATTGTTACCTACTGCGCGTTTCACCGCCGCTCGTGGAACAGGGGAGAAGCCTTTAAGGAGAACCGTATGAAAAAAACAGCGTCTTTATTCTGTCTGCTCATAGTTGCTTTTCACGGATACACGCAAAGCGTATTTACCTATGATATGCCAAAAGACATTGCTATCGGAGCGGCGTCGCTGGGTCTGTTCATCAGCCCTTTTTTTGTCAGCAATGAACCGGAAGCGCCGCCGGCTGCATTGGACAAAAACAGCGTCAATGCGTTTGACCGGTCTTTGATGTTTCCCTACAACAAACCGCTGGACCTCATAAGCGACATTGGCGTCTATGGGCTGCTTGCGCTGCCCGCCCTGTCTCTTATCGGCAACTTCACCGACAAAGACGCGCTGCTCACCTACGGCATCATGTATACCGAAGCGGTTCTCCTTACGCTCGGCACAAAGGAACTGCTGAAGAACGCCGTTATCCGCTACCGTCCGTATATGTATGCGGGCGCGGTCCCTGCCGGTCTGGAAACCGATTACTATAACAGTTTCCCTTCCGGTTCGACAGCCCTCGCCTTTCTGTCTGCGGGTTTTTTGAGCGCTACTTTTTCTGCGGAACACCCCGATTCGCCCCTAAACCTGCCGGTCATCGGCGGGGCATACGCAGTAGCCGCCGGCATCGCCGCGTGCCGCATCTTTTCAGGCAGCCATTTTCTCTCGGACGTGCTTGCAGGCGCGGCAATCGGCACGGTATACGGATGGGTACTGCCCATACTGCACAAGAAGCAAAACGCCGGACATACCATAACCCTCCGCCTTCTGGGGAACGGGATAGCGGTATCGTTTCGGTTCTAGCCCTTTCAACTACCACCGCGTAAACGGGGAGGATTGATACTTATGCTATAGCTAATTCTGCTAGGGGTGTCGTCAAAAGGCGAGGAAGCTACATCTAACAGAGAGAACGGCAAGAAAGGAATCAACGCGTTTAGCATAGCGAGTAGCGCTACCTCTCTCCTGTGTGAGCCGCCGAAACGCATTTGCAATACGATGGCGTTCCTTATAGTTCTGTGTTATAGCGCCGCGCCTCCTTCCGCTTCCGCCTATCAGCGCACAAGACCCGTACCGGCAAACCCCCATTTAAGCGCATCGTATACGCGCACTCCGCTTCCTGCCCCGCGGAACGGAGGATACGCGCCGGCTTTCCTCTCGTATCTATAGCCGGATGGACTGTGGTATTCATTCCCTTTTGTACGCCCTATCCATTAGAGGGAACTTCCGCGTTTAACCGGAAGTTCCCGCAGTGTAGCCCGTGTCAATACTTGCGCTATGCTCCTTAATCATCCCGTCCGTCCGCAGTTTCGCGGTCCTATCGCTGATCCGGTTCCGCCGCCTCGCCTGATATCCGCATAGAGTGGTTATGATACATAGTTTTTAGGCTATGGCTAATGACTTAAAAGCCATAGCGAATGAGTCAGAAGCCATAACGGATAAGTTAAAAGCCATGACGGATAAGTTAAAAGCCATGACGGATGAGTCAGAAGCCATAACGGATGAGTTAAAAGCCATAGCGGATGAGTCAAAAGCCATGGCTAATGACTTAAAAGCCATAACGGATGAGTCAGAAGCCATAACGGATGAGTTAAAAGCCATAGCGAATGACTTAAAAGCCATAGCGAATGACTTAAAAGCCATAGCGAATGACTAAAAGTCATGGCGAATGAGTCAGAAGCCATAGCGAATGACTTAAAAGCCATAGCGAATGAGTCAAAAGCCATGGCTAATGACTTAAAAGCCGTAGCGAATGAATAAGGCGGTATCGTCAAAAGGAAGGAAATAACGTAAGATAACACGATGAAAGAAAATGGAAAAATATTAGACGGACACGACATCTTGACGACACCGCCTAGTGTTAGACGCACACACGGCT
>JAISMJ010000091.1 GCA_031276815.1 Treponema sp.
GGGCAGTCTGACGGGAACACGCTAAAGGAAAGGGCTGGCGTCCGCATGACGCGGAAGCGGCTTTGCCCGTACGCAATGGCAAAAGAAATAGGCAGAACATACATAGTAACCATCATCCGGAAGATCATCCTTTAATTTTTATAGTCTCTACTCTCCACGTCTTTACCCGCGTTCTGTGAAGCTCTGTGAAGCCTTACCGTGTTGACGACAACGGCATAGCTTCTGCATTCTGATCTTGCAACATACCGTTCTTTTTAGTATACTTGCCTCATGTTTGGAATGTTTGGACATAAAAAAAAGCTTGAGCAGCTTCCTGAAGATCAGGTACATCTAAAACCTCTATTCGGCGTCCGCCCGGGCGTGTATCTTGCGGGTTTGTATGGGCTTATCATTCTTGTAGTACTCTTTTTTATCCTTCTCTATCCGGGATTGAGCAATCCGGGCAGCCTTGCGGTTGTTACAACGGAACCGGAAGGCGCCGCTCTGTGGGTTGACGGCGTGTATCAAGCGGCGGCGCCCGCGGCGGTCTTTATCCCGAAGGGAACGCGCCGCATAACCGTAAGCATGCCTGCATTTACGGAATGGAGCGCCGGTATTGATGTTCCGGGGCGGACGTTTGGGTCTCTTCTGTTTCCTAAAAAGCTTCCGATACAGGTAACGCTTGAAACGCCCGATCCGATGGCTGTTCTTAATCAGGGCGCCGCCGAGTACGCCGCATGGTCTTTTGCCGGAGAGCCGACCGCGATCTACCAGATACCGCTTTCTCTTTCCGAAGCCGCCTACCGCGCCGCCGCGTATGGGAACGCCACCGCGTTATCCGCTATGAACGAAACGCTGGAAGCGGTTTCACGCTTCGCATCCACTGCCGCCGGCGCGCGCGATCTCATCCGCTCAAAGTACCTGATTGACAACGCGGGACGTTCCCCATCCCCGCTTACCGTGGTTTCTTCCGCTCAAGACATGCTTGCCTTTCTTTCTCAAAACCCCGCCGTTGCGGAACAGCTCGCCGCTCTCATCACGCCGCTTGTACCGCCGGAATCCGCAGCTGTCCTTACCGGCTCCGCGTGGTATGCCAAGTCGCGGGATGCGGCGCGGACGGCGCATACCGGAGAAGACCAGCAGACGGGCGAAACCTTCAATGTCAACGAGGCGCTTTTTTATCCAGTGCCGGGGGGAACACTGTCTCAAGGAAGCCGTATCTTTACCATAGAGAATTTCAGTATCGCAACAATGGAGATTCTGCCCACAGGGTGGGATGCCTTTCTCGCCGTGAATCCGGAATGGAAAAAAGAACATGCCGCGGATCTCGCAGCGCGAGGACTTGTAACCGAAGACTACCTGATAGATGACGGCGCGCCGCCGTTTACACCCGTAACCGGCGTGTCATGGTATGCGGCAAAGGCGTACTGCGCGTGGCTTTCCACCTTCTTGGAGGATACCGGCTATGAGGTACGCCTGCCCTACGAGCGGGAATGGGAATACGCTACGGTCAATGATCTGTTTCCCATCATACATCTGCCAAGTATACCTGCCGGAGCGAAGCCGGTACATCCGGCGGTCTGGTGCGAGGATCATTTTGCGCCGTTCAATGACATTCCGGCAACGCGCGAAAGCATAGCGGCGGTAGGTTCGCCGGAGCGGTCCGTACGCGGAGGCGCATACATGAAAACTGAAAGCCGGGGCTCTTTGCCACCCGATTTCTGCTCTCCGTTTGTGTCCTTCAGACCGGTTATTGCTAAAAAAGGAACGAATTATGAGTGAGGACGTAAAGATCATCGCGGTCAACCGGCGGGCGTTTTACAATTATGCAGTCGATGAACGCTATGAGTGCGGCATAGAATTGCTCGGTACCGAGGTAAAATCATTTCGAGAGGGACGAATCTCCTTTCCGGACGCATGGGCGGAGGTTGTTGATATGGAAATATGGCTGCGCTCCCTTGTCGTGGCTGAAAATCCCTTTTCCTCACTGTTTAATCATGATCCGGCGCGGAAGAAGCGGCTTCTTCTCCACAAGGCGGAGATAAAGCGCATACGCCGCAAGGTTGAAGAAAAAGGCTATACCCTCATTCCGCTTTCATTCTATTTCAAGAATGGCAGAGTCAAAGTAGAACTAGGGTTATGCAAGGGTAAAAAAGCCTTTGACAAGCGGGCGGATATACGGGATCGCGATGTGAAACGGGATATAGCACGGGAATTCCGCGCGAATAACTAACGGACGGTGAGGAAGCTGCTGGACGCAGCCAGACAATATGTATGAAAAACCGCCAGTATACGGCGATTGTTTTGTATATAAAATATACGATGTTCCATTTATATACTTTAACTCAAAGTGGTTATCGCCAAAATACAAAAATTGCTACGGTTCAAAGCGGCTGCTAACCGGAATTCTCACAAGGTTGACACAGGTTCCTTGAGGATAACGGGTTCTGAAGTTTTTGAAGTTAGTCTCTGCCGCACTTTCAAAAACCGTAATTTCAAAATTACCTTGTTCGTTAAAATAAGGTACTAGAACCGCAATATGGAAATACTGTCTGAGACTGGGTCTGGGACCAGATGCGTCATTCACAGCAGCAAGATAGAACCATCCGGGTTCATCAATGGCAAGCATATAGAGGAGCGGGTACAATCCTTCGATGGTAAAGCCGGCATCTTCCATGAAACCAACGTAAGATTCGGTGATAGTTCCAGTATTGGAACGCAACATGATCGATGGGAAGCGCCATGTCCGTACCTCGAATTCATCCAGCGTTCCATAACTCGGTGACAAGATCGCGCTACCGGCTGCGGACGCAAGATTACGTATCCAGTCAAGCCCGAAGAATGGGTCACGCACATCATCATACACCATGCTAAAACTATTACCCCGGTTACCGTAATGCGCCTTTAAGCGATCAATAGCAAGCCGCTTGCCGGTAATAGGACGCACCAGCCCATCAATCACCCATTTCGCAAAACCGGAACAGTTAAGCCCCTCTGTTCCGAGCTGGCGTTCACCGGTTTCGATAAACACGTAATTGCCTGAATCGTCAATAGCGCCGTCATCACGGAAGGTCAAACCCGGAAGGTAGGCTTGGACACCAGCTATAAACGTTCCGGTATCTTTATAAAGAGCAGGCAGTGGCTCGAAGTATGTACGGGGGAATTTATCGCCTACGGCGGCAAGCACTTCTTTAACGGAGAGCGTGAGCAACCTGTCAAAAGAAAAAGGGATGGGCAAAGAATGGATAAGATAGGCATCGTATACCACTACGTCCATAGCAGATTTATCGGCTGTCATGGGGCGGAATTGTACATATACATTAGGATCGCTCCTCAAGAAGGTACGTATCCTTACAGCGGCTCCGGTGTCCCGCCTTCTTGTAAATACCCATGAACCTTGCGCCCAGCCCGGATACGCCTTGTTCCGTTCCCGTGCCAGCACAACCCCAAATTCGTTTTTATTCCCTTCAACCCGTACCTCGATCGTGTCGCCGCCGGGGAGGGTGCGGAGCAGAGGTTTCAACGCAAGCACTTTATAGGGAGCTTCAAGGAACCATGTATCTTTTAATATAGCACGCAAGGTGGAATCATCTTCTATCTTTGCGATAGGCACATCATAGGCACAGAGAGAAACAATAAAAAGGCTCATTAATAGTAGAGAAAAGGCTTTCTTGAACATCATCTGTTATTATTATCGGAAAAAGTAGATAAAGCCTTATATAGCTCAAGACAAAGAACGATAAAACCCCGCTAAAAGCGGGGTTAAAACATCGCCCTTCGTATGGCATGTGTTGTTAGCTGTTAATTTGTATCAGACGTTTCTGAGCTTCAGCACGTTTCTTGATTTCAAGATTCAGTACGCCGTTTTTGAACACCGCCGTAATCGCAGAGGGATCGGCGTTTTCGGGTAGTTGGAACACGCGGGTAAAAGAATGGTTTCTGCGCTCTTTAATAAGATAAGAACCTTCATCTTTATGCGCGGTTTTTTCTTCCTGTTGCACAGATTCAATGGTTAGGCGGTTGTTATCAACATGCACTTGGACGCTCTTTTCATCATGTCCGGGCAGATCGATCTCCATAATATAAGCATTTTCCGTACTTTGAAGATCAACTGCGGGAAACTCTACATTTCTGCCGAATAGACGGGATGCAGGCGCAGCATGTGAACTTCGGAAGTCGTTAAAGAACGAATCTACGTACTGGTTAAAATCATCCATTACGTTTTCGATAGAGGGATAGAGGGTTATAGTTTTCATGGTAAAACTCCTTTGCAGATTTGAAATCCGCAACAATTATCTTTAACGCCCTCAAGGGCGTTTGATCAGGGTTTATGTCCTGTTCATTATGTTCGATGAGACCTTATGTGCAGCCGACCCGCTAGGCATCATGGCTTTTAGTCTTCATCAACACTTATATTTTGCAATAAGCGTGCCAAATAGAAAAGCATTAAAAAGGCATGGAAAAAGCGAACTGTATGAAGAAAAATAGCGGATCATTAGGGGATATAGGAAATTGTACGAGTGCTGGATATTCATTTTTGCCAAATTGAGTGAAGATAAACAATCTTCTGTATCATTTTTTTACAAATGTGTCATAGTATCAAATTTCTATGTATCATATTGATGCATTTCTAGATTTCATCAAGCGATTTATTTTTCAATCGGTTGAAATACGTGATGTACTTTGTTTATTTGCAGGCTTATATTGACATTTCTTTGCTTGTGAGTATACTTTAATAACATAATCTTTCTGTAAGAAAGATTGTAAAGACCTCTTTGTCCATCTTGAGGTGGACTATTTTATCCATAAGGAGGGCTGCCTATGAATCAGTATGAACTGACCGTTATCTTTCCGTTAGAGGAAGATCAACATAAAGCAGGCCGTGAACAATTATTGGCAGATCTTAGCGCAAACGGCGCAGAGATTGAGAAAACAGATGAACTTGGTGATAAAGACCTTGCCTATGAAGTAAAAAAGAGACGCCGTGGTAGATACGTGCTTTTCACCGTTAAACTTGCCCCTGAAAAACAAGCTGTATTGGATCGTATTTTTAAGCTCAATGGGAATCTTTTAAAATATTTCTTTATAAGAATAAAATAGGAGTATCGAATGGCTGATATAAATCATGTGGTCTTAGTGGGAAGATTAACCCGTGATGCGGAACTCAAGTACACCGCCAATGGGCAGTCCGTATGTAAATTTTCCATTGCAGTAAACCGGCGTAAAAAGTCTGGTGAACAATGGGTTGATGAAGCAAACTTTTTTGATGTTGTAGTGTGGGGTAGACAAGGCGAATCTCTCAACGGGTATTTGGTCAAGGGTAAACTCATCGGAGTTGATGGAGAACTTCATCAGGATCGTTGGGAGCAAGATGGGCAAAACCGCTCAAGGATCGAGATTATAGCGGATAATTTGCAGCTCCTTGGAAGTGGACCGGGTCAGTCGGGAGGCGGAACCGCGCTAAATGGAGTTGTGCAAGGTGGCTCATATAGTAGTAGTATGTCTTATACTGAACGCAAAAAGGACGGTACCCATGATAATGCGCGTTCCACGTCTTCATTTTCGGATAAACATTCATTCTCTTCCGGGGAAGACAGTTTTTCTGATGATATTCCGTTTGAAGATGTTGATAAAGAGGTTCCGTTTTAACAGCGTTTCTAAAACGCAACCATACATGTTTAGAAGTTTTTCAAACTAAAGAAGGAGTTTATTATATGACTGATGAAAAATATAACGATAGAGATGCTGCAAGCGAAAGAACCCCGCGTGATATACGGGACAGAGGGGACGATGGACGTGATGGCGATGACCGGCGCGGTGGTAAAGGTGGAAAAGTCTTTTTCAAGAAAAAGGTTTGCAAATTCTGTAACCAGAAACTCAAAATAGACTATAAAGATGCCGATGTTTTACGTCGTTTTATTACCGAGCGGGGAAAAATTCTGCCTCGTCGTATTACCGGCACATGTGCAAAACACCAGCGAGCGCTCGCTCTGGCGATTAAACGCGCACGGATACTCGCGCTGCTTCCTTTTGTTGCAGAATAAGGTGACGAAAGATGGGTTGGGACAAAACGCGATTGCGCTAGTCCCTCCTCTGATAAGCGCGGGTATTTCTATTGCACTTTTTCAGGGAGGCGGTTTCTTTTATATTCTTTTTCTTGTACCGTTAGGTATTCTTGCGTATATCAGCAGTACAAAGATAGCGTGGATCGCTTGTGCAATAGCATTTATAGGAAATATACTTGTTTTTCTTGTAGCGTTGTTCTATGATAATCAGGTAGCGGACTGGATTGTTTTTGCGTGGAAATGCGGAAGTATCGGGCTTGTTTTAGCGCTTTGGACGTGGATCATGTCTCCACCATTTCAAAGTTTTTCTACTGCAAACCGGCTTGTGATTAGCGGAGCGGTTGTTTTTATCTTGTTTCTGATCGATATATTCAGAACAGATTATTCGGTGTTTTTACAATATATGGAGACTTCTGTAAAAAACACTCTTGACTTTACGGCGGAATCCGGTATAGTGCAAGTCGATCTTGATGCCATAGAGGTCAGGAATGTTATAAACAAAACGATTTCCTTCATCTTAAATGGCGCAGGATTAGCCGTAATGCTTGTGTTCTTTGCAATAAACAGGCAGGTGAGCGTATTCTTGTCCCAGATTGTTAAGCCCACGAAGAAAACTCGGCATTTGACTGATTATCACGTGGAAAGCAGGCTTATTTGGCTCTTGATCTTTGCCCTGTTGGGAGCGGTATCTTTCAGAAGAGCTGGTCTGTCAGCAATGGAAGTAATCGCATGGAATGTAGTAACCGTCTGTATTTTTCTATATACTGTTCAAGGGTTGGGCATTGTTTTTTATTATTTGTCAAAAACAGCGCGTTCCAGCATTACGCGCCTGTTTCAAGTTGTATTGATTACGATTATTGTTATAATGCCAGTTATTAACTTGATTGTATGTGGAGGGGTACTTGTCTTGGGCATTGCCGAAAATTGGGTGCCGCTCAGAAATGAAACTTCATCATCCTAAAATATCTTGTAAGCGTTACATTATGGATGAGAGTGTATTCGGATCGTCATCTACTCCGATGATGTAAACCGGACGTAGTCTGGTTTTTTGTCCTACTGAACCTCACAACGGAGGTTCTCTAACCCCCTTGAGTATTCGAGGGGAGACATTTGTATATTGGAAACGCAGCGCAACGATCGGTTGAGCGATTGGCGTCTGATTGGTTCGTGAGTGTTTCCTAAAGGAGCTTGTATGAAGGTTATTTTGAACAAAGACCTTGCCACACTCGGCGAGGAAGGTGATGTACGAGATGTTGCTCGTGGTTATTTCAGAAATTATCTTTTCCCTCGGGGTATAGCCGTTCCCTACAATGACAAGACTGTCAAGATTTTTGAAGCCCGAAAAGATGAAATTGCGGTAAGAAAAGCCGAAAAACGCAAAGCTGCGGTAAGCCTCAAGGAAAAATTGGAAGCATTAGAACTTCTTCTGACCATGCCCGCAGGCGCGAACGGGAAACTGTACGGTGCGGTAACCAATCAGACCATTTCTGATGAGCTTATCAAACAAGGTTTCCAGCTTGAACGGAAACGTATTGAGATTCCCGGCAATAGTTTTAAAAGCGTGGGAAAATACAAGATCACCATCAAGCTTTATGAGGGAGAGGTCGCGGAAATTTCGCTAACAGTACAGGCGCAGGCAGTAGAAATCAAAGCCTCCACAACTGATAAAGTGCGACGCAGACGCGAAGATCGGCGTAAGGAAGCCGGTGTAGCCGAAACCCAGACGAAACAGGCAGTTGCGCCGAAATCGGCGGTTGTAACTGCTGTAGAACAAAACGCACAGACTTAACGGGATTCAGAACAAAACGACGCGGAGTGATACCGTAATATATGTCATTAAAAGATAAAATTCCACCACATGATGACACTGCGGAGCAGGCGACGCTTGGCGCATTGCTCCTTGATGCAGAAGCTATAGCTATAGCAATTCAGTATCTCCGTCCCGAAGATTTTTACTCAAATGCAAATAAAGCGATCTACGAAGCTATGCTAGGACTCTTTAACAAGGGTATCAAAGCAGACCTTTTAACCCTCGCCGGTGAACTAAAACAAAGCGGCAAGCTTGAAGAAGTGGGTGGAGCAGCGTATATTGCGTCTCTGACCAATGTGGTGCCTACAAGCGCAAATATTGAGTACTACGCGCAAACCGTGCAGGGTTACGCTCTGCGCCGCGCCATGCAACGGGTATCCAGTGAGAATATAGCGCAGTCTTTTGACGAATCGCTTACATCAAGAGATATATTAGAGGAAACGCAGCAAAAATTCTTTGATTTAAGCGATAACCGGCAAACCTTCAAAGCAAAAAGCGTGCGGGAATTGATTCCCAATGTAATAGCCGCACTTGAACGTATATATGCCGCAAAGAAAGAATTCACCGGCGTTCCATCCGGCTTTGACGAGCTTGATAAGCTGACATCAGGTTTTCAGCCTTCCGAGTTCATTATCATAGGAGCGCGTCCTTCCATGGGAAAAACAGCGTTGGCTTTGAGTATGGCGTCGTATATTTCTATACAAAAACATATACCGACCGCATTTTTCTCTTTAGAAATGTCTGATATGTCCCTGATGCTTCGTCTTATCTCAAGTGAAGCTATGATAAATGGCAACAAGCTGCGAACCGGTTACTTTCCAAACAGCGATTTTATTAAAATTCAAGAGGCTGCTGGACGGCTTTACGATGCGCCGCTGTACTTTGTGGATATGCCGAATATGAAGTTGCTGGATATGCGGGCGCTCGCGCGGCGGCTTCGGGCGCAGGAGAAAGTCGCGATAGTTTTTATCGACTATATAGGACTGATCAATGTAGAAAATTCCCGCATACCCCGTTTTGAACAGATAGCCGAAGTTTCGCGTTCACTGAAAAGTCTTGCCCGAGAACTCAACATTCCGGTTGTGGCGCTCTCACAACTTACCCGGGCGGCGGAAGGAGAAAAACCAAACTTGTCAAGCTTGAGGGATTCCGGTTCCATTGAACAAGACGCTGATGTAGTGATGTTTTTACACAGGGAACGCGAATATGAAAAAAAAAAAGACGAAGCTACAAATGACGAAAAAAAAGAAGGCGTAACGAGTCTTATTCTAGCGAAACAGCGAAACGGTCCTGTAGGTACTGTTCAAATCAAGTTTTTATCAGATTACGCAAAATTTACTGATCTTGCAAAAGAGAGACCATAACTTTCTACACGCAAACCAATACAGAAAAAGGAGAAAAAATGGCATTTATTGATAACTATGACATTAGTAATCTAAGAAATGAGGCGGAACGGCTGGTTTTTGAAGAAATTGGCAAACAAATTGAAATGTTTCCAGAAGGCGAGATTTGTACATGCAACGAATGTATTGTTGATATTGCCACAATGGCATTGAATTCGGTGAAGCCTTTCTACCGTCATTCCCTTCTAGGCACACTCTATGCTCTGGAAGCGCTCAACATCGATGAAGAATACGCGGAGAATATACGTTCCGCCGTAACGCAGGCAATCAAGACAGTACAGAAGAATCCCGCTCATACCTGATCAACCCCTCTTCAATAGCGTCCTCTTACAAACGCCCCATTGCTTTGTTCAATCGTCCATCCATCCGCATAGAGACGGAAGTGAGCTAGCAAAAAACCTGTGTGTGGATCGTGCCACGAAATAACGCCGTCCGTATCAACAGAGATGAAAAAAGCCCCCCCGTCAACCAGATGAACAGGAAACCCGCCTTTTTGCTCAAGGTGAGTATACGGCTTCCTTCCACCAAGCGGGAGCGCCATTGCCGCCTGACCGCTTGAGAGCGTTGATACCGCTATCCCGCCTGTCTCCGCAATGGCAAAGGTGAGGTTTTCACCATGCGCTTCCGCTACAATCCGGAATCGCATACTATCCGTCATATCAAATCTAAGTAACACCGTTTTTTGTTCTCCACGCTCCTGTGTAATAACCCCGCCATACATAACGCCGCTTGCGGCGCGGTAAACCCGTACCCCGACTGATGCGGGATAGGCAAGCGGAACGGTTTCTCCGGTAACAAGGTTTATCTTTAGGAAGGGCGCAATGCCGTCCCCCCGCCCTACGATGATGTGTCTGTCGTCAAGAAAGGCGGCGTCAACAGAACCCGCCGAAGAAAACGAGAAAACGCTCTTGTATGTTTCAAGCGAAATCACCGTTATCTCCCCAACAGCATCCAAAAGAAGCGCCTTTCCATTAAGGCTGGTAACGGTTCGCAGCGGAAATCCGCTCTGAAAGGGCAGCTCAATAGAACGTGTGCCAACAGCCAGATACCGCGGTTTTGTTTCATGTTCATTCCACACAATAACCCCATCCTTCGCGGCTGTAATATGAGAAAACCCTTTTTCACTGAATGAAATCCCTCTTTCCGCCACAAGCCTCCAGTCTAATGGGATAGCGGCAACGGTTTTATGTACCAGAAAAAAGAGCGTATCATCCCCCGCAACGGCAATTTCATCTATCAGCAGCGGATTTCTAACCGCAAGCATGAGGGAAGAGCCGTCCGGATTGAAGAGCCATACATTTCCATCGGTAGTACCACATGCCGAACTGTCTTGAACGACGGTCAGGCTTTCAATACGGGATCGTACCTCAATAGCGCGGGGACTATAGCGAGGTTCGAGCTTTTTCAAGCTGTTAATGGTAAACGAATGAAGCGTTTGATTACGGTTGGCGTCTTCTGAAATACATATAAAATCCGGCGAATCGCTTTGGACAGCGGACACAACGCCATTTCCGATACGGGGTTCGTAATCAAGAATTTTGCCGGTAACGGCGTCAATCACACATAAACCCCTGCCTTCGGACGAACCGCTTCCAATACCGGCGATAAACCGGTTATTCCCAAAGAGAATAGGCTTTTGCAAACCAACGACCGTTTTACTGTGCTGTATTTCCTTGTTTTCTGATAAACTCCAGTACGAAATCGTTCCCGACGGCATGTAGGAAATCATAGAGGTTTCCGACTTGCCGGTTGCCGCAAGCGCCACGCTGCCGGCTGTATTGGGAACCGTATAGAGGAGTTCGCCGGTATCGCCGTTGAGACAGAGGCTTCCAGAAAGATCGGACATAGATACAATGAGAAAGCTTCCGGCTCCTGAATAGTTAATGTACGCCGGTTCCGCGTCAAAATCCATAGCAAACAGTCTTTCTTTCGTCTCATAATTCCATGCGGACACGCGGAATTGTTTCCCATTGCTCTCTACTATGGCAAGATGCGGTCTTTCAGGACGCAGCCGCATCATTTTTAACGGAAGAACGCTAATCTGAAAGCGCCCCTCTGCGGCGCTGTGCTGTACATTCCAGAATTCCACAAAACCATCCGCGCCCGCTGTGATGATATGGCTGCCGTTATAGATGATGGATCGTATCGCGCCCCGGTGTCCGCCGGAGGCTGGAAAGGCATCCTGCGCGCTTGCGGGCATGGATACATATACGGAAACCGCTAAAACAAAAAGCATGAAACGTCCCATTCATTGTCCCTCACCGGTATATAGGCATCATAGACGGACAAGGTACAACACATCGCCGAATATGGCGAATGTCATTAAAGCGAAAATGAGTACAATGCCGGCTGTTTGAAACACTGAGATAAATTTCGGGTTCAAAGGACCCCGTTTGAAGATTTCAATAATAAAAAGTACAATGAGACCGCCGTCCAGCACGGGCAGCGGCAGAAGGTTCATAACACAGAGCGCTACGGAGATAAAGCTCATAAAATTCGCCATAGTGTGGATGCCGTCGGCAAAACTGCTGCTAAATCCGGCGGTTGCGGCGTCGCCCAGCATATAGGTAATACGAACCGGACCGGAAACCGCTTGAGTAAGATCGATACCTTTGAAGAGCAGGGCAAGGCTCTTGATTGACACGGAAAGCATTTTCCACGCTTCGCTCAAGCCCTTGCTGATCGCGGCGAAGGGGGAGAGGCTCGGCGTCCGGTATTCCAGCATTTTGAACGTAAACCCAAGGTCTACGCCCTCACCGGTATAGACGGGCTGCAACTCGGTCTGCAATGGCGTTCCGTCCCGTTCAAAACCAATGGTAAGCGTCTGCGGCTGATCCGCCAACAGAGGCAGCAGCGCCATGGAATACGCAATAGCCGTTCCATTAACCGTAAGGATACGGTCGTCCGGTTTAAGCCCCGCATGTTCAGACGGTCCCGCCGGCGCCACCTCGCCTACAACCGGATTGAGCCAATAGTAGACGCCTATGATTCCCGCTCCCGTGCTTTTGTCAAGCAGCGGCGTTACGGTTATATCCTGAACCGAACCGTTGCGTTCTATTTTGACGGAAAGTTGTTTTTCCGCATTGATTGCGATATATTCCCGTATTTCGCCGAAGGTTTCCATAGGCGTCCCGTCAATGGCGATGATACGGTCGCCGCTTTCAAGTCCGGCGGCGTTTGCCGGATATACCGGTTCTTCATTGCCAATATCCGACGCCAGCACGATACGGTTCTCTATAGCGAGGAAGTTGAACCCAACGCCCCATATAATTGAAAAGACAAGCGCCGCAAAGACAATATTGAAGAAGGGACCGGCAAAGGCTACGATGATGCGCCGCCACGGCTTTGCGCCGAAAAAACTCCCTTGTACCGGAGGAATTGCCTCCCGCTTGTTGTTATAGGCTTCCTCAAACTCATTTTCCCCGCGCATTTTGCAATAACCGCCTAAGGGAAACATCCCCAGCCGGTACTCGACAGCGCCGATTTGTTTCTTGAGTATGGGTTTACCCCAGCCAATCGAAAAGGCTTCCACATCAATGCCCATTGCCCGCGCGGCTATAAAATGCCCCAATTCATGGATAATAACAACAATGCCTAAACCAACAAGCCCTAAAAGAATTTTCAATACAAACATAGCCCCATACTATACCACAACGAGCGGAGGAATACAAGCGCACGCAAGCCCACGCAAGCGTGTCCATAACCTTCGGCTTTGTTAGCAAGTTCGGCGTACGACTTTTCGTCTACAGGAAGCAACGTCTCACCGGGTAATCACGAGCATTACGAGCGTATGCCGGCATACTCAACGAGCGTGTGGACGCGCACGGCGCTTTGGCATTGGTACGGTTGTCTTGAGACAACGCCCCGCCGTCTTGAGATAATACCTTATGGCTTAAAGAATTAAGTCCATAGCCTAAAGAATTAAAGCCATGGCTTAAAGAAAAAACGCCATGGCCTAAAGAAAAAACGCCATAGCCTAAAGAAAAAACGCCATAGCCTAAAGAAAAAACGCCATGGCCTAAAGAAAAAACGCCATAGCCTAAAGAATTAAAGCCATAGCCTAAAGAAAAAACGCCATAGCCTAAAGAATTAAAGCCATAGCCTAAAGACAACGCCCCGCCGTCTTGAGACAATACCCCGCCGTCTTGAGACAACGCCCCGCCGTCTAAAGACAACGCCCCGCCGTCTAAAAACAACGCTCCGCCGTCTTGAGAAAACGCTCCGCCGTCTTGAGAAAACGCCCCGCCGTCTTGAGACAATACCCCGCCGTCTCAAGACAACGCCCCGCCGTCTAAAAACAACGCCCCGCCGTCTCAAGACACCGCCCCGCCGTCTAAAAACAACGCCCCGCCGTCTCAAGACAACGCCCCGCCGTCTAAAAACAACGCTCCGCCGTCTTGAGACACCGCCCCGCCGTCTAAAAACAACGCCCCACAGTCTCAAGACAACGCTCCGCCGTCTCAAGACAACGCCCCGCCGTCTAAAAACAACGCTCCGCCGTCTCAAGACAACGCTCCGCCGTCTAAAAACAACGCCCCGCCGTCTCAAGACAACGCCCCGCCGTCTAAAAACAACGCCCCGCCGTCTAAAGACAACGCCCCGCCGTCTAAAGACAACGCTCCGCCGCCTAAAGACAACGCCCCGCCGTCTAAAAACAACGCCCCGCCGCCTAAAAACAACGCCCAGCCGCCTAAAAACAACGCCCAGCCGTCTTGAGACAACGCTCCACTGTCTCAAGACAACGCTCCGCCGTCTAAACACAACGCCCCGCCGTCTCAAGACAACGCCCCACTGTCTCAAGCCAACGCCCCGCCGTCTTGAGACAATACCCCGCCGTCTAAAAACACCGCTCCGCCGTCTAAAGACAACGCCCCGCCGTCTAAAAACAACGCCCCGCCGTCTAAAGACAACGCCCCGCCGTCTAAAAACAACGCCCCGCCGTCTAAAAACAACGCTCCGCCGTCTTGAGACACCGCTCCGCCGTCTTGAGACACCGCTCCGCCGTCTTGAGACACCGCTCCGCCGTCTTGAGACAACGCTCCGCCGTCTTGAGACAACGCTCCGCCGTCTTGAGACAACGCTCCGCCGTCTTGAGACAACGCCCCGCCGTCTTGAGACACCGCCCCGCCGACTAAAAACAACGCTCCGCCGCCTAAAAACAACGCTCCGCCGTCTTGAGATAACGCTCCGCCGCCTTGAGACAATCCCCCGCCTTCTTACAACACCGCTCCTCCGTCTATAGACACCGCCCCGCCGTCTAATAACAACGCCCCGCCGTCTAAAGACAACGCCCCGCCGTCTAAAAACAACGCCCCGCCGTCTAAAGACAACGCCCCGCCGTCTAAAACAACGCCCCGCCGTCTAAAGACAACGCCCCGCCGTCTAAAAACAACGCCCCGCCGTCTAAAAACAACGCTCCGCCGTCT
>JAISMJ010000107.1 GCA_031276815.1 Treponema sp.
CCCGTCCGCATGAACCTTGCTATACGTCGCGTCTATCATAAGCCACCCGGTATCCGCTTCCCCGCCCGCCGCATCGGCTATGCTTTTCCACACACCCCGGTCCCGTCAGCGGCAAAACCACCGATGGGTGTTTTTCCAATCACCGTATTCAGGGGGTAAGTCTCTCCAAGGGGCGCCGGTTCTAATAATCCACGATACCGCGTTGATAAACCGCCGGTTGTCCTGAGCCATCCGCCCTTGTTTTCCCGCCCTTCCCGGCAGTAATCCTTCTATCTTTTCCCACAGCCTATCACTGATGTCGTGTCTATGCAGTGCTTTTCTGTTTTCTTTCATCTCTTTATCTTACTTTATTTCCTTCCTTTTGACGACACCACCTAGCGATTTCCGCTAATTCAGAAGCAGACAGCCATTGCTTCATACTTTTACCTTTGTGTTTGTTTGACGGCTGCGCCGAAAAGTTCTTCCCTGCCAACGCCCAGAAATTCCGCTACCTTCGTTTCTATACGCGGATTGCGCCTGCCGGGTATCCCCCACAGACATGCTGATACGCTTTGTATGTATTCACCTATCGAAACAGACAGTTCAGTAATAGTCATTTGCTTCTCTTGCAACAGGAGAATAACTCGTGAATGACGATCCCAGTCTTTAACCTTGCTTTTTATCTCTGTTTGGTTCATAATTTACAAAACCTCTTCCGTTTATTTTTTAACAGTATAATTCGCAAAATAAAACTTTTCAAGTCGTATTTTGCGAATTTTTTCTATTTTTATAACTTTTATGTTTTAAGGTGCGAATTATGGATGATAATGGTATAGCAGGACGATTAAAAGAAATAAGAACAAAAAGTGGTCTTATGCAAAAAGACTTTGCAGTTTCATTGGACACAAGTTATTCAGTTATTAGCGATATTGAGCGAGGCGCAAGAGAACCGTCTCGGCAAATACTAATCGCATTGGCAGAAAGATATCAGGTTGACTTAAATTGGCTCTTACTCGGAGTAAGGAACAGCGAAATGACTTCGCATAATCAGACATATAATCCTGAAGTTGAACGTCTTGAAAATGAGATTGCAGACTTAAAAAAAGTATTGCGGAGTTGGATAAAGAAAATAGGGAGCTTTATAAAGAACTTCTTGACAAGATGAGAGAATTATTGGCTTTCAAGGACATGAAACTAGCGAATTCTACGGTATAAAATGCAACACCTTTTGACGTTTTTATGCAATACCTTTTTGTTGGTTTACTACTATATTTCTTTATATTATATATAATTGTTAAGAAATGCAACACATTTTTGATTGCGATTCTCAAATGCAACACCTTTTAAGGCACTCACGGCGGTCTTGCCGTCTGCTTTTGTAGTCTATTTCTTTGCAATAACTAGATTTGAAGCCATTTGAACACTTTTGAACGCTCGGTCTGGATTCTCGGTTTTCTCGCAGTTTTTCTCACTTTTTCTCATTTGTATGTGTCACTTAAAACAGAAAATTTCCTTCATTATCTCTTTATATAATATATAATTACTCTGATGTAGACGTTCCTTTTGCATTTTCTATTTTAAGTGACGCCCTACACCGGCGCAGCCCCAACATAACACCTTGACTTCATATCTATTATTTGTTTTAAAAATATACCGTACGTATTAATGCATACCATAAAAATGATACATTTTCCGCGCCATGGAGGGCGCGGCGCGTCAAAAAATGCGGGGTTAAAAAAACGGCGGGCTGTTCACACGGAAGCCCTGTTAGTAGTACCGGAGTTTTGCGCGGGATTAGGCTATCATGCGCCGCCTTTCCCTCAACGTACGCTCCCTCTTTATGGGCTATAGTCATAGCCCGGCACCGCGTCCGCAAGCGCGGCGCGTAGTTTCCCGCCATTACGGTACAGAGACGGATGAGCGGGATCGAACCGGCAAATAGGCGCAAGACGCTCCATAAGCGAATGCAGGTCCGGCTCCGCCGGCGGCGCGTTCCGTTCAAGGCGTACAATGCGGCTATGCTCCGTTGGAACCGGCGTTTCAGCGTCAGACCAGAGTTTTTCATCAAGACGCTCGCCGGCGCGTAGTCCCACATAGTCGATGGCAATGTCCTTATGAGGTTCAAAGCCGTAAAATCTGATGAGCTGTTCCGCAAGATCGCGGATATAAACCGGTTCGCCCATGTCGAGGAGGTACAGATCGCCGTTCTTACCAACGCCGCCCGCCTTCAAGACCAAAGAACAGGCTTCGGGTATGGTCATAAACCACCGCCTCATGTCGGGGTGCGTGACGGTTACGGGTCCGCCTTGCGCGATCTGCTTCTCAAAGACCGGAAGTACCGATCCCCGCGAACCCAGCACATTGCCGAAACGAACCACCATGAAATTGAGCGCCGCTCCGTCCGCGCCCGATTCGCGGGCTTCCTCCAGCACAAGCCGTTCGCACAGGTACTTGGAAACGCCGTACACCGATACCGGTTCCACGGCTTTATCAGTCGTTATATGGACAAAGCGTTTGACGCTATGGGCGCGGGCGGCGTCCACAAGGTGCTTTGTGCCGAAAAGGTTGTTTTCAATGGCGGCGACAGGGTTTTCCTCCATCAGAGGTACATGCTTATAAGCCGCGGTATGGAACACCACATCGGCTTTGAGCTGCGAGAGCAGGTAATCCATATACGCCGCGTCTTTAAGGTCCCCTATGATAGGCACGATAGACGCCTTTTCCCCCACGCCTTCCTCCTGTAAAAGCCGCAGTTCCTTGTCTATCTGGTAGATGGAATTCTCTCCATGACCAAACAGATAGAGCCGCGCCGCGCCGCCTGAAAGAAGCTGGCGGCACAGTTCGCTGCCGATTGAGCCGCCCGCGCCGGTGATAAGCACCCGCTTATCCCTCAAGTACGCGAGGCTTTCCTTCAGATGAACCGTAACGGGCGTCCGTCCTAACAGGTCCTGCGGGTCTATGGAACGGGTTTGAATGAAGTGGGCGTCCCCTTCAATAATTTGAGACACGGACGGCAGTATCCGTACTTTCTGAAAACCCGCGGACTTCAGGATAGCGTACACAGTTTTAAGATACTCGCGGGACGCGCTTGGTATGGCGATGACGGCTTCATCACCCGCCTGCACGCCCAGAAGCCGCGCTACATCCTGAATCGGTCCCAGAACGGGAACGCCGTCGATCTTCCGCCCTGTTTTCCCGTTGTCATCATCTAAAAACGCGGCGACTTCACCGAAAACCGCCTTCTTACGGATTTCCGCTGCCAGAGTCTGCCCCGCAAACCCTGCGCCTATGATGTATATCCGTCCGCTCATTCCCGTATCCTTTTGGGCGCGCCCGGTATGTCCGGTTTTTCCTGCCGGACGGTTGTCCGCAGACGGCGCTTCTTGTTTGCATCGTTTATGAGCCATATAAGCGAAACGGTGATTAGAGCAAGAACGGTACTATAACGGGGGTCTATCATCGGGACGATCCTTCTTTACTATTGTACAAGACTATCCGGCGTTTTCAGCCAGTATGATAGAGTATAGTACTTTGTTGAGTTGTTGTCAAAGCCTGAAAGACCATGTAAAGTCAGCAAGGGAAGAGCAGCCGGTAGAGGAGGTTACACATATGTCCCAGAGATAGTGTATTTGAAATTTCACAATAAAACGCTTGACAAATCACCAGATGCATTATATCGTTTTTAGAAACGGTAGCATTATCAAACGAGGGTTAAAGAACGTGAACAAACGGCGCGGCGGATTTTCCGTAGTACTCGACAGCCTATCATGTATTCCACACCCCCCATGCTGTGTAGCGGCAGCTTCATGCGTTGCTTTACACGGGAGATACTTTTATATAACGTATGTAACGCGGCGTTTCTCACGTATCTGCCTTCAGCCTTACGGCGGGATCATACGAGCGGCGTAGTGTGTTTGAAGCGAGGAAGCGCGGGAATACGTGAAGCGGCATGGCGCGCAACCGCCGTCTTTTCCGCTCCTTATTTCTTCTTAATGTGGCGACGCCCGCACGGTTTTGCGTCTTTGCCGGATTGATGAAATGAGCATTTTCGTCATTATTTTATATGTGTTATTGTATTCATTACAAAATATTTTTAAAATTTATTCACCACATTAGGTGTTTTATAACTCGGACAACTTCAACTAAACAAGGAGCCGTTACAAAACAAACTATGTTTGTTGGACAACAGCTCTCTTTGTATCGTTATTTGACACTAAATGAAGCGGCATTGTCGCCGGATGTAAATGTCAGTTTTTTGATATTGAGCGTATCCTTTAATAAGGAATAGAAAACCTCAATCAAGTTCTCAACAGTTGCGACCTTCTTGACAACGACAAGCCGGCATTCAGGATAGGCTTTTGCAAGCTCGGTATCAAAGGCTATGCCGACACTGGTATTCCATGCCGAGCCGCCCTTGATTCCCTGTGCTTCATATACCTTTAGAAGCTCGGGAAGAATAGGGTCTTCTTTTTGCAAAATAATCGCGTGGTCAAAGTTTACTAAATATTC